>CAYYRQ010000001.1:0-163922 GCA_964474215.1 uncultured Alphaproteobacteria bacterium
GTAGTAGAGGAAGACGTAGAAAAGGAAAATGAAGAAGTGGTGACGTATAATTTTAATGACGGGGCATCGTCATATAGTGCATCTGAATTGGCAAGGAGGTAGATGCGGAACGAATAAAATAAATAAATAGTTAAGTAAATAATTAATTTACTACAATATTGCTTTCACTATTTATTTATTTACAAAGCAATATATTTATGATTGAATCTTTTTGGAACTTGTATAAAAATAAGCTTTGTTAAATTACGTTTGAAATCTTATGCGTCCAGATAGTCTCATACCCCTTTATGCCTCTTTAACAAGCCTCAAAGGGGTGGGGCCGGAACTTACCAAAACCTTTAAACGTTTAGGAATTGAGCGGATTATTGACCTGATTTGGCATTTACCTAGTGGCATTGCTCACTTCCCTCTTAAACCATCCTTGCAAGTGTGCAAAGCAGGAGAGCCTGTTGCCCTTGTTGTCTCTGTGCTCCATCATGAGGCAGCTCCCCGAGGAACGCGAAAACCTTATAAAGTTACCTGTGATGTGAATGGAGAGATTCTTGATATCACCTTTTTTAAAGCCTACCCCAAAACCCTTCAAACACGACTTCCTGTGGGAGAAAAGCGCCTTATATGTGGAACGGTTGAGCAATACTTAGGGGGCTGGCAAATGTCCCACCCTGAGCGCATCATCAGTGCTGAAGTAGCCTCATATTGGCGCGATAAGAGCCCTATTTACCCCTTAACAGCAGGACTTTTTCAAAGCCAAGCGCAAAAAATGGTTCAAATGTCTCTTAAGCGTATCCCTGACCTTTCCGAGTGGATCCCGAATACTTTGAAAGGTGAGTGGCCTTCCTGGCAAAAAGCCCTTCAGATTGTTCATAATCCTCAAAATGAAAAGGACTTAGAACCTTTCCATCCAGCACGTGAAAGACTTGCTTTTGATGAACTGTTGGCAGATCAATTGGCTCTTGCCCTTGTTCGGCAAAATCAACCGAAAGGGAAGGTTATTTCGTTTTCAGGCAAGCTGAAGGCAAAAATTCTGCAAGCTTTTGGATCCCCCCTTACCCCCGGACAAGAACAAGCCATCCAGGAAATAGAAAGGGATTTATCATCTGCCCATCGAATGGTGCGCCTCTTACAAGGAGATGTAGGATCTGGGAAAACTCTGGTGGCTTTTCTTGCAATTGCGGATGCAATTGAAGCAGGTTACCAAACCGCCTTTCTTGTTCCTACAGAAATTCTCGCAACTCAGCATGCCTGGACTTTGCAAACTTTGGGCAAAAAAGTGGGCATCAACGTCGCTCTTTTAACCAGCAAGCAAAAGAATAAAAAGGAAATATACGAAGGTCTGAAGGATGGAAGCATCCACCTTGTAGTCGGAACTCATGCTCTTTTGCAGGAAGGCGTACAATTTATCAACCTTGGTTTTGTTGTCATTGATGAACAACACCGCTTTGGCGTTAATCAACGTCTCAACTTAACTTCTAAGGGACAGGATGTAGACATCCTTGTTATGACGGCAACGCCCATCCCCCGGACATTACGCCTTACTGCATATGGCGATTTGCACGTTTCCCGCATTTTAGACAAACCTAAAGGGCGAAAGCCCATTCAAACCCGCGCCCTCGGCCTCAATCGACTTGATGAAGTATGTTCGGGCCTGGAGAGGCTTTTGGAAAAGGGATCAAAAATTTATTGGGTATGTCCCTTGGTTGAGGAATCGGAGTCCCTTGATTTAGCGGCAGCGACAGAAAGGTTTGAGCATCTTAAATCTCTTTTTGGGGAAGAGAAAGTCGGCCTTGTGCACGGGAAACAAAAAAGCGATGAAAAAGAAGCCGTTATGGCCTCCTTTAAAGAAGGTCCCTGTCAAATTCTTGTTGCGACAACCGTTATTGAGGTGGGGATCGATATTAAGACAGCCAATGTAATGGTCATTGAACATGCTGAAAGATTTGGACTTTCCCAGCTTCATCAACTGCGTGGACGAGTCGGTCGCGGATCGGAAGAAGGGCGCTGTCTTCTTCTTTATGGCTATCCTATTTCAGATATTGGAAAAAGGCGCCTGCAAGTGATGCGTGAAACAGAAGATGGTTTTCGGATTGCAGAGGAAGATCTCCACCTCCGAGGAGGGGGGGATGTTTTGGGCACAAAGCAGAGCGGACTTCCTTCATTCCGACTTGCTGATCCCCTGACTTCCGGCATCCTTCTTGAGAAAGCCTACGAAGCCGCCCAAATTATTTTGAAAGAAGATCCCTATTTGACCTCACCGCAAGGTAAATCTGTAAGAACCTTGCTCTATCTTTTTGGCCAGGAAAAGGGTATCCATACATTAGCATCAGGTTAGTCGAATATTATTATGACAGTATTTTCATATCAAGGGCAGGACATCCCCGTTATTCATAAAACAAACAAACGTTCTAAACGGATCACACTTCGGTTTTCCTCGAAAGAGACATCCTTTATTGTCACCTCCCCACCCCGAATATCCGAGATCCAAATCGCTGACTTTCTTCATAAATGCAAGGGATGGGCGGAAAAACAGTTGAAGGTTCTGGATAAGAAAATAGAGATTGGTCCAGGAGAAAAAATTTGCCTTCATGGCATTTGGTTCGCATGTGTAACAGACCCCTTGCGGAAAAAGTCATTTCTTTGTTCAGATTCACAAATCCTTTACCTTCCCCAAAGGTGGGTCCAAAAGGATATCCATAGCACGTTTAAAAACTATGCCCTCAATGTATTGACGCCACATGTTTTAAAGGCTGCTCAAAACTTAGGAAAAGTCGTTCATGAAATTTCCGTTCGAGACACAAAGTCACGCTGGGGAAGCTGTTCGTCAAGCGGAACGATCTCGTTAAATTGGCGACTCATTTTCGCACCAGCAGAGACGGCTCAATATGTTTGCATTCACGAAGCTGTCCACCTCATCCATATGAATCACAGCCACGCCTTTTGGAAAACCGTTGAAGGGCTGTGCCCACAATACCGTACCCATAAAAAATGGTTACGTGATCATGGGCCAAGCTTGATGTTTATCTAAACCAATACTTGAAACCTGCCGCAAGAACCGTAGAGGCATCATGTACACCGTTATAAAGTCCAAAAACACCTGAGCGGTGGTGATAACGAAGAACAAAGGCCCAGTTTGGACAAGAGGGAAGTGAGAAAGTTGCTTCAGCCATAACGTAGTTAAGAGCTTTCGAAGTATCATCCCCACGCTCTTTTTTCTCAAGCTTTGGCGTGCGCGTTGCAATGCTTATACCATCACCAATAGCAAAGGTGGTTGGAAGCGTTTTATGCCATGGAAAGCATTTCCATCTCAGCACAAGAATCGCCGGATTAATTTCAAAGTGATCTTGATCTCCAAAGTGTTGCACAGCCTGCGCTTCAAATTCTAAACCTAAATTTCCTTTGAAAAAGGTCGTCAGTTCTTTTGACCCAGCTAAAGCAATAATGCCTGAGTCTCCAAACTTCCCACTTTGAATAAATTGAGACGAGTTTTGAGACGTTAAAGGACCACTGTAAAGCGTTACAGCCCAACCTTTGTCCCACCAATTTTGCTTACAAGGATCTTTACAAACCGAAACAACCGGCTTTTGTTTCACACACATTTCCGTATTTGCTAAAACTAGGCTTGGAACAAGCATAAGAACTGCTAAAAAATACCACCGTCCCATTTTTTTCTCCCTTTATTTATTATTGAGGTATATAAACCCCTTTTCTTTTTGTATCAATTAATAGGCTTCTGGGATTTTCGTCAAGACTTTCAAAAAATTGTTTTGCATTTTTTACCATCTCTCGCGTTTCGCTAAGGGTTTTGATTAACTCATATGAGCCTGTTTGAGTAAGCGTATCAAGGGCTTTTCGATTGTCTCCAAAATACGAGGTAAAATGTTCTGCCGCCTTATCAATTCTTGTCAATGTCCCATCAGCAGAGACACTTAACTTATCGAGATTTTGAATGAGAGATTTCAAAGGAGCAGTACTTTCTGCCAAGTTCTTTGAAAGCTCATTCGTATTTTTCAAAATAACTGCGAAATTTTCACGATTTTCTTCGTTAAATGTGGCGTTGATTCGATCAACTAAATTCGTAAATTTGTTAACCAACCGAGGCAATGTCGTCATGATCTCTTCAACACCTGAATAGCGCGAGGGGATCACAGGATACTTTTCTCCGGGCTTTTTCTTTAACAGTGGGCTCTCTGGAGACCCGCCTGTAATTTGTACGAGCTTATAGCCTGTAAGCCCTTGCAGCTCGAGAGAAGCATATGCATCTTCTTTGACGGGAATATTATCTTTTATCGCTACTAAAATTTTGACTTGAGAAAGATCGTCTGGATCAAGCTCAATTTTCTTAACATTTCCGACAGGTACACCTAAATAGCTTACTGAAGCTCCAGGGCTCAGTCCTGTAACTGAACCTTTGAAGTATATGTTATAATAGTTTTTTTGATTGTTGACGTCTGATTTAGCAAGCCATAAGAAAAAAATTAAAATTCCCGCAAGGGAAGAAAGAACAAAAAGGCCAACAATCATGTATCTTGCGCGTGTTTCCATATTTACCCCGTTAAATCAGCAAGCGTCGTTCGTCCTCGAACCCCATGAAAATAGTCTTGAATCCAAGGATGCTGATCCTTTAATAATGATTTCAGTGTCCCCACAATTGCTTTTTTGTCAACTAGAACCGCGAGCCTATCACACAATTGTTTAATACTATCTAAATCATGTGTAACCATAACAACGGTGAGATTCAAATATTTACGTAACGTCAAAATAAGATCATCAAAGGCTGCTGCTGAAATGGGATCAAGGCCTGCCGTAGGCTCATCCAAAAAAAGAATTTCAGGATCAACAGCAAGAGCTCTAGCTAAAGCAACCCTTTTAACCATACCTCCAGATAATTCTGAAGGGTATTTGTAGAAATCACTCTCATCAAGCCCTACCATTTTTAACTTAATCAAAGCCATTTCTTCGGCAAGATCTGCAGGCATGTCCTCCATATCTTTCATCGGCAACTGAATATTCTCACCAACCGTTAAAGAGCTAAAGAGAGCACCACTTTGAAACAGTACGCCCCAATGAGATTGAAGGTGAAGCTTTGTAATTTTTTCAAGGGATCCAACTTGTTTACCCAAGATTGATATGTTTCCACTTTTTATAGGAACAAGGCCAAGAATCGCGCTCATCAATACAGATTTACCCGTACCTGACCCTCCAACAATACCAAAAATCTCTCCCTCAAATATATCTAAACTAAGATGATCATGGATGGTATGCTCACCAAACTGAGTCACAAGGTTTTGGATGGATATGATGGGTTGCTTTTTTACCATTTAAATCCCAATTTTAGAAAAGAAAACAGATAGTAGTGCATCTGCTAATGTTACCAGAAAAATACCTTCTACAACAGACTGCGTTGTACACTTCCCGACACTTTCAGCCGTTCCTTTCACACGCATTCCTTCAAAGCAACTTACAATTCCAATGATAGCACCAAAGAATGGTGCTTTTAATAATCCTACCCAAAAACTTCCAATTGTAACGGCCTCTCCAACCCTTTGTATATAAAGGTGAGTTGATACATCAAGAGACAGAACAACCATAATTCCTCCCCCAATAAGGCCTGCAATATCCGCGATAAAAGCAAGTAAGGGCATAACAAGAATAATAGCTAGGACTCGCGGAAGAATTAAAACATTCATGGGACTTAAACCTAAGGTATTAAGAGCATCAATCTCCTGATTAATCTTCATAATCCCAATTTCAGCTGTAATGGCACTTCCGCTTCGACCCGCAACGAGTATAGCCGTAATGAGTATCCCAACTTCCCTAAATATAGAAATGCTAACAAGGTTAATTGTATAAATTTCAGCGCCAAAGCGGCGAAGCTGTTCTTCTCCTTGATAGGCGAGAACAATTCCGAGAGCCATGGACATAACAGATACGATGGGAATGGCGTCAAACCCAATTTTTTCCATGTGTGAAATAACAGAAACCATACGGAACCGACGGGGGTGGACCACAATCGAAGCAAGCCCACTCACCACTTGTCCTAGAAACACAATGAGATCTTGGGCCAGATAAAAAAGAATAAGGGATGTCTCACCTAAATCAACAAGCTTTTGAAATAAATAAAAGGAAGGTTTTTTAATTTTTTGGGGTTCTGGTTTATAGGACTCAATGCGCGTTGATAAGTCACGAAATGCATCACTTTCATGCTCAAAGGCTACGGATTTCCCTTTGTTTTTTAATGCCTCCATAAGCTGGTGAATAATCCACAGCCCTGCAATATCAAAGGATTGAAACTCTGAAAGATCAATAATAACTTGATTAGCGTATTTTTTTTCTAAAGCGTTACGGGTTAGGTCTTCCATTTGCTGTGATGTTCTTGCCATCCATTGGCCTGATGGCTTGACGACATCCGCGTCTTTTTTTGAGAGCACATCAAGCTTTGGCTCTGTAAATATCTGATTATTCATCATGAAAAGTATTTCCTATTTCAATCTAACTCGCTATGTTAAAAGAAAGTGAGAAAGAATTCAAAAGAATGAAAAAAAAACCTAAAAGATATTCGTCAAATCTTGTTTTGCCTAAGACGTTGGTGTTAGTTGGTATGATGGGAGCGGGAAAAAGCAGCATCGGATGGCGGTTAGCCCGCAAGCTAGATGTTTTATTTAACGATTCTGATCAGGAAGTTGAAAGAGCCGCCGGCTGTTCTGTCGCAGATATCTTCGAAACATGGGGAGAAAAGGCTTTTCGTGATGCGGAACGGCGTGTGATCAAAAGACTTTTAGGTGGAAATGTACAAGTCGTATCCACCGGAGATGGAGCATTTATTGATGAAAAGAGCCGTGAACTCATTAAAGAAAATGGGATTTCTTTGTGGCTCCGCGCAGATCCCGAAGTGCTCTATGAACGTGTCATTCGCAGAGATACCCGCCCACTCCTGTTTGATGGCGATGCCAAGCAAATCTTAGAAGAAATGATTGAAAGGCGTTACCCCATATATGCCAACGCTGACATTACGGTCGAAAGTAATGATGACGCCCATGAAGCGACAGTAGAGCGGGTAATGGAAGCTCTGCGCGAGCACATTTACGATTAAACTCTGATTCGTAGGCTTCCATCGTTTCTCATGAATGATTCCCTTTTCTTTCCTTGGAGTTGTTCCACACTTAGGATACGCCTTTACAGACTCGAGGAATCTGTATAAATTTATTTCCAAACATTTGGAAAGAACACTAAATTGAGAACTCTTAAATTGCTTGCCCTCCTCGGGCTACTCATCAACATTATGCCAACTCATGTCGAGGCTTTTAAAGGGATCCTGGAAGAAAATTGTTGTGAATGTCCAGCACCCATTTTTGAATCCCATGAATGTGGCAAATGTCCACAGGATTGCTGCCAACCTTCTGATGAAGAATATGATCCTCTTGAGCCTTTAAACCGGGTCACCTTCGAAATTAATGGCGTCGTCGACATGATCGTTCTTGAACCTCTCGCTATGATGTATACTGAGATTATTCCTGAATGTGTTCGAACACGCATAGGTTATGTCCTCAGAAACCTTGGCGAACCCATAGTTTTTGTGAACAACATTTTACAAGGCGATCCTGAAGAGGCACGCATTACACTTGGGCGTTTTCTCGTCAATACAACCTTTGGTCTTGCAGGTATTTTTGACGTTTCTACCGATTGGGGGCTGCCTTACAAAAAAACTGATCTTGGTTTAACATTTGCTTCCTGGGGTGTTGAAGCAGGGCCTTATCTTGTTATTCCAATACTCGGTCCTTCAAATGCGCGTGATGCTTGGGGAAGAGCTGGAGACTTCACAATGGACCCCATAAACATGTATGGATACAATGTACACACCACCACAAGGACTGGCGTACAAATCATTGACGTCAAGCAGGATACCTTAGATTTCCTCAGAAACTTAAGAGAAAACTCTGTCGACTATTATGCAGCTATACGTTCCTGGTATAATGAAAGGCGAGCGGCCTTAATCAGAGGTGAACAGCCTTGCATCGATACACCAAAACCAGACGACAATTAATCTGAGGAGATGATGATGAAAAAAATTATATATATACTGTTCCCCCTTTGCTTAATGGCAAAGGTAGCCTATGGTAAAGCCAATTGCGAGCAAGCCAAACAGTTTATGCAAACTATCGGTAACACGGTTATCTCCCTCCTAACCAACAATTCTGTTTCAGACAAGGAAAGAGCAACACAGTTTCGAGAAATACTTGATCGTGATTTTAATGGAAAATCCATCGCCAAGTTTGTCTTGGGTCGATACTGGAAACAAGCCAGTGAAGCTGAGCAACAAGAGTTTTTAAACTTATTCAAGGAAACAACCGTCAATGCCTATGCAACACGTTTCAAAGAATATACGTCAGAAAAATTTGAAGTTACATCGTGTCGTGATGAGCCGGATGAGGGTGTAACAGTCTCCTCACGCATTATAAGACCTAATGGCCAAGATATACCCATCGAGTGGAAATTATTTGAAAAAGAAGGAAAATATCAAATATATGATGTTAAGCTTGAAGGTATTAGTATGACTGTAACACAACGTTCTGAGTATTCTTCCGTCATTCAAAAAGGAGGCGGAAAGGTCAGTTTTTTGCTCAACGAGCTGAGAAAGAATATTCAAGAACATAAATTAGACTGATGAGCTTAATCTTTAAATTTCAATGAACGATCTCAATTCTTTTTTAGAGATGATGGCTGTTGAAAAAGGAACAGCGAAATCAACTTTATGCGCGTATGAAACAGATTTGACTGATTTTTTCATTTTTCTCAAAGGGAAAGATATCCATACTGTAGAAGCAAAAGATATTCAAAACTATATGATATCTCAGCAACATCTTGCATCATCCTCAATGGCTCGAAGACTGTCATCTTTGCGGCAGTTTTTTAAGTTTTTGATGCGTGAGGAAAAAATTAAATCAAATCCGACTGCACTCATTGAATCTCCAAAGTATCGTCGCAAGCTTCCAACTACCCTTAGCGAACAAGATGTAGATATTCTATTAGAAGGTGCAAAAAAGTGGGATGGGAACGAAGGTATCCGGCTTAGTACTCTTTTAGAGATCCTTTATGCCACCGGCTTTCGCGTCAGTGAACTTGTCTCCTTGCCATATACAGCTGCTGTAGAAGTGATAAAAAGTCAAAAACCTTGCCTCATCGTAAAAGGTAAGGGAAATAAAGAACGACTTGTACCTCTCACACAATCAGCAATCGAATCCCTGAAAAGTTACGTAAAGGTTCGTCACACCTTTCTTCCCAAAGGCAAAAATTCAATTTGGCTATTCCCTTCCTCAAGCAAAGAAGGACATTTAACTCGTCAAAGATTTGGTCAGCTTTTAAAAGAGCTTGCACTTCGTGTGGGCTGCAAAGTCCCCCACTTATCACCACATACGTTAAGGCATGCTTTTGCAACCCACCTTTTACGCCATGGCGCAGACCTCCGTGTTGTACAAAAGCTTCTAGGCCATAGCGATATATCAACAACTCAAATTTACACCCATGTTGCTCCTGAAGAACTTACTGAATTCGTGGAGTCTTTTCATCCGCTTGTGAAATACTCGAAAAAAGGATAGAATGTAGAAAAAATAAACAAATTATTAGGGGAACTGCATGAGATTTTTCTTAACTGTAGTCTTGTATTGTTTTCTCTTGGATTCAAGCGTTGAAGCAAAAGTTTACCTTGGTGACACGAATATCTCTAGTGCGAATGAACAGCAAGCATCCTTTATAGGGTTAACAAATCTTAAGAACTCAAGTTTTCACAGCATAACCGTTGTGGGGCCCTTATCATTTAGCAATCTTAAAGTTGCAAACATGGCTGAGATTATTGGAAAAACAGAAAATAGCCAAAATGGAAAGTTCGGACAACTTTTTATCACAGGAACTTTCAATGCTTCTAACGTGCAATGTGACCAGTTAAAAGCTATCGGGTTTATTGAAATAAGTAACCTCCATGTTAGAGAAAATACTGACGTTTCGGGGTATTTACTTGTACACGCAGGACACTTAAATGATATTGAATTCATGGGCAGAGAAATTCAGCTGGATAATGTTGAAGCAAACAACATAATGATAAAAAGTGATATACTGGAGCCAGAGACGCAACAAGCTCTTATAATAACAGGAAGTACCGTCATTAAAGGTAACGTAACCTTTAATAGTGGAAGGGGTATTATTAAGCAATCATCAAAAGCAAAAATCATGGGGCCAACCAAAGGTGCTGCCTTACAAAAACTTGACCAATAACTCACTTAAGGAGAATACAATGAACAAAACTATAATTTCACTAAGCATACTTTTTTCAGTTTTGGTACTGCAAAACCAAACTTTAAATGCGCGTTCCTCTAGTATACATAAAAAAGGGCCCCTTCTCAAAGAACAAACGAAAAAAATGGGTAGCGATGCCCCCTCTGACCTCGTGGCCACACAGTCACAAACTGTTAAAAATCAAACATTTAGAAACATTAGATTGACAGGACATAACGCCTCTCTAAATTTTTTAAATATTAAAGCACTCGGAAAAACAACAGTTAATGGTCCCATCAAAGAAGGGCGCAATGGTGTCTTTAATATACTTAATGTCACGGGTACGGTTAACGCCCAGAATATAACAGCTAAACAGTTAAACATTACCGGAAATACCACTTTTCAAAATCTCCACGTTGACGGCGTCTCAACCATAAAAGGCAGCATAAATATCCAAAATGCCACCTTGAATACACTCTATGCTTATAGTGACAATATAAAACTAAAGAACGTAAATTGTGATAACCTTATCGTCCTCCGTCCTTCCAATGGTAAAGATCCAGTTGTTCAGCTGCTCGGCAATACAAATATTTCTCATATTGAATTTAAAGACGTTAAAGGAACGATAAAAAAGCAACCAGACGTTAAAATCCCTGATTCAGTTGAAGGAGCAACCATCGAAAAAACCGCCTGAAGACAAAGGTTTTTCTTGAACCTAAACCCGTTGAGGTTTACATTCTTTTTGTTTCAATGACAAACTATTAGGGTAGCTTAATGACTGTAACGCTTGACTTTGAGAAACCAATCACTGAATTGGAAATGAAACTTGATGAATTGAGACATCTTTCATCAAATGGAGAGGTAAATATTGCCAATGAGGTTAAGCGCCTAGAAGAAAAAACTGAAAAACTACTCATTAAAACCTATCAAAACTTAACTCCCTGGCAAAAGGTTCAAGTCGCACGCCATCCAAATCGTCCCCATACAAGCGACTATATCAAAGCGTTAATTACAGATTTTACGCCTTTGGCTGGAGATCGTAATTTTGCTGAAGATGCGGCTATCATTGGTGGCCTTGGCAGATTTAAAGGTCAATCCATTATGGTTATGGGTCATGAAAAAGGCAAGGATACAGAATGCCGCATTAAACATAATTTTGGAATGGCGCGTCCCGAGGGTTACCGCAAAGCTATTCGATTAATGGAACTTGCGAATAAATTTGAGATGCCGATTATTACTTTTATAGATACAGCTGGTGCCCACCCAGCCATTGAGGCTGAAGAAAGAGGCCAATCCGAAGCGATTGCGCGCTGTTTAGAAACATGTGGTTCTGTAAAAGTCCCTATTGTCAGCACAGTCATTGGCGAAGGGGGTTCGGGTGGGGCTATTGCTTTAGCTTTTGCCAATTCAGTTATGATGCTGGAGCACGCTATTTACTCCGTCATTTCTCCGGAAGGCTGCGCATCCATACTTTGGCGCACAAAAGACAAAAAAGAAGAAGCTGCAGCAGCACAAAAGCTAACAGCTCAAGACCTGAAACAACTAGGCGTCATTGATACGATTATTCCCGAACCCGTTGGCGGAGCTCAACGAAATGCTGATGTTGTCATTGAATCGGTAGGGCAGCACATTGAAAAATCTCTCAAGCCTCTTTTAACCTTAAGCGGAGAAAAAGTCCGCGATCAAAGACGTAAGAAGTTTTTAGCAATGGGACGTATACTCTAAAAAAGGAGAGACTATAAAGCCTCTCCTAAGTCTGGCGCCATGTAATGAGCAGGGAGGTCATGCCGCCAATTGTACGGGCTCTCTCGCGTCTTGAGTCCACTGACTTATCATAGGGGGAGGATATGTCAGTGAGAGTATTCCGTGAAAGAGACCATCATATGATTCGTGAGGTCGTATTTCGGCAACATACGGCCAAAAGCCCATAGCCTCAGTAGAAAGATATTCTCCAGGGTTTAAAATCACATATAAATAATTAATGTTTTCTTCTTTTCCAAAGTGACAGAGCATTTCATATAGGCTCACGTAAAAATCTTTACAGACTTGTTCTGTGTTGATGCTATCTCCAACTGAGAGTCCAGCTGTGCACAACCAAGTGTCCGTTTCATTACAAAGAGAGCCCCAGGTTTTTCTCAGCTCTCTATGAACGGATGATATTTTTTGCTTGAGAAGGATCGCTCCACCAAAATTTAAGGAGGCAATATCTTCTGTATATATAGACTTTGCTTGAGAAATGTTTCGTGGAAAAGGGCTCAGTGAAGAATGGCATTTGATTTTTTCTAAAAACGAATCGATGTAAGCTTTTTGGAAAGGATTAAGATCTTGCTTTTCAAATTCTAACATTAACGCCCTCTCAACTTTAAAGATTAAAAACTTAGATGAAAATTAGACATTTTTATCAACTTGATATAAACCTCACTTAATAGTAACTCTATCGTTTAAAATGTGAGCTTTGTTCTAATAAGTTGAAAAGAATTGCTCAATGTATTATATGGCTAGCACATATATTTTTTGCAAGCAATAAAAAAATATGCTTTAGTCATATACATGAATTTAAAGAATTGGGGGTGTATGGAGAATCACAACAAAATTTCTTCTGAGTCAAAGACAAGTATTTCTCAAAGAATCAAAGCTGCTCGAAGTATCGCTGGCTATGCCGAAAGAAAAGCTTTTTGCCTTAAGTTCAACTTTCCAATCGCAACTCTAGAAGCATGGGAACGAGGGAAAAATCCGCTTACCCAAAAGGGGGCAAAACGACTCGTCGAAATTTTACGTAATCTCGGAATCTATTGTTCAGAAGAATGGCTTATTAAAGGTGTAGGAATTTCCCCACGCCCCCTTCAAGAAATGTCGGAAGGTGGAGGCGCCAGTTCTTCCATTGGCTCCCTATCCAATAACTTAAAAATTGCTAGAGAAATCTCAACTTTTATTACCCTAAACAAAGAAGCCTCTGTAACGATTATGCGTGATGATGCCATGCTTCCTTTTTACGAAAAAGGTGATTATGTGGGAGGGATCAAGAAAAAAGGCACACATCTCGTCGAGGCAATTAATAAAAGATGCATCATTGAGTTGGCAAACGGAAAAACCATTGTCAGGCAACTTTATCAAGGAGCAGACCCAAAGACCTTCAACGTCAGTGCAATCAACCTTAACACAAAATCTCAGCCCATTGCTCAACATAATGTTGAAATTATTTCTGCAGCTCCTATAGTATGGCACAGAACTGTCTCTACATAGAAGGAGTTGAGGCTATGGATGGAAAGGTCTTAACAATTGCCAGGATGGGTGATCCTGTTTTAAAGAAAATCTCAAAACCCGTTCAAGACCCTCTTGATCCAAATATTCAATCGCTTATCAAAGATATGCAAGCGACTGTAGATTATATGAATTGCAGTGGCTTAGCTGCACCGCAGGTATTCGCTCCTGTTCAAATTGTTTTGTTCCGAATATTAACAACAACGACTAATCCTTCTTATGTCTTAACTCCCGAATATGATCCAGATGGTGTCCCGTGGACTCTTATGATTAATCCAAGGGTAACGCCTTTATCCGATGAAATGACGACTCAATGGGAGAGTTGTTTGTCCCTGCCCGGCCTCATGGGAAAGGTTCCCCGTTGTCACTCCATTGAGTATTCCTTTTACACACCCCAAGGAAAAGAAGAAAAAAGAGAAGCCCATGGGTTCCACGCCCGTGTTGTTCAGCACGAATGCGATCACCTCCACGGCATTCTCTATCCTGAACGCATGACAGATATGCAGACGCTCAGCTTCAAAGAAGAAGTTTTGCGAAATATTGCTTAAGAAACTCTTGGGCCTCTGTTTCACGGTTTGTTTCACATGGGTTTTCGAATTCTTATTATAAAACAAGTAGCTATGGTAAACTGATTCATGCTTCGTGTCTGTGAATATTTCCAGAAATAGTCATCATTTATTTTCCCAATTCACTCTTGCGCAAAACCCCTGTTCCCTTTATTTTAAGAGACTAACTTTAGGATAGGATTCATGAAAAAAAATAAAAAAGAAAAAAAACCAGACTCCTTATGGGAAAATATTAAGGCCCTTTCTTTCGCGATTGTGCTTGCTGTCGTCATACGCACGTTATGGCTTCAACCCTTTCACATTCCATCTGGCTCCATGATCCCGACTCTGCTGATTGGAGATAATCTTTTTGTTTCAAAGCCTGCCTATGGCTATAGCCGCTTTTCAATTCCCTTTGGCGGCGTCATCGATTATTTTTCAGGTCGCATTTGGCCTAGTGACCCTAAGCTTGGAGAGATTGCAGTTTTCCGATCTGTTGTTGAGCCGGATACGGATTATATTAAACGGGTTGTTGGATTACCAGGTGACCGCATTCAAATGAAAGAAGGAATTCTCTATATTAATGATGAGAAATGTCCTGTCGAACCCGATGGCGAGGCAACTTATGTCGATGATAGCGGTGAAACCCTTTCATCACCAAAATATATCGAAACCCTTCCGAATGGTCTTAAGCATACCATTCTTAAAAAAGAACCCTTTGGAAAAGGCACATATGATGATACGCCTGTTTATACCGTACCGGAGGGACATTACTTTATGATGGGAGACAATCGTGACGGTTCCAGTGACAGTCGCGCTCAAGGTGTGATTGGGTACATCCCCTTTGAATACCTCGTCGGTCGAGCGAGTTTCATTTTCTTTTCAACGGGTGGACCTATTGCCCTTTACGAAATTTGGAAATGGCCATTCACCGCAAATTACAGCCGGATCTTTAAGCCTATTAACTAATGCAAATCTTTGAAGCAACCATAGGCTATACCTTTACTGATCCTGCTTTGCTTAGGAAAGCTCTTTTTCATCCAAGCGCCCTCCCACCTGGTGAGGGACTTGATTTTGAACGGTTTGAGTTTTTAGGAGACCGAGTTTTAGGCCTTGTTGTTGCAAGCTGGCTTCTCGAAAAATATCCCAAAGCCGATGAGGGGGAGCTCGCCAAGCGGTTTATTGGCCTTGTTCGTAAGGAAGCCTTGTTAGCCATCGCAGGTGACATCAGCTTAGAAAAAGCAATGAAAATAAAACATGAACAAAGTACGTCTCAACAAAAACGCCTTGAAACACTGCTTGCTGATGGGTGTGAGGCATTGATTGGGGCCATCTACCTTGATGGAGGATTTGCTTCGGCTCAGTCCTTTATTTATTCCCATTGGGAATCCCTCCTTCATAATTGTCCTGAACCTCCTCAAAGTCCAAAATCTAGATTGCAGGAATGGGCTCAAGGACAAGGCAAAAAACATCCCATATATACGGTTGTTGAATCCTCAGGCCCGGCACATTCTCCTCTTTTTATTGTTGAGGTCAGCGTTGAAGGGTTAGAAACAGCGCAAGGCGAAGGGTCTTCAAAAAGACTTGCTGAAGCCGAAGCTGCACAGAACTTACTCAACTTGATTTTTAGCCATGACTAGTTGTGGGTTTATCGCTGTTGTGGGGGAACCCAATGTCGGAAAGTCCACCCTCATCAATGCCCTTGTAGGCAGTAAGGTTACGATTGTTTCTCCCAAAGTTCAGACAACCCGAAATCGTATACTCGGGGTTGTTGTAGAAAATGACTCACAGATTATACTCGTTGATACACCGGGCATCTTTGCGGATCCAAAAAGACGACTTGAAAAAGCGATGGTCAGAAGCGCTTGGAATAGCTTAAGGGATGCAGATGGAATTATGCTACTTGTTGATGCGTCAAAAAGGTCTCTTGAAGAATCGGAAAAAATACTGAACCACCTTGAACAATACAAAATAAAAACCACCGTCGTTCTGAATAAAATTGATTTGCTTCCCAAAGAGAAACTTCTTGCTCTTGCGCAAATGCTGTCACGTTCATGGATCGATAAGATTTTTATGATTTCAGCCCTTAAAAATCAGGGAACGGAAGATATAAAACAGTATTGGGCCAATCAACTCCCTGATGGTCCTTGGCTTTTCCCTGAAGATCAACTGAGCGATCTCCCCCAACGACTGATGGCGTCCGAAATTACGCGTGAAGAAATCTTTCATCGTCTCCATGATGAACTCCCCTACGCCATATGGGTCGAAACGGAATCTTGGGAAGAATTCGAAAATGGCAGCGTAAAGATCCAGCAAACTATCTTGGTCCAGCGAGAGAGTCAAAGAGCGATTGTTCTTGGCAAAGGAGGACGGCAGATTAAATCAATTGGAGCTGCCGCCCGTCGTCAACTCACTGAAATCCTTGAAAGACCTGTTCATCTTTTTCTGCAAGTTAAAGTGAAAGAAAAATGGATTGATGATCCGCGACTTTATGCGAATATAGGGCTTGATTTTAAAACCGGAAATTCTTGATATGGAATGGGCTGACGAAGGCTTTATACTTCATACGCAAACCTTAGGAGAGCGCAAACAAGTTGTGAGTCTCTTCACCCAAACTCATGGAAAATGCTCCGGCGTGTTTCATCTTTCCCAAAAAAATAAAGGATGGCTTCAATGTGGGTCCAAGGTGAATGCCCGGTGGAATGCCCGCCTTGAAAACCATTTGGGAACGTGGAAGCTCGAACCCCTCCATTCCCATGGGGCCTTTCTTTTGGATAATTTTGGCCCCCTTTCTGCCCTTTTGAGCCTGACATCTCTGTGCCATCTCGTTCTTCCTGAGCGCCATGCTTATACCCAACTATACAGCCAGTTTGAATGTTTACTTAGGGATTTAGCAACACCCCATTGGGCCCATTCTTATGTGCATTTCGAATTATCTCTTTTAGAAGAACTGGGCTATGGCCTTACCCTGCAATCTTGCGCTGTCACAGGTGCAACCCAACAACTCGTAGCCGTTTCGCCCCGAACAGGACGCGCCGTTTGCGAAGAAGTCGCTCAGCCTTTTCAAGGAAAATTACTCCCCTTACCAAGTTTTATTGGCAAAAATGACACAAACATGCTACCTGAAGACCAAGAAATCCTAGACGCCTTAAGGTTGACGGGCTATTTTCTCGAAAGACACCTTTTGGGCCGTGATCTCTCCGCAGCACGAATACGGCTTTTAGGACAGTTTGATAAGTTAAGGAAATGTGCATGACCGTACGTGATGTTGAGTTGGTAGACGCTTTAGGTGAAAGATATTTATCTTATGCACTTTCAACAATTATGCAGCGCTCGCTCCCTGACGTTCGGGATGGGTTAAAACCTGTTCACCGCCGACTTCTTTATGCCATGCGCGAGCTGAAGCTCGACCCAAAGTCTGGCTATAAGAAATGCGCCCGTGTGGTGGGAGACGTGATGGGTAAATTCCACCCCCATGGCGAAGCAGCTATCTACGATGCGATGGTTCGATTGGCACAAGACTTTTCTGTCCGCATACCTCTGGTTGATGGCCAAGGCAACTTTGGAAACATTGACGGTGATACAGCGGCCGCCATGCGCTACACAGAAGCCCGCATCACGGCGGCCGCCGACGCCCTCATGAAGGGTATTGACGAGAATGCTGTTGATTTTAAAATGACCTATGACGGGGAGAATGAAGAGCCGGTTGTTATGCCTGCCAGTTTCCCCAACTTACTTGTGAACGGTGCAACCGGAATCGCTGTCGGTATGGCCACCAGCATACCACCTCATAATTTAAGTGAGCTTTGTAATGGACTCATTGCCCTTATTCAAAATCCTGACATTGATATCAAGGCTCTGGTCAAACATATCCCTGGTCCCGACTTTCCGACAGGCGGACAACTGGTTGAGGCGCGTGAAAATATTCTGAAGGCTTATACAACTGGACGAGGAAGCTTTCGACTCCGCGCTAAGTGGGAAGTTGAAAAGCTTGAGTTTGGGCAATATCAAATTGTGGTCACGGAAATTCCTTACCTGATCCAAAAGTCAAAGCTTGTTGAAAAAATTGCGGATCTTCTCGCCAACAAAAAGCTTCCGTTACTGGGCGATATTCGTGAAGAATCAACGGACGTTGTGCGCCTGATCTTTGAGCCTAAATCACGAACCGTGGATCCTGTGGTTTTGATGGAATCCCTTTTCCGTCATACGGATCTGGATGTTCGTATTTCTCTAAATATGAACGTTGTTGATCATAGGGGTGTTCCCGGCGTTAAAAACCTTAAAGAGGTCCTGGAGGCCTTTTATCAACATCGTCTTGTAGTCCTTGAGCGAACTTCCCGTTATCGCTTGGATAAAATCAACCACCGTTTGGCGGTGCTAGAAGGCTACCTTATTGCCTACCTCAATATCGATGAAGTGATTCGGTTGATCCGAGAAGAAGATCACCCCAGCCCCATTATGCAAGAACGCTGGGGACTGACGGAGATGCAAGCAGAAGCCATCCTTAACATGCGGCTCCGAAGCTTGAGGAAGCTAGAAGAAATCGAAATTAAGAAAGAGCATGAAAAGCTCTCCCAGGAAAAAGCAGACCTCACGGCCCTTTTGGAAACGCCCGCTCTTCAACAAAAGAAAATCATTGAAGATCTTGAGCACATCAAAGAACAATTCAATAAAAAAACACCTCTGGGCCGACGTCATACAGAACTTGCCGAACCACCTGAGGATATCGTTGTTCCCATTGAAGCGATTGTTGAACGAGAGCCAGTCACTGTTGTGTGCTCTGAAAAAGGATGGGTGCGCGCCTTAAAGGGACATGGCACCTCTCCGGCAGAAATTAAATACAAAGAAGGCGATCAAGAACATTTTGTTTTGAAAGCTGAAACGACCGACAAACTTTTGGTCTTCACCAGCAATGGAAGGTTCTATACCCTACCTGTCGATAAGCTTCCACGAGGGCGTGGACATGGCGATCCTCTGCGACTCTTGATTGATTTAGCCCCAGAGGAAGAGGTTGTTCAACTCCTTCTCCATTCCCCACAGGCACCCGACAAAAAGATCCTGGTGGCATCCCACAAAGGTCATGGGTTTATTACCATCCAATCAAGCCTGATTGCTCAAACCAGAGGGGGGAAACAAATCCTCAATGTGACGGGAACAAAGGCCGCTCTTTGCCGTGAAGTTAAAGGCGATCACATTGCCGTGATTGGACAGAACCGGAAACTGTTGATCTACAAAACATCTGAAATTCCTGAAATGGCACGTGGCAAAGGCGTTATCCTGCAGCGCTATAAGGATGGCGGCTTATCGGATGCGCGATTCTTTAACCTTGAAGAGGGACTTTCTTGGGCCCTTGGCGACAAAACGAGGACGGAAACAAATCTATTGCCTTGGATTGGTAAACGGGGCCAAGGCGGAAAGCTCCCACCAACAGGTTTCCCACGAACAAATCAGTTTTAGTTACAACGGATTAGCTACCACGTTTTATTGACCACATTTTAGTTGCCAGCAATAAATAAACCTATCAGTGCGTCTGTTTCACTGCGATTTACATTTTTTTACTATATATCAATTGGCTAGGCGAAAGTGTTTCATGTTTCATGAATTAACGTGAAACAAACCCTGAAACATTCGTGGACAAGACACACCAAAGAACATGATTTCGCCGCCTGTTTTAATCCGTTTTTTATGATTGATAAAGAGAAGAAGACATAATAATTATTAAATGTTTATTGTATTTAAAAAAATGAGTGGTTTTAAGTTATGTATGAATTTATAATGTTTTTGTTTATTTATGCTTTTGTTTTTTGCTCAGCATCAAACCCAAACCCTTTTGAAAATAGAACTGATTTTGCCTCCCATAAGAGCTCAGCCACGCCTCAAAGTTGCCCAAATTCAAACTTCTTGAATGAGATTTTCTGGGGTCATTTGAATCATGGAACTTCTCTCTTCCAAGGAAAACCTAAGCCTGAGAATCTTTTGGAACCAGAAGCTCAAAAACTGGCTGATGCCCTTCAAGAGATGAGAGATTTCGTTAAGAAGTTTGAAAAGGAAAATGAATTAACCGATTTAACTCTTCTTGATCATTTCATGCCCCCCATCTATACGATGATTCCACATTATGGATATGAAAATGCTCCCCCATCTTTTTATCAAAACGTTACCCGCATAAATCAAGGAGTGGAGAACCTTATCTTTAAGGCGACTCTTGCTCACAATAGAAGTAGCATTTGCAAAGGAGAAACGGTGGCTTTGCGCGTCGCTCGTTTATCTCCAGGGTTTTCTCGCTTCAATATTATGCAACTGCTAGCGTCTTTACATTTATCTAAACTCAGAGAAGACTCTGTCTCAGATTTTATCCCTGACATACATGGGGTTTATTTTACATCCTGTTTCCCAGCTGATGAAGAAATCTTTCGATGTAAGCCTGGATTTCAGCTCTTTTTCATTGAAATGGATTACATTGAATCCAGTTATTTAGGCAAATACTATCTGTCAGAAGATTTAAAGGAAACAATTCCTGTTTCTCCTCGTGTTGCCTTTGAAGAAGTTATAGGACGGTGGGCTGTTGCACAAAAAGGCCAGTGTTCGATCGATGATCCCGATGGAAACGTCCCTCGTCATCGCCTTCTTCACCATGATAGCCAATTTCTTGTTTACCAACTTGGAAACAAGACCTATCTTTTTCCTCCAGGATACTCTCCACGACAGGTTGACTTTGATAATTTCCGCTTTAATTTTTATTTTGATGGCCCCCGCAAGCACCTTATAGATCATGTTGATTCTCCTTCGATCAAAGCATTTTTAAGCGATATACCTGATAAGGGAATCCTCTGTTCAGCTTATGATAACCTTCAAGATTTTGAAGTTTCTTCTACTTTTCCCCTTCCCAAGAGCGGAATTAAACATCGAAAGCTTTCTGAAGAAGACTTTAGAAGATGAAACGGCTACGGAAGAGAGTAAATTCAACAACGTATTTTCATATCTTTATAAACAACAATAATCTCCTCTTTTGAGTTTTCCTTGTTCTAAGTCTCTGAAAAATGTATACTCATGAGTAATAAACAAAAATGAGGATAGCATGACAAAATCAGAACTTGTTCAACACTTAAACCAAAAGTTTCCAGATATGTCCCTGAGGCAAGTTGAAAAAGCTGTTGACCTGATTTTTGGTGAAATAAGTACGTCTCTCGCAAAAGGGGACCGTGTTGAACTCCGTGGATTTGGTGCCTTTTCCGTCCGATATCGTGAACGAAGAGTGGGAAGAAATCCAAGGACAGGCGAAAAAGTCGAAGTCGAAGGAAAATATGTCCCCTTCTTTAAAGCAGGAAAAGGGTTAAGGGAACAACTCAATAAATAACCCTGTCCTCGACTTCTCGTTTTTGCATCCGTTTTTTCATTAACCCATGGTTTATTTATGTCAAACCCAAAGTCTCAAATATATCTGATAGATGGATCGGGATATATTTTTCGAGCTTTTCATGCTTTACCCCCATTGACACGACCAGATGGTACGCCCATCGGAGCCGTGTTGGGTTTTACAAATATGCTCATCAAACTCCTTAAAGAACAATCTCCGGATTATTTAGTTGTGGTCTTTGATGCGGCACGAGAGAACTTTCGAAATGATATCTATCCCCTCTATAAGGCCAATCGACTTGAAACACCTCCTGAACTCATTCCTCAATTCGCACTGATTCGTGAAGCCTGTGAAGCTTTTAACGTTCCGCATATTGAAAAAGAAGGGTATGAGGCTGACGATCTCATTGCAACCTATGCCCATTCCCAACCCGGTGAGGTTACGATTGTTTCATCAGATAAGGATTTAATGCAGCTTGTTGGTGGATCCGTCCGCATGCTCGATCCCATCAAGAACAGACTCATTGGCGAACAGGAGGTTGTTGAAAAATTTGGAGTCCCACCGGAAAAAGTTGTCGACGTCCAAGCTTTAGCGGGGGATTCAACAGATAATGTTCCTGGGGTTCCAGGCATTGGCGTAAAAACAGCAGCAGAGCTCATTCTAAACTACGGCTCTCTTGAAAACCTTTTAAACCATGCGGACGAAATCAAACAACCCAAACGCCGAGAATCCCTGATTAACCACAAGCAAGATGCCCTTATATCGAAAGAGCTTGTAAAGCTTAAAGATGATGTGCCTGATTCTCAAGCCCTCGAGACGTTTGCTGTTCAACCCATCAATTACGATAAAGCTTTTTCTTTTTTAAAAGAACAAAACTTTAATGCTCTCGTTAACCGACTCCAAAAAGAAGCCCCTTCAGCGCCTCAAAATAAGAAGACCTATGAGCTCGTCCAAGATGAAGAGTCCTTGAAAAAATGGATACATAAAATACATACGCTTGGCTACGCTGCTTTCGATACGGAAACCAATTCTCTGAATGCGATAGAGGCTGAACTCGTAGGCGTCTCTCTTTCAATTACCGCGGGTGAAGCATGTTACATTCCCCTCGCTCATAAGGGTGAAGCTCAAGATCTTCTTAATCCTGGCTCGACACCAAAGCAAATTCCTTTTCAACGAGCCCTCTCACTATTAAAACCCCTACTTGAAGATCCAGGCGTCCTGAAAATTGGACAAAATATTAAGTACGATTCCTTGGTGCTCAAAAAATATGACGTTGATATCACGCCTGTTGATGACACCATGGTCATCTCTTACATCCTTGATGGTGCTCTTCATGGCCATGGAATGGATGAACTCGCAAAGCTCCACCTTGATCATGATACGATTAAATACCAAGACGTTGTGGGATCAGGAAGAAGCCAAGTCACTTTTGATAAGGTCTCCCTTGAAAAAGCTCTCAACTATGCCGCTGAAGATGCTGATATTACGTTCCAACTTCACTCTTTGCTGAAGCCTCGTGTTTTGGAAGCCCATCAATGTACAGTCTATGAAACACTCGAAAGACCTCTCATTCCTGTTCTCGTGGACATGGAAGAACGCGGGATTAAAGTTGATCCCCTTGTCCTTAGAAACCTCAGCGATGATTTCTCCAAAAGACTGGAAGAGGTTGAAATGCAAATTCATGCAGAGGCAAATGCCAACTTTAACGTAGCGTCCCCCAAGCAAGTGGGAGAAATCCTCTTTGAAAAGCTTAATCTTCCGGGTGGTAAAAAAGGAAAAACAGGCGCTTACAGTACATCGATTGATGTGCTTGAAGGGCTTGCTGAACAAGGCCACGCTATTGCTGAGAGGTTAATCGAGTGGCGCCAGCTTGCTAAACTAAAAAGCACCTATACCGACGCGTTGCCCAAGCAAATTAATCCAAAGACAGGCCGTGTTCATACCTCATACGCCATGGCAGCCACATCAACAGGACGTCTGGCTTCCTCAGATCCCAACCTCCAAAACATTCCGACACGCACGGAAGAGGGAAAAAAGATCCGATCTGCTTTTGTCGCAAGCCCCGGGAAAAAATTGCTTGCCGTAGACTACTCGCAAATTGAGCTTCGCTTGCTTGCCCACATGGCACATCTCCCGTCCCTTCAACAATCCTTTCGGGAGGGTAAAGATATCCATGCAGAAACGGCCTCTCAAGTCTTTGAGGTGCTTCTTGATGAGGTGACGTCCGAATTAAGGCGGAAGGCAAAGGCCATTAATTTTGGTATCATTTATGGCATCAGTCCCTTTGGGCTGGCGCGCCAGCTGGGTATTCCTCGGAATAAAGCGTCAGAATATATTGAAGCTTACTTTAAATGCTATCCCGGCATTCAAGATTATATGGAAGAAATGAAACAACAAGCCCGTGACAAAGGGTATGTGACGACCTTGCTTGGTCGCCGGTGTTTTATTCCTGATATTCATAGCCGTGATCCTAACCGTCGTGGTTTTGCAGAAAGACAGGCGATCAACGCACCGTTACAAGGAGGAAATGCGGACATCATTAAAAAAGCGATGATTAAACTGCACCGGCTTCTTCGCGAAAAAGATTTTGACGCCCATATGCTTCTTCAGGTTCATGATGAGCTTATTTTTGAAGTTGCCGAGTATGATGTTGAAAAGGTTCAGCCTTTCATTGTAAGCACGATGCAATCCATCGTAACTCTTTCTGTACCTCTCATCGCAGAAGCCAGTGCGGGACAAAATTGGGCTGAGCTCTAAACCGTTTTTTTGAAGAGCACCCCTAGGATATCAATCAGCTTTTGTCGGATTTCTTCGCGAGGAACGACCATATCAACCATTCCATGATCGAATTGAAATTCAGCACTTTGAAAGCCTTCAGGAAGCTCATGGCGAATGGTTTCCTGTAGAACGCGTGCACCTGTAAAACCAATAATGGCTTCCGGCTCTGCGATCGCAATATCACCGAGCATCGCAAAAGAAGCAGCGACGCCTCCGGTTGTAGGATTCGTAAGAAGGGTGATATAGGGAAGCCCCGCTTCTTTAACTTGCTCAACGCCAATGATCGATCGGGGCATTTGCATCAACGAAAGAATACCTTCTTGCATGCGCGCGCCCCCTGAGGATGGAATTGTCAGAAAGGCTGCTTTGGTATCACAAGCTTTTTGAGCTCCCGTAACAAGCCCTTCGCCAACTGCCATTCCCATAGATCCGCCAATAAACGTAAAGTCAAAGGCAGCAATAACGACTGGAAAGCCACCTATATTTCCCTCAGCAACGAGAATCGCATCTTCACCTTCTGAGTTGGACTTCGCTGTTTTCAAGCGATCTGAATACTTTTTAGAGTCTTTGAACCTTAAAGGATCAACCTGAACGGGCGGGATAGGAACAAGCTTGTATTTGCCCTCATCAAATAGGGTTTCAAAACGCATTTTAACAGGAACTCTCATATGATGATTACAGTGCGTACAAACATATTGATGGGAAACAAGATCTTTATGAAAAATCATTTGTTCGCAGCGTGTACACTTGTCCCAGAGATTATCTGGAATCTCTTTCGTTCTCATCAACGCATTAATTTTTGGGCGCACAAAGGTGGTAAACCAACTCATTCAAGCTCCTTTATCTATGATTCTTCCCTAGCAGATCGTGATTGATCTGACAAGTAGAAGCTGTTCAGAATTGATAGATAGAGCTTTGTCAAAACGTCAAGGTCTTCAAGCCCTACATGCTCATCAATTTGATGCATTGTTTCTTCTCGCATTCCACATTCAATGACAGGACAATGGGAAATGATAAACCGCCCATCTGTCGCCCCACCTGTTGTATTAACATCAGGAGTTGCGCCTGTGACAGTTTGAACAGCTTGTTTAATTTTAAGGATCCAATCCGGGTTATTTGTATAAAAGGCTTCTCCATGAATGGTTAGGTCGAGTTCGTGCTGCCCAGCAGAATGATTACAGATTTTCCTTATAACCTCACAAATTTTCTCCCCTGTTTGCATGACATTGAAACGAATGCCAAATTTCGCCGTCGCTTTTTGAGGTATAATATTTGAAGCCTTATTGCCGACATCAATTGATGTCACCTCTAGCCTCGTTGGTTCAAATTGATCATTGCCTTGGTCAAACGCATGTTCATATAACTCACGAAGCGTCTCTAATAGCCTTGGGATGGGATTATCCGTATTTTGAGGGTAGGCAATGTGCCCTTGCGCTCCATAGCAGGTCAGTGTCCCAACAACACTTCCTCGACGTCCAATTTTAAGGGTATCTCCCACTTGATTTAAAGACGTCGGCTCTCCAATTAAACATAAGTCAGGAACATCACCTCGTTCAGCGAGTATGGGTAAAACTCTTTGTGTCCCATGAACGGCGTCTTTTTCTTCATCCCCTGTAATCAGTAGGCTTAATCTTCCCTTCATAGGATTTATTTCTAAAAACTGTGAGATGGCTGAAATGAAACAGGCCACCGCACACTTCATATCCGCCGCACCTCTTCCCCACAGTTTACCATCACTCACAACACCGTCAAATGGATCATGTGTCCAAAGGGTTTCTTCGCCCAGAGGGACCACATCTGTATGACCTGCAAAACAAAGATGGGGAGAGCCTTCTCCAAGAAAGGCGTATAAATTAACAATGCCTTCAAAGTCATGACGTTCGCAAGTAAAACCGAGTTGCTCAAGGTACTTTGAAACAATCTCAAGTGCCCCCTCGTTTCGAGGCGTCACGCTTGGGCAGCGAATAAGTTCCTGGCTAATTTTCAAAGGATTCATCGTAAGAGCTCATTAATCGAGGTTTTAGAACGGGTTTTTTGATCAACCTGCTTAATAATGACAGCACATTGTAAACTCGGTTTAAGAGGGTCCTTATCTGGAAGCGAACCAGAAACCACAACGGAATAGGGGGGGATAGAACCATAAGTAACCTCTCCCGAATGTCTGTCGACAATTTTTGTTGACCCCGTCAAGAGGACACCAGCTCCAATTACGCTCCCTTCACCAACTAGAACACCTTCTACGATTTCACTACAAGCGCCAATAAAACAGTTGTCTTCAATAATTACAGGACTTGCTTGAGCGGGTTCTAGCACGCCCCCGATTCCCACATTATCTGAGAGGTGGCAATTTTTGCCAATCTGTGCACAAGAGCCAATGCGTACGACCGTATCAATCATTGTTCCTGAATCTACATACGAACCCACATTTATAAACGCAGGCATTACAACAGATCCCGGAGCTAAATAAGCTGAATACCTGACTATCGCGCCAGGAACAATACGAAAGCCTACCTCTTTAAATTGTTCTTCATCCCATTCTTCAAATTTTAAAGGAACTTTGTCATAAGCTGGTGAATCGTGATCACCCATCAAAAAACAATCCTGAAGCCGAAACGAAAGCATGATAGCTTTCTTAACCCATGCATTTGTTTTCCATTTTCCTGAAACTTTTTCAGCAACTCTTAATTCTCCTCGATCCAGTTCAAAGAGAATTTCACGTATAGCTTCTGGTACCTCTCCCGTTGTATTTGGTGACAAAATCTCTCTATTTTCCCAAGCACCATCTATGATTTTTTCCAAATGCGAACGATCCTTGAACATGCATTTCTCCTGCTTTTACAAGTCTTAAGCACAGCCTTATTTTGAAGGTATGTCAAGCTCGAACAAATCAACTCTTTAATTTCATGTGAAAATGTGTCATTTTAATGGAGACTCTCTAAGGGAGGGAGAGATGAGAGCACTATTCATTCTATTTGCATTTTATCCACTTCAAGCTAACGCAGATCAATTATGTGATGTGACTCTGCGCCATCATGATCAATGGACTATTGCTGAGAAAGATCAAAAAATATTGATTCAAAAATTTGGCCCTATACGCGTTGTTTTTGATTCCTCTGGCAATGCTCGCCCCTTAAATCTCCCTGTTAGCCTTATAAAGAGATGGGAAAAACTATACGAGATCTGCATGCGAGACGGCTGTTACCTTTGCGACAATGATGTTGTTAGCTGCGAAACGGGTACATGTGGACCTTCTAATAAGTATTGTAAGCCCTACTTAAATGTCAACGGCATACCAGAGTGTGGAAAGCAATGTGCCGATTATGCATCTATGGGAGTTCTTCAGTAGAACGGTCTTTCAAAAATATAAGGCAAAAAGCTGAGATTGCCGAGACAATACTCAGGTAAATCGCCGGCGAGGCATTATTTTCGGTGTACTTTATCAAAAGCGTTGCAATCAACGGGGCACTTCCTCCAAATACAGCCATGCTCAAGCTATGAGAGATCGAAAGACCCGAGTAGCGTACCTTAAGGGGAAACAACTCTACGAGCGTTGCTGGAATGGGCGCGAAGAATGATCCCATAATGATTGATAGAAAGGCTTGAGCCAAGATGGCATTCATCAATCCACCTTCCAAAGCTGTAAAAAGCGGGTAGGCAAAAAGTGTGAACGCGAGAGAACTGGTGATTAATACCGCTTTCCTTCCAATCCGATCAGAAAACCACCCCGAAATTGGAATCATAATGCCCATGGGTATTAGGCCAAGCGTTGTGACTGTTAAGCTTGTTACGACATCAAACTTTAATAGTTCTTTTAAGTAGTTATTTATGAATGTGACAATTAAGTAAAAGCCGACGGAAAGGGTAAGCTCAATATTGATAACATATAAAATTGTTCTGAAATGGGTTTTAAAGAGCGTCTTCAATGGTGTGGAATGCTCTTTATGATGTTCCTTGGCCTTGGCAAATTGCTCAGGTTCATGAACTGTCTTTCGCATAATAACGCCAACAAAACCACCGGCAATGCTCAGTAAGAAGGGTATTCGCCATCCCCAATTCATTACCTCACTTTCGGTAAGGAAATAACATGTCGAGGTCGCGACTGCAGATCCGACAAGAATTCCTAGTAAAAGACTAAAGACGACCCAGCTTCCATAGAGGCCGCGGTTACCTTTACGGGCGTGCTCAACCACAAAAATCATTGAACCCGTAAATTCTCCTCCCATCGATAATCCTTGTGCAAGCCTGATCACCGTTAAAAGGAGAGGAGCAAACCAACCAATTTGAGCATATGTCGGTATAAGCCCTATGAGTGTTGTAGGTATAGCCATTAAATATATTGACCATAACAGAGCATTTTTGCGGCCAATCTTATCACCAATGTGGCCAAAAATAACGCCGCCCAAGGGGCGCATTATAAATCCTGCTGCAAATATCCCGAAAGTGGCCATCAGCGAAGCAAACGTGCTAAACTTTGGAAAAAATAACTGCCCTATTGTCGTCGCAAAATACCCATATAGGGCAAAATCATACCATTCCAGAGCATTTCCAATCATACAAGAAACGATGACCCGCCTTATGTAGTTTCCCGTTTGAGGAAGGCCAATAGAATCCAACGTAAGCGCTTTAGCTGTCACTCTTCAACTCCAACATTTGTTGCAAAAGCATCATATCATTCTGAGCCATCATCTAAAGGAGTGCTGAGAGGTTTGCAAGCGGAACGTGACAACATATTGAATTATTTAGTAATTTATTTTTCTAACCATTCCCATGCGTTCTCACTGTCGCTAATTGGAAAACAATAAATTTTTTTTCGTGTAAGAAGCTCCATGATTCTAACCAAGTTCAAAATGTTATGGTTATCTGTAATCACAGCCTTCTTTTCAAGAACAGATTTATATTTAAGACCAAAAATGATAATCTTTAAAATGCTAGTTAGGTCTGTATCTTTTGCCTCTTGCAAATCAATTAATATCCTTAAGCTTCGTTCTTTTTGAATAGCTTGTTCGAGAAATGGCAATAAGGTTTTAAAGTCTCTGGACTCCACATTCCCCTTAAAACAGATCCCGATCTTGTTATCACTGCTTTGACGCAAAATATTATACATTTTTCACCTTTTTTTTTAATATATCAGACTTTCATTTTTTAACAAAAAAATATAATATAGCAGGGTTGATAATGAACATTAAAAGGAGAAAATCATGCATCGACATCATCATATAAGAATTAATTTATCTAAAATGAAATTTAAACACTTTAAAACGAGGAATAAAAAATGTATACGATTAAAAACTTAACCAAAAAATTACTCTTAATACTTCTACTTACCTTCATACCTATCTCCCCCTTATTCTGTAAAACTTATAATATATCAATCATCCAAGTCGTTGAGCACCCTGCCCTTAATGCAACACGCGAGGGTATATTAGAGGAGCTGAAAGATTTGGGATATGATGCCAATTTCGATATCCAATCTGCTCAGGCAAACCCTGCTTTAGCAGCCCAGATTGCCCAAAAGTTTGCTTCAAATCATCCTGACGCCATTTTGGCAATCGGTACAACCGCAGCACAAGCCTCCAAAAATGCAACCAAAGGAACAAGCATACCTGTCATTTTTGCTTCTGTAACCGATCC
This sequence comes from uncultured Alphaproteobacteria bacterium, assembly GCA_964474215.1. Lineage (GTDB taxonomy): Bacteria > Pseudomonadota > Alphaproteobacteria > UBA9655 > UBA9655 > UBA9655. The sequence continues at coordinate 29,836 of CAYYRQ010000001.1, forward strand.
TGTGTCTGCAAAGCTAGTGAACAGTTTGGAAAATCCTGAAGGCAATGTTACAGGGGTTTCTAACTTAATTGATATCGATCCTCAATTTGAACTATTTCGAAAGCTCGTTCCTCATCTAAAAACCCTCGGTATTATTTATAACCCTGGCGAAGCAAACTCCGTTGAGATGCTAACCCTCATGGAAGAGGCTGGAAAAAGGATGAACATAAAGCTTGAAACCGCAACTGCTTCGAAAACCAGCGAAGTTATGTTAGCAACACGGACTCTTTGCGGAAAAGCTGATGCCGTTTTTATCAACAATGACAATACAGCTCTTGCTGCTTTTAAGAGCGTAGCTAATGCGGCAAAGGAATGTGAAATACCTGCTTTTGTGAGCGATGTTGACCTCGTTGACCAAGGTGCATTAGCTGCACTAGGTCCAAACCAAAAAGAACTGGGAAAACAAACGGCAAGAATGATCGACAGGATCTTGCAAAATCCTGAGGAAAAACTTCCTTCTGTAGAGTTTCCTGAAAAAAAAGAGGAGATTGTCAATTCTCCTAAAACCTAAAGTTTTACTTGCACCATCAAAAGGGTGAACTTATCATTAAATGGTATATAAAATGATAATTCACCCTTTTTTTAGGCGGGGAAGAGCAAATTAAATGGCAGACAAGAAAGCCAAAGTCTTTTTAAGCGTTGATAAAATCTACGGAATTTCCTTCGAGCTTAAACATTTTCATGCCGTTGAGCGTATTTCTGATCTTTTTGAGTATACGCTCATTATGACAACAGAAAAAAATGATATTAACTTTGATGACGTGTTGGGTAAAGACGTTACAGTCAATATCGCATTTGGGTCAGACAAGAGAACATTTAATGGTATTATCGGAGAATTTACCCAAGATGATACACCATTCGAAGAAACAAAGTTTTATAATGTTTATAAAGCAAAAGTCTTTCCAAATCTCTGGCTTTTAAATTTTTCCGGTCAATGCCGAATCTTTCAAAACGAATCTACAATAGACATAATTAAAAAGGTTCTTGAAGAACATAAAATCAAAATTTCAGATCATGTAAGCTCTGCAGGAAAGGCAAAACGTGAATATTGTGTTCAGTATAACGAGACTGATCTGGCCTTCATATCTCGCCTCATGGAACAAGAGGGAATTTATTACTTTTTTGAGCAAAAGAGAGATTCCCACACCCTTGTTTTAGCAGATACTTCAGAGGGGCACACAGATTGTCCAAATGCAAAATCCGTTGATTTTCATGATTCAGGGGCTCCCGTTCCCTTTATAAACACGGTAAGCTCCTGTTATATCTCACAAAGAGTCGTCCCTAAAAACAGCACCTTTAGAAGCTATAATTATTTAAAACCTAAGACTGATTTAAAAGTCAACAAAACCGGCCCAGAGGATGCAAAAGGCGGGGAGCTCGTAAGATATGAGCAAATTTATACCGAAAAGGAACGCGGTGACGACTTTGTTAAGGTAAAAATTGAATCTGAAGACGCCTTTCAAAAAATGGTCAAAGGTGTTTCAAGTGTTCCATTCTTCATTGCAGGATACAAATATTCTCTGAAAAAGCATCCACGAAAAGATGCCAATAAAAGTTATGTCTTATATGAAGTTATCCATGATGTGAAAATTGTACCTGAAGAGGATTACCGTACAATATATCGGAATACTTACAGAGCCTTTCCAGACTCTACGAGCTTTAAGCCAATTCAAAAGACCCCCTGGCCCAGGATTTTTGGTACACAAACGGCCAAAGTCACAGGGAAAAAAGATGAAGAAATTTATACGGAAGAATATGGTCGAATAAAAGTCAAGTTTCATTGGGATCCTTCTGACAAAAATGATGAATCAACATCCTGTTGGATTCGTGTCGCGACTTTATGGAGCGGGAAGAGTTGGGGAACGCTTTTTACTCCCCGAATTGACCAAGAAGTTGTTGTCTCTTTTACAGATGGAGATCCTGACAAGCCTATTATTATCGGATCGGTGTACAATGGCGAACATAAACCTCCTTACCTCCCTAGCGATCCCACAAAATCAACCATTAAAACCCATTCCAGCAAAGCTGAAGGCAGCGAAGCTGGATTTAACGAACTTCGGTTTGAAGATAAAAAAGAAAAAGAAGAAATATATATCCACGCCCAAAAAGATTTTAATATCGATGTTCAAAATGACCAAAACATAACCGTCATTGGCGGCAACAGAGACATCAAGTTACAAGCAAAATCAGAAAAAGAAGAGGATTCTGGCGGCAAGAAAAGCAATGATACGCTTACGATGGAAAACGGAGATAAAACACTCGAGATCAAAAAGGGCGATTACAAAATCACCTTAAAGAAAGGAAAAATTTCCGTAACGTGTGACGATGGCGATCTTGATTTTGATATTAAAGGAAATATTTCTTTCAAATGTAAAGGTGAATTCAAGGTCGATGCTCAAAAAGAAATCACTATAAAATCTGAGAAAAACATTGATATAAACTCATCAAAAAACGTCACAATCAAAGCCTCAAGTAATGCTACCTTACAGGCTGAGAGTAATCTTACATTAAAGGGCGAAGGAAAGGCAAAATTTACGTCAGGAGGCGACATGAACGTACAGTCGGGAGGAGATGTTACGTTAACCTCTGGAGGCGATATTTCAGTAACTTCGGGAGGAGATATTACTGAAACAGTTGGGGGAGCTTATGAGCTGACAGGTGGAGGCGATGTTACTATCACGGCCGGAGGAGCAGCGGAAGTAACGGCAGGAGGAGATGGAACTCTTACTGCTGGAGGAGCTCTTGAAATTACCGCAGCAGGCGCTGTAACCGTAACGGCGGCAGCATCCGTAGCTATTACAGGTGTAACTATATTACTCAATGGATAAAAAATGACAGATGAAATAGAAGACGAAATTTTAGAAGCCGAGGAAACAAATCAGGAGATTGAACAAGATCCTGAAAGTCCTGAAGAAAAAGATCTCCCTATTGATGCTAAGAGACGATTCCATGGTGAAATGATCGATGGCAAAATGCATGGCATTGTCGAGAACTACGACGAAAATCAAAGTTTGGTATCTCACCTTCAATTTGAAAATGGGAAGCTCCATGGAGAAACGCGTCGGTATGACAATAATAGTCGACTTAAAGAAAAACTTCGTTACCATGAAGGAACGCCCCATGGACTTGCTGAGTTTTATAAGAATGGACGTACCTATCTTCAGACCTATTATAATCAAGGAAAGCAACATGGTGAAACCGTCTTTTATGACGAGTCCGGCTTCATCAAAGCCCGTGTTCAATATGACAACGGAATAAAGCACGGAACAGCCATATCTTACGATCCCAGCGGATATATCAAACGTGTGGTACATTATAATCAAGGTGTGCTTGAAGGCCCAACAATCAGCTACTTCCCGAGTGGGGCAATATTAGAAACAGGAAATTTTGTACAGGGAAAAAGAGAGGGAGAGTTTATCTCCTATCATGAAAATGGCGTCATTCGTCAAATAACTGAATTTAGCAGAGGAGCCCCTATAAGAAGGCCGGAGGTTTTTGATAAAGACGGCAATCCCCTAAAGTCAGGTTTATACGAATGACTTTAGCCGTCGTTGGTGAAATTTCTCTTGTTCAATGCCCTTTTGGAACTGAGCCAACTCCGCTGATTGTGCTCCCGGATCGAACAATTCTTGCTGAAGGTATGCTCATGGGGAACATTACTGACATGGTTACTTTGGTAAATATACCGACATTTGGAGAATGCACAACGCTCAGCAATCCTGAAACCGAAGCTGCAACGGATGCAGCCAGTGGTGTTTTGACGCCAATGCCCTGCATTCCTGTTATTACGGATGTATGGGAGTCGGAAGCTTTAACGGTTATCGCAACAGAAGGACCCGCTATTGATCAAACCTCTATCATTTTATGTGATTATGGAGGTGTGATCTTTGTGGATGAGCCAGGTAATGTCACAATTATGGTGCCCTAGTGATGAAAAATCTCACCTATCAAGATATCCTCGAAGCCAAAAAAAATCTCAAAGGCATTATTGCAGAAACGCCAACCTTTCATTCCCCTTCCTTATCTGACATTTTTGGAGCTAACCTTTATCTTAAATTGGAAAATCTCCAAGAAACAGGATCCTTTAAAGAACGCGGAGCCTATACCAAGCTAAAGTCCCTTTCCAAAGAGCAACTAAGCCAAGGCGTAATTGCCGTTTCAGCTGGGAACCATGGGCAAGCTGTCGCATTTCATGCACAAAAGCTCGGAGCCACTGCAACGATTGTAATGCCAACTCACACACCTCCCACGAAAGTGGGCAACACTGAAAAATGGGGAGCCAAAGTTGTTCTCGCGGGAGATACGCTCAATCAGTCCCTAGAGGTTGCTCAAACAATCATGGCTGAAAATGCTCTCACCTTTATACATCCCTATGATGATCCTGAAATTATTAAAGGACAAGGAACGATAGGTCTAGAGATTCTTGAAGCTGCACCTCATCTGGAGGCTCTTATTGTTCCTATTGGCGGAGGTGGACTTTGTTCTGGGATTGCCATTGCTGCAAAACATATAAATCCTAAAATCAAAATTTACGGTGTCGAAGCAGAAGGATACTCTTCCATGGCTCAAGCCTTATATGGAAGGAAGGATGCGCCGAGAGAAGGGGTTACGCTTGCGGAAGGAATTGCTGTGAAGTCACCAGGCAAGCTTCCCCAACTCATTCTAAAAGATACACTAGAAGATATCCTGATCATCCAAGAAGAGGATGTCGAGCTCGCTGTTGAAGCTTTCATGAGATATCAACATGTAATTGTCGAGGGAGCTGGTGCCGCTGGATTATCGGCCCTCATAAGATTCCCTAAGCTTTTTGAAAAGAAGAATGTCGGAACAGTCGTATGTGGAGGAAACATTGATCCTAGGATGATTTCGTCTGTTCTCATTAGAGGCCAGGTTCGCCATGGCCGACTCGTTTATTTACAATTAAGCGTACAAGATATCCCTGGCGTTCTTGAAAGAGTCGCATCAATTATTGCCAAACACCGAGGCAATGTTCTTGAAGTCAGACATCAGCGCCTGCTCCATGAAATACCCCTAAAAATGGCGCAACTCGACGTTGTTGTTGAAACAAGGGGATTTGATCATATTCGTTCGATTACGCAAGATTTAAAAGCTGCTGGATTTAGTGTGGAACAACTTGAACACAAACTTGAAAAGAGCCGCGTATTTTAATAGGTCAATGAAAAGTCATTAACAAGCATACCAGGGACCGTTACGCCACCTAAACTCCGTTCCTCGTAACTATGCGTGGAAGGAATGAGAAGGGCATTATTCGTCAGATTTTCGAGCCCTTCACCCCAAAAATGAAAGAGAGATTCATCAAATCGCATATCCTCAATCGGAGCAACGATATTTCCGTTTTCAACCCAGAAACATCCATAACGCGTCATACCCGTAATTCGCCCTTTTTGAATGTCACTCCAATTTAAATAATGAAGGTTTGAAATATAGAGGCCTGTTCCCAATTTAGACAAAACCTCTTCTTCTTTTAGCTGGCCAGGGGCAAGGCTCACTGAGCGAAAGGATTCTGATAAGTTCGCTCCATTCGACTCCATTTGGTATTCTTTTGCCGTGCGCTTGTTCACAAGTAAGGACTGGAGTTTACCTTGTTGAATCAATGGTATTCTATCAGGCGAAACATCTCCAAATTCATTAAACCGTGTTGTGTGCCCCAAGCTAAAATCTTCTACAAGAGAGACCAAAGGTGATAGTTCAGACTCTCCTTCAACAAGTTTTTTAAGCGGAGAAATTCCTTGCTTTAAAGCAGAACCGCTCATAGCTCTCCAAGATAAGACTTGTAGGAGCTCAGCCACAGCAGAAGGAGCTAGATAAATCCTGTACTTGCCTCGATTGATTTTTTTTGAAGGTATTTCGAGTTGCTGAAGTTGCATTTGGGCATTTTGTAACCCTTGTAAGTAACTGTCAGAATCCCAATGCGTACCCGCATACGTAGTTTTGATGGCTTTTTGAGACGGTGTATAAAGAGAATAATCGAAATAAAAATTATCTGTTGAGAACCAATGAAATTGACCTTTTGAGTTCATGAATCCACGGGTGAGAACACCTGAAGTATAGAGGCCTGCAAGATCAGAACCTTGGGCGGGTTCAAGAATAACTGAAGCCACATCTTCGATAAGCAGAAGTTCCCCAAAGTGGTCCTCTTCAATACTCTCCCCATATTCAGGAAAAATAACAAAAGGATCCTCAGGCAAGGAAAGACTATCATTCCGACATTGCTTTAGTGCTTCAATAGCTTGTTGACAGTCTTTAGCCTTATCTCCAGTCAAGGATATTGCATACTCAATCTGTCTTTTTCCGGAAATAAAATTTAGGGTAACGTTTGATTGAGTGACCTCTGAAGCCTGTCTAACCTTGGCTTCGTTCACGCGCATAAATAGAGATTCTTCACCAGAATAAGAAAGAGTTAAATGCTCATCTGAATTTAAATTTGCAAACAGCTTATTCCCGATTTCTCTGAGTAATTCCTTTTGGCTATTACGAAATGTTTTAGTCATGAATTAGCTTCCAAAAATTTCAACATTTTCAAATAAACATGTGGGAACAGCATGGCCAACACCAACCATTTGATTTGGTTCGCCTTTACCGCAAACAGGAGATCCCTTGACTCTAAAAGTTGATTTGTCTCCAACTTTTTTCAAATTTTTCCAAAAGTCAGTGGTCGTTCCCCTGTAGTTTGGATTCTTAACCGTTTTCGTAAGCTTTCCCTTCTCAATCAACTTTGCATACTCACATCCAAATTGAAATTTACGTCGATAATCATCGATAGACCATGATTTATTTGTCATCATGTATAGTCCAAATTCCACCCCTGAAATCATATCTTCCAATGATGATTTGCCCGGCTCAATGTTAACGTTTGCCATCCGATCAATGGGTGGTCTATTCCACGAACTCGCTCGTGCGCAAGCGACCCCTGATAAACCAGACCTTTTTTGACTTTCAATCCCGCCAAGGCCTCGCAATAAAAGGCCATCTTTAATCAAATACTCACGTGTAGCTTGCAGCCCTGTGTCATCGTAACCATAAGAGGCAAATTCATCTGAGACAGTCGGGTCAAACACAACGTTTAAAAGGGGCGATCCATATTGCAGCTTCCCAAAATCTGAAAGTTGAACAAAGCTCCACCCAGCATAATTTCTTTCATCCCCCAAAATCCGATCAATTTCTAGGGGATGGCCGATTGATTCATGAAGCTGAAGATCCAACTGATCAGGAGCCAAAATCAAATCAAAATTTCCCGTTGGACAAGCCTCAGCAGATAAAAGTTCAACAGCTTCTTCACCAACAGAGCGCGCTTTTTTTTCTGTTATTTCGTTGCCTAAAAGTTCAAGACCACCCTGCAAACAGGGAAGCCCTGTTGTTCGTGTTTGCGTCTCACCTGCTTCATGAGCAACAGCTTCTAGATTTGAAATCACCTGTGACAAGTTCTGATTGATTTCAGCCCCATCTGAACTTACCAAACACATTTCACGTTCTGCTAACCAAATCAGAGCCGATGTGTTGACAATTTTATCAGATACTTTCATCCATTCTGTTGCTTTGATGAGTTGATCAATAGCCTCTTTCTTTGATATTTCAGAAAGGGGCACTTTAGAGGGGGTATGATAGTCCCCTGAAGTGAGGTTTCGCACATCTTTCGTAAAAGGAAAAAGCTTCCATTCACTAATCGTTTTTGCAAGAAACGTTGCCCGATCACAAGCCTCCTGGATGGCCGAAACAGATGTATTCGACGCTGCACAATAAGCAAATTGCCCCTTAAACAAAACCTCGACCATATAGCCATGATCTACAGCAGTCGTACATTTTTCAAACTTACCATTTCGCGCCACGAGATAATGTGTCGTGGTTCGAAGGTCTCGGATACCTAGCCAATCCGCGGACGATTTAATGTCTTTAAAGATTTCTTTTAGCTTTGCTGACATTGCAATGACTCATCTTCTAAAAGAGAATGGACAGTTAAATATTGACCTCTCTGCCGAATGAGAGGCAGCTCAGTCGAATCTGCCATAAGATCAATAACCCCCCCTAAAATAATGTAGTGATCTCCACCCTCATACATTTGCTTTTTTTCACAAATCACATGGCCTAATGCCTCAGAAATTAGTAAACAACCTGTTTCTTGATGCTCATGCGTTTTGACGGCGCTCATATCCAAAGGTATTCTTTTTGCAAAGCCATCTGAAAGATGAGATTGGTTTGCTTTCAAAATATTAATAGCAAAATACTGGGCTTTTTCAAAAGCCGAAGCTTTGTTTGATTTTTTAGACAAACAAAATAAAACTTGTGGAGGCTCTAATGAAACGGATGTAAAAGAGCTTATTGTGATTCCAGCAGAACTCCCAAGTTCTTGCGAGGTTGTTGCAATGGTTACGCCTGTCGGAAACAGTCCTAAGGTTTTTCGAAATTGATCTTCTGTAATACGCATCTCTTCCTTTTAAGCGAAACACTCAAAAATGCAAGAAAATAAATGCGTAGATAATCTTAGAAATCTTGCGCTCACTTTTTAATTCCAACTATTTTGGCTCGCTTCGCTCTTTTCATCCAATTTTGAAAATAAATCTGGGCAAGACTTTGATCATCGATTAGTAGGATGATTTCAGCATTTTTTGTATTTGCTGCACTCGTCCGATTATAGGACATTTTTTTAATTACAATAAGTTACCTATCTTATTTGACCCTTTTTACCCTACCTTAAACTGAGTTGGCTCTGGGTACGTTGGTGAAATTTTTTCTTCCGTATAACTTGAAATTGCAAATATCACACCTACATAACATATTATAAACGTTATTTTTACACAGTAGATATTGTAATAATATTAACTTTATCTAAGTCTGTATTTAACGAAATTAATGAAGAATAACCCTTGTAACCCTAAGCTGAGGTTGCTGTATGTAAATTGTTTTAATTAATAATTTGGTGTTGTTATATGTTTTTTGATAAACTTTTGTTTAGAGTTTCTCTTGCTTTTTTGTATTCAATGTACTTTGCATTGGAAGTACAGGCGGTACCACCTGGATACCATGAAGCAAAACCCCAAACGTCCATTAAAAGAACAAGTTGTGGTTCTGAGAAAACATATCAACAGGACATTTTAACTGTTTCTGCAAACCCTCTTGGGCACGTTTTTGGTAATGAACCTCCTACTGAAGATAGGGAAACAAGAGACAGCAAGAAACAAAAACCCACTTATGATAACGTAGAGTTTTGGGCTGATGTAATAGCTTCAGCTGATGCCGCGGAGGAAGAATACCGCAAATCCCATGTACCACCAGCACCTGCTGCAGATTCTGTTGATGAAGCAACTTTTTGGGCTGATGTAATAGCCTCAGCTGATGCCGCAGAGGAAGAATATCGCAGATCCCATGTACCACCAGCACCCGCTGCAGATTCTGTTGATGAAGCAACTTTTTGGGCTGATGTGATAGCTTCAGTTGATGCCGCGGAGGAAGAGTATTTTCGAAGGCAACAAACTCCAACCTCGCTTACACCTACTGTATCTAGTCAAGGCAGCGCTGTTTCAGAACAAGCTTCTCTCGTACTTTCACCAGGCGTACAAGCGGCTCATGTAAATCTATGTAGCCTTGTTCCTGATGATGGTGCAGCACTCCTAGTTGCAGTTACTGCCGTTGAGAAAAAGTATTCCCAAGGCCAAGCAAGTCAATCTTCACCCTTACCGATTACACACGGGCAGGAAAGCCTTGCATCTCAAACATCAGGTTTTTCTCTATCTGCCTCGGAAAGTGAGCCCGATGATGATGAAGAAGAATATTTTGAAGAGTTTAGATATCGTCAACTCACAACACCCCAAGACCATCAACAGCATCTGATTTATGTTATAAATAAGGCAAATCGATCTGTCTTAATCACGTCGAATAGGCTATCAATAGATATGAGGGAGGGAAATGATTTATTTGAGGCAGTCACGGCAGCCTGTTATAGAGGGGTAAAGTTTTATTTCTACGCCAGAGAGGTTAGCCTTCAAGAGAGAACAGTAGCTGCTATGGATCGATTACGGAACTTGAAGTTTGATCAGGCAGAGGTTCATTCTAAATTACTCGTCGTTGATAATAAGCAGATCACGTGTGGATCCTATGACTGGCTTTCAGGTCCTTGGTATGACGAAAACGCATCTCTTGTTCTCGAAGGAGGTTATTTAGAACCCGTCGTCAAGCGTATTTGGGATGTTTTAAAGAAATATAGGACAATCGATTTTCATTCACGTTCGTATCGTGCAGTAGAAAAAGCCTTAAGAAAGTTATCGCCACTGCGATTTCAATTTAAAAATCCAAAAAACTCATTTGAACTCATAAACACCCCTTATAAACACGCCGCATTTTTTCAAGAATGTTTTGAACTTGCCCAAAAGCAAATTACAATTTGTGTTCCCTTCATTACAGGCCATAAAGGATTTTTACAGGATATTTTGCCTCAACCCGTGCTCCTTTCTGTCCTGAGAGCAGGAAAAAAACTCCATATTCTTTATCGAGAAGGGGATGAGAAAGTAAACTTACTTACAAACCTTATCGATCAAACTCTTTCGGGACGGTATGCCAGGTTTAGGAAAAACATAACCCTTACACCTATAGAAAGACTTCATCGGAAATCATTGTTTATTGATGATGATATGTATATAGAGGGATCCTATAATTGGTTATCTTCTGCGCGAACACTAAACGATGACTGGTCTTTTATGGAAGTTTCCATTCTATTCACAGGAACCTGGGCACAAAAGCTCATTCGGGAATTTCCTTTCTCGTGTAAGTTTTGAGTGCTATAGCACAAAGCTCACACCCTACGATGATACAGCATGGTCGCCCTTAAGATCTATGGGACGACTTTTATGCTTGATGAGGGAATATGTATCATATTGATAGGGTAGGTTTTTAATAAATTGATCGCAGTTTGCCAACTTAGACACTTGCTTAAGCTCTTCTTCAGAAATTCCTTCCAGACCCAAAGTAATATTATTTTTAATGGTTGTTGAATACGTAAAAGGATCCTGCTCAACGACTGAAATCCATTTTCTAAACTCATCGGGTGGGAGTGAAAGAAGGTTTTTCCCTTTAATATAAATTTGCCCTGACGAGGGAATATAAAATCTCTGAATGAGCGCAAATAATGTAGACTTTCCTGAGCCGGAAGGACCAACTATTCCAACTTTTTGCCCTTTCTTAATCGTGAAAGAAACATTCTTAAGAACGGGCTTATTGGGACAACTGGGATATGAAAAACAGAGATTATCAACTTTAATAAGGTTTCCTGAGTCAGAATTTTGAGAGACTGTATTTTTAATTTTTGGAAGGGGTTCGGGCAAGATAGCAAACATTTCTCTTATTCTATCACTTGCACCTGCTGCACGATAAAAGCTTCCCATTAATGAGTTAAATTCAGTTACCGAATATCCACATATGGCCGCATAGTAAAGAAAGGAGGCAAAGTCAGAAAAGACCATTCCATGAAAGGACGGATTAAGAAATGAATACCCGATAAGGGCAACAAGCATGCCAAAAGTCAGTAAAGTTGTAATTGACACAGAACATCCAAAGAATATGATTCGCGAGCATACCGTGAGACATTCTGAGAGATTCGCATTTTTAAAACTTTTCACACATTCGTTTTCATATTGATTGGATTTTGTTGTTCTTATAGAAGAAAATGTTTCCTCAACAATCGAGCTCGTTGTGGCACTATGTTCTTGAGCTTTTTTGGACAATGCTCGAATTTTACGGCCAAAATAAATGTTAGGAAGACCTATCGATATTGATGAAACAAGCAACAACACAAAGAGCGGCGGTGATAAAGCGATCATCATCAAACAACTTCCTGCAAATAAGATAAAATTTCTTATTGCCGCAGAAACACTCCCTATAAAAACAAGTTGCATCACATGCGTATCAGACATGATGCGAGAAACTAAATCACCTGCACGTTGTGACTCAAAGAAAAATCCGTCTTGCCTGAGAATATGTTCAAAGAGAGCATTTCTTAAATCTCTGATGAGCTTTTCCCCTAGCCGGCCAAAAAAATAAATTCTTCCAAAGATGAAGAGTGAAGATAAGATAATGCAAATGGTTATTTCAGCACACTTATTTAATAAGACGAAGTCGTCTTTGTGTTTTGCTATTGAAGATGTCAGTTCTGAGACAGATTGCCCAATATATAGTATGCAGGCCGTTGACAAAATAATAAAAGTTAAGGCTAAGCAAATGTCAATTCTATATTCTTTCGCAAAACGCCACAGAAAAATTCAATTCTCAATCTTTTGCAGGAGCTTATCTATCATTCAAAATCTCCTGTGAGAGATCTTTAAGAAATGGGTAAAGTTCAGGGTGATCTCCATGCAGTTCAACCATTCGCATTAACTCTGAGCAAACGAATAAAAGGCATATGTGTGCGTGCATTCCTTCAAATACATCAGGAAAAGCTTGTTTCAACTGCAGTGCTGTTTTTGGGGAGTTTAAAGAAAATGCGTAAAGGAAATATATACCTAAAAACGCAGGACCTTTCCCCCAACCTTCCCAATCAAAGATGTAAGGCGTTTGAGACGTTAAATTAGACCAATTAAGATCTCCATGAATGGTTGCCCACTTCTCTACAAGATAGGGATGGCCCCCATATCTTTCCTCAATTCGTCTTTTAATCAGGTCTTGTCTACAGCTGATAGAGGTTGTTGGAGTACTTGCTAGACTTTTTAATTGTTCTGTTAATGATGTAATCCATGAGGGTGCGAGGTTAAACTCTTGCTCTAAAGCAACTTTATTGGAGATAGCTGGTTCTTCTATTTGATCCATAATTGCAATGCCATAATAGGTATCTTGATAGTTTACAATTTGTCTACTTATCAGCTTAGGCTTCTTGACCCCAATGATATCATTTGCCGTTTCTATACGCGCCAAACGTTCTTCAAGGGCTTGAGAATTTGGGCTAGCCTCAATGCGGACCCACCTTAAAATACTGTCAACTTTAACAAGGCATCCCACGGATTTTTGATGCCATCCAAATTTAGGATCTCCTACCCTAATAATATTGAGAGACAATAATAGTTCGTCTAAAATCCTAGATAGAGGGGTCATATGATGTCTAGCCGATAGCAGAGCATATTTCTCTGATTCTCTCAGGAGATAAATCATTATATTTTTGAATAGCTAGCGTATTAGTCAATTGGTTGTTATTAGAAGGACTTGTCAGTAAACGTTTCACAGCTGGATGAGATCTAGAAAAAAGGAGAGCGGCCTGAGCAGGGGTTAGACCCTTTTGAATAAAGTCTGCAAGATCCTGTGATATAGCTTTTACGAGGTCGCCCCCATAGAGTGGAGAGCTTACATGCACCTCTATATTTTCTTGAAGAGCATCCCAAAACGGTCCCGTTTCGTTTTGGCTTTCTAAAAGGGGAGAAATGTGGAACCTTTGACCAATCGACTTTTTTCATTTTGCTCCCCCGGTTGTATTTTAGATTTTAATGAAGTTAAAAAAGCCTTTGTTTTGCTGGTGCCGGATGTCGGAATCGAACCAACGACCTACTGATTACAAATCAGTTGCTCTACCAGCTGAGCTAATCCGGCATTGATATGGCTTATAACGTATATGTAAATGAAGGCCAAGTCAAAAAAATATGCCAGATGAATTTATTCAAGATTTTGAATCATTGACACAATATGAACTCTCTTCCCTTCCATAATAGATTTGACCTGGTGAGAAGAAGAACAAGTTGAAATGAGAATATCTCCCGACTGGGGAGTATAGGCCAATTCTTCGTGGTTATCCCGTGTAATCAATAGCTCTCCGCCCTCGTAGTACTCATCCAGAAAAAAATAAACCAAATAGTCGCTGTTTTTAATCACAGCTTCAAACCACTCCTGAGGGATAAAATCACCGACTTCACAAACGTGACACTCACAAACTTCAATATTAAAATGCTTCAAGCCTGTCAAAGCTGTAATAAATTTCCGGCTTTGTACTGAGGTGACAACATCAAAAATCGGCTTACTTTGTATGGTGGAACTGTCGGCGCTTTTAATTTTTGATGATTTGAATGAGTGATTATGTTCAAAGGTTAGCTGACCAGCCTCATAATTCAAGGTTTTCCATTGATCTACAGTTAAAAACTGATGGGAAAAATTCCCATGACAACTGCCTTTTTCCGTAAGACGTTCCCTGAGATCGTCAAGCGTTTGACTCTCATAGGTTCTTACTTTGAAATACATCAATCCCCCAGTACATATTTTTGAGAATCAGGTAAAAAGGCTTTTTAAGTTCCCCCTCCTTGCTCAATGATTAAAAATATTAAATTGAACATAGGGAAAATTCAACCCATTCAATAAACTTACACCTTCGTTCGAGGTAGATAAAATTAAAGCGCCTATTTATTGCATACTTCTATGATAAAATACTTTTGGATAGAGCTGCTGGCAAATTGTTTTACGCGTTTAAAAAACTCTCATAGACAAGCTCATCTGTTTTTGAGAATAAAAAACAATTCAAGCATATTAAAAAATGTTTTTGTTACTCACAGAATGGCTCAAACTGTTATTTGGGCTGTTTTACCTCCCCCCTCTATTCTAAGAGTGACGTTTTGGCTAAGAAGCCATACTCACAAGTTCTTCCAGAATCTGTCGTGTCCCTTTGAGTCGCGATTCAGGGATATCAAATTTCCGGAAATAAACAACTTTTTCATCAGGGCGGAGCTTGGCAGTTCCCTTTTGCTCAAGAATATGATTGATCAATACATCAGGGTTTTTAAATGTGTTCTGATGGAACCCAATCACGACCCCTTTAGGACCCACCTCAACCTTATCAACATTCGCTTGTCGAGAGAGGGACTTTAGGTAAATGACCTCCAAAAGGTTTTTAACTTCTGCGGGAAGAGGGCCAAATCGATCCAAAAGTTCGACGGCAAATTCATCAACTTCGTCTCGTGTGACAAGCTCACTCAATCTTTTATAAAGGCTCAAGCGCAATCCCAAATCCGCCACATATGAATCAGGAATCAACACCGAAACACCGATGTTGATTTGAGGCGTCCAATCCGTCGGAACATATTCTTCACCTACACCTTCGGCCTTCAACGCTGCAACTGCTTCTTCAAGCATATGCTGATAGAGCTCAACCCCAACTTCCCGGATATGTCCTGATTGCTCTTCACCAACCAAGTTTCCGGCTCCCCGAAGATCCATATCATGGCTAGCAAGGGTAAAGCCTGCACCCAGAGTATCGAGAGATTGAATAACTTCCAAGCGCCTTTGAGCATCCTTTGAGAGAATCTGTCCTGCTGGGTAGGTGAGATAGGCATACCCTCTCGATTTTGATCGGCCGATACGTCCACGAAGTTGATAGAGCTGAGCAAGCCCAAACAAATCCGATCGGTGAATAATCATGGTATTCGCACGAGGAACATCAATGCCCGATTCAATAATATTTGTGCTGAGCAGGACATCAAAAGCCCCATCATAAAAATCGGTCATTACATTCTCGAGTGCTGTTGGGGTCATTTGACCATTCGCCACAGCAAACTTGACTTCGGGCACAAATTGGCGGAGTCGCTCTGAAACCTTATCAAGATCAGATACTCTCGGGCATACATAAAAGGATTGCCCTCCCCGATATTGCTCTCGCAATAAAGCTTCACGAACAACCATGGCATCAAATGGCAATACAAAAGTTCTGACCGCAAGGCGATCGAGAGGCGGCGTTGTAATCAAGCTCATATCTCGAACACCTGCCAATGACAATTGAAGAGTTCGCGGAATCGGCGTTGCGGTAAGTGTGAGGACGTGAATACCTGCTTTTAGATTCTTTAGCTTTTCTTTTTGAGCAACACCAAAATGGTGCTCTTCATCAACGATTAAAAGCCCAAGATCATGAAACTCAACGGAATTCGATAAGAGAGAATGGGTTCCGATGATGATTTGAATCTCTCCCCTCTTGAGACGTTCCTTAATTTTCTGAACTTCGCTGGGTTTCACAAGTCGAGAAAGAAGTGCGACTTCAAGACCCGTATTTTTAAACCGCTGAGAAAAGTTCAGATAATGCTGTCGGGCTAAAAGGGTTGTAGGAACAATAAGTGCCACTTGTTTTCCAGAGGCTGCCGCAACGAAAGCCGCCCGCAACGCAATTTCCGTCTTTCCAAAGCCCACATCGCCACACACAAGGCGGTCCATTGGATTTCCCTTTGTTAAATCATCGAGTGTATCGTCAATAGCTTTTAACTGATCATCCGTTTCTGGATAAGGAAAACGGGCTGCAAATTCATCATAGGTGCCTGCTTGTTTCTGGAAAACATCTGCTGAAGCAAGTTTACGTTTGGCAGCAATTTTTAAAAGATAATCCGCAACTTCTTTAAGGCGTTTTTTCACCCTTGCCTTCCGCGCCTGCCATGCTACACCCCCAAGTCGATCAAGGGACGCAACCGTATCTGAGGCACCATATCTTGAGAGCATGTCAAGATTTTCAACGGGAATATAGATTTTGTCTCCACCTTCATAGACAACGTCCAAACAATCATGGGGAGAACCCCCGACGTCTAGGGTTTTTAATCCTTCGTATCGCCCAATCCCATGCTCACGATGTACAACAAAATCGCCGATTTGAAGACTAGACACTTCTTGTATGAATAGATCAGCCCTCTTCTTTGATTTATAGGAACGCCCCACGCGTGTACCCAGAACATCTTCTTCCGTCAACACAACTAATCCAGGTGCTTCAAATCCCCGCCCCATTTCAATATCAGACAATGCAGGAACATTTTCATTTAAAAATTCAGCATACGACTCCACACGCTTGAGTTTCTTAAAATCATGCTCTTCTAAAATATGTGCTAAGCGTTCGGCCGATCCCTTTGACGCCCCAACAATGAGAATCTGATCTCCCTTCTTTTCGCGCCCCTTTAAAATCTCTTTAAGGTTTTCAAAAATACTGACCTTTGAGGCTCTGATATCCGCCAATGATGAGCTGACTTTTCCTTTTGCATCAATGACATTTCCTTTGAATTCAGGAGAATCAAACGGTGAAAATATAACTTTTCGAGAAAGAGGAATTTGATCCTCCCAATCTTCTTCCATACGATATAAACTTTCAGGAGGAAGAGGGTTATAAGTCCGTCCTTTTTTCTCGATGGCATTAAAATCAAGACGTGTCTGATAGTGATCCCTTACTTCATCAATGAAAACACCTCTTGCATCATTGAGGTGATCATCAACGCAAAAGAGAGGGTCATGGAGATAATCAGACAAGGTATTGAGTTTCTCATAGAAGAGAGGAAGCCAGTGTTCATAACCTGCGTAAACCCGCCCTTCAGAAATTGACGTGTAAAGGGGATCATTTGCATCAGGAAGACCAAACTGTTCACGGTAAGATTTACGAAAGCGTTCAATGTTTTCGTTTGAGAGAAAAACCTCCCCCATGGGTTTTAAATCTAATGCAACTTGTTCATGGACAGTTCGTTGACTGAGAGGATCAAAGGATTTTAAAGTCTCTAACGTAGACCCAAAAAAATCGAGACGATATGGAGACGTATATCCGGGAGGAAAAATATCTATGAGTCCCCCACGGGTTGCAAATTCTCCCCATTCCCGAACGGTTTCCCTTCGCACATATCCATTATTTACAAGAAACGTAACGAGAGGCTCATGGGGAATATCATCCCCCTTTTTGAGATGCATTGTTTTGTCAACAAATTCCTTACGTGGGGGGAGTTTTTGCAGCCAGGCTTCGATAGATGTAATTAGAACATAAGACTCAGACGATGTAGCCAAAAAAGTAAGGGTGTCCAATCTTTGGGCAAGAATGTCAGGGTGGGGAGAGTTTCGATCAAATGGCAAGCAATCCCAAGCTGGGAAATAAAGAACTTTATGGGCAGGTTTAAAAAAAGAAAGCTGATCTTTGAGCCGCTGCGCCCTTTCTTCATCCCGAGCAATGTATACAATTGATTTCCCTTTGTCAGATAGTTCGGACAGCAAAAGGGCATCATATCCATCTGGGACATGAGTTATGAGTGCGGGGGCTGTAAAAGAAGGAAGGAAGTTCATCATTTCCTCTATCTAACTTTTAAGCCGCTACCATAGTGAAGGAATGCCTGAAAAGCAAGCAGATCGGTTAATTTGCAGAGAATTTCATTGACTTTTGCAGAAAGTAAATATAAATTAATGTAATTTATTTAATAAATATTCAAGTTTCGTTCAAAATGAAAAAGTTTGCTATAGTTGTTTTTTTAATTTTGACTCCGTTCTTCTGCCACGCAGGCAAAGATGACGAAACTGAAGTGACTTCTCACATAGTCTCTAAAATAGAGCAAAATCCTTGTTTGGATGAAACGCTTTATGATCCACAAACCTATCTCCTCCTGCGAACAGCGCGCCTCAGCCACCAGATTTTATTAACTGAAAGTTGGGATGTGTTCACTTTTTTACCAATAGCATTTCGCATGCCAGTGCCCCAATGGATTGATGAAATGTTCGGAAATTCTTGGTTAGGAAAGGGCTGCAAATGGGGGTTTCATCTCACAAGTTTTTCATTAAAAGCCTATTGTGCTTTGTTCCACCCTTATGAACTCGCCATTTCTATGGTAACCCGTTGGCTAGCTCATCAAACAATAAGTCTTCTACATCAGTCTCAAACCATAACCGATGAGAACCTCCTGAGCACGGTTCTCTTTGTACTTGAAGAGGCGGGATATAATTTTGCGAAAACTAAACCTTGGTCTCTTGATCACGATAAAATGTTTCCTAAGGTGGAAAAAAATGTAATATGCACTTCTATGACTCCAGAGAAAGACTTCTTTATTAAATCTGGATTTCAAAATTTACCTTTGATGGACTATCATAGAAATGGAACCTGCCCCCATATACCTACTTTTCTAAGCTCTTCCCAAGCTAGCTCCATTTTTCCTTTCCAATGCTTACAACTTGAAAAAGAGCTTGCTATTCCATCTGGAAGCTGTCAGCTTTTTGAAGATAACTTGAAATCTAGTTCCCCTGTCGCTTTAAGAAAAATTATGGAGAAGTTAAATCTCTCCAGATACAGTCAAAGTTTTGGAATCGTAGTGGGAGAATCCCATAATCGAATTTCCCACCTTTTATTCGAAACGATTCTTTTGCAATATTTTCGAGCACTTGGTGTGCGCGACGTTCTGCTTGAACTTCCTCCCAAAGAGCACACTACGGTGATGGAAATGGCTTCTAAAAAACCTGACCCATCTGAGAACTTCATTATAAAAAAAATTCGCTTCGCCCTTCAACTGGGAATGAGAGTCACCTTAATCGATAGTGATGAACGCCCCGAGATGGCGACAAAAGACTGCCCTATCAGTCATGTTTATGATGTAAAAAGAGAAAGAGCATTTTGTAATAACATCATGAGTATGCCTAGGAATTTCATAGCCTTCTTAGGGCATATGCACCTGAGTCACTTTTTTTATGGATGTAAGAATACCGATCAAGCAAGAGCTCTTTCATTCCTTTTACTTCCCAAAGCTCCTTCACAGAAAGATCTTAGAGCTAACATTGAACAAATTACTGATTCAGGATGCAGTGAATATGTAATCAATCGCATGAAGGAAACATTAGAGTTTATGAATAGACGCTCTATTATAACTCTTGCGCCAACAGTGAAGGTAGATGAAACGACAGATCTTAATTTGCTTTGGAATTTATTGTCTAGAAAACAAATAGGATATGATGAGATAGAATCGGCATTAGAACGAGAGATATTATAAATAAAGTTATCTCTGGTGAATTTTACCCGTTTTCAAAATTTTGATCGATCTTTTGGATGAGAGGTTGGGCAAGTTCTATAAATTTATCATTTTGCATCCCAAAAGAAGTCAAACATAAAAAAGAATAAAATATCCCTGAAAAAACAATCCACCAAAACTGTCGCAAAACCATACCAAACATCCTATGTATGAGTATATTTATAATATATCTAATATATTTGTCAATATTGTTTTGGATTTATTTAATGCAATTATTCATACCTCATTTGAAAGAATATCTAAAATAGAATTGCCCCTGTGAAGGAGCGCTTGGATCTCTTGATCTGGCAGAGCCAAAAGGGATTCAAACTTTTTCAATTGCTCATAGGACATGGAATTAAGATTTTGCTGAACAAACTTACCAAGAACAAGGTCCATTTCTTTTGTGCCCCTATGATGACTCTGATACAAAAGGCGTTTTCTAAGAATCTCTTGATGTGACATAAATTTAAGGGCTAGGCTTCTTCGTTACCAATTAAGGAAATCTCAGTTCCGAGTTGTTTCACATAATTTTCGAAGTAGGTCCTAAAGATATTTATATTTCTTAGCTTACGACCGGCCATATCTTTTTTCACACAAAAATATGTCTTTACGGTCGGCCCAACAATATTCGGAAGAACACGAACTAACTTTCCATGATACCCATCATTTGACTGATGTGATGTAGAGCAAATGCCGAGTCCATGGGTTGCTGCCTCATAATTTGCTCTCGTGGAATTTATCGTTAAAGAAGGTTTCAGCTTAGGCAAACCATAGCCATGCCCTTTTAAATGCCAGTTAATATCATCAAAACAGGTAAACTTATGCTCGCCATAGCCTATTATGCGGTGAAACAAGAGGTCTTCTGGGGTTTTAGGCATCCCCATTTGATCAATATAACTCTGGCTGGCAAACAAACCATGAATATAAGTTGTACACCAAATTTTTTCAAAGATATCTGAATCACCAAGCGGTCGAATGAGAACGTCGCACGCATTCTCTTCGTCTCGCGTAATCACGTCAGAGGCAGAAATATGAAGTCTTAAATGGGGGTATCTTGAATAGAGTTCTTTGATACTTTCCATCGACCATTGAAAACCAACAGCAGATGTGGTTGAAACAATAATATCACCTTCAATAGCGCCATCTTCAACATTTTGTGTATTGGCCAAACTTTCTTCATAGGTCTGATAAATTTTATAGGCATAGGGAATAAACTCTTCCCCTGCTGCCGTAAAGGAAAGGTGTTGTTTTTTACGATTGATGAGTTTTTTTCCGAGAGTCTTTTCTAAGTCTGTAATATATGACCACATCGACGATCGAGGGATACCCAACATTTTATGGACGCTAAAGTCACAGTTACTTTCCGCAAGCTTTACGAAAACATATATGGATTGCATTTTCATAGAGAATATCCAATTTTACGATATTTAATTTTGCATTTTCTTGTTGACATACGTATTTTCTTATATTAATATGTTCATATCGTCAATGTTTTATTGATGTTGATGATACATTTCTCACTTCCCTGGTGAGAATCTACGCAGAGAGTCAAGCCTCCCCTTCTCTCTGCGATACCATACTCTAAAACTTATATAGGAGATGTTCTACATCTCCTTTTTTTCTGCCCCTAACTTACCCTTTTTCTAGGCTGCGGACTGCATGGCCAAAGCAGTATCTCCCATACGATTTGAAAAACCCCATTCATTATCATACCAGGATAAAATTCGGCAAAACTTTCCATCAATGACATGGGTTTCCGTAAGATCAAAAACTGAACTGGCTGAATGATGGTTAAAATCGACTGAGACTAAAGGTTCATTATTGATCGCCAAAATACCTTCCAGCTCACCTTCCGCAGCTTCTGCCATGAGTTTGTTAATTTCATCCTTAGACGTTTTGCGCTTAGGTACAAATTTCAGGTCTATCAACGAAACATTTGGGGTCGGGACGCGCACAGCTGTCCCATCAAGCTTACCCTTTAATTCCGGCAAAACAAGTCCAACGGCTTTTGCTGCACCTGTTGATGCTGGAATCATTGACACAGCTGCCGCACGTGCTCTTCTCAGATCCTTATGGAGGGTATCCACAAGTCGTTGGTCTCCTGTATAGGAGTGGATGGTTGTCATAAATCCATGCTCGAGCCCGAGCGTTTTATGGAGGACATATGCCACAGGAGCTAAACAATTGGTTGTACATGAAGCATTCGAAACAATTCGATGATCGGCTTTGAGGTCCTTATGATTGACACCATAAACTACGGTCAAATCAGCGCCTTCTGCTGGCGCAGATATGAGTACTTTTTTTGCACCAGCCGTTAGATGTTTTGCCGCATCATCTCGCTTGGTAAAGCGACCTGAGCATTCCATAGCTACATCCACCCCTAAAGCCCCCCACGGCAATTTTTCGGGATCGGGAATCGCCAAGACCTTAATATGATGTCCATTAATGATTAACCCATCTTCAACGACTTCAACGGTTCCTGGGAAGGGGCCATGGACAGAATCATACTTAAAAAGGTGAGCATTATCTGCAATGGACCCCAGGTCATTAATGGCAACGACCTCTATATCTGACCTATGGTTTTCAAAAATGGCTCTTAGAACAAGCCGTCCAATTCGTCCAAATCCGTTGATGGCAACTTTACATGTCATTTGATTCTCCCTTCGACAAGGTTAACAATATTCTCAGCCGTGAGGCCGAATTTTTCATAGAGGGTTTTATAGGGCGCTGAGGCTCCAAAATGATCAAGGCCAACGATAATTCCTGAGTTTCCGACATATTTATCCCACCCCATAGGTGATCCAGCTTCAATCGCAACACGAAGACTTTCTTTTCCTAAAACGGAATCTCGATAAGTTTGGCTCTGTTGATCAAATAGCTCCCAACACGGCATGGAAACGACGACTGCTGAAATTCCTTTTTTATCAAGCCGCTCTTTAGCCTGTACAGCAATATCAACTTCAGACCCTGTAGCGAAGATGGTAACTTTTCGCTTCCCTTCACAATCTCGTAAAACGTATCCTCCCTTAGCCGATAAGTTAGCCGAAATATTGTCCCGAAGTAAGGGTAATCCCTGACGCGTTAAAGCGAGGATTGAAGGTGTCTTTTGAGAGGCTAGTGCTATCTCCCAGCATTCAGCAACTTCAACAGCATCGGCGGGACGGAATACCTGCAGGTTAGGAATGGCTCTTAATGAAGCCAAATGTTCTATCGGTTGATGGGTAGGCCCATCTTCCCCAAGACCGATGGAATCGTGAGTCATAACATAGATAATACGAAGCCCCATTAATGCGGACAGGCGAATGGAGGGACGGCAATAATCCGTAAACGTTAGAAATGTTCCACCATAGGGAATAAACCCGCCGTGAAGATCTATTCCATTCATCACCGCTGCCATAGCATGTTCCCGCACCCCATAATGAATGTAATTACCTTTAAAGTCATGAGGCTTAATAGGAACCATATTTTTGGCTTTTGTATTATTCGATCCCGTTAAATCTGCTGACCCTCCCAGAAGCTCAGGAATGATGGGCGACAGAACATCCAGCACTTTTTGGGAGGATTGCCGGCTAGCAAGCCCTGCATTCTCATCTACAAAATCTTTGATTAAAGTTTGGAGTGGTTGTTTCCAATTGTCAGGTAGCTGACCTTTTAATCTTCTTTCAAATTCATCCTTCTGAGGATTCTTTTTGAATTTTTCTTCCCAAGCCTGACGTTCCTCCATACTTCTTGACCCCGACGTCCGCCAAAGGGAGAGAAGGTCATTGGGAATTTCAAAAGGCTCATAAGGCCAATTGAGCTCTTTACGAACAGCGCTAATCTCTTCCTCACCGAGAGGTGCCCCATGAACAGCTGCGGTTCCCCCTTTGTTGGGAGCCCCTTTCCCAATACGGGTTTTACAGGCAATTAAGACAGGTTTTGAACAAGCTTGCGCCTTCGCAAGGGCTTCTTCGATTTCCTGAAAATTGTGGCCATCTACAGACAAAACATCCCAATGGGAAGCCTTAAAGCGCGCCAACTGATCGTCGGAAACAGCCAGATCAGTTGATCCATCAATTGAAATGTTATTGTCATCAAAAAGAACAATTAAATTATTAAAGCCTAAGTGGCCTGCCAGAGAAATGGCTTCATGGGAAATTCCTTCCATCAAACATCCATCCCCTGCAATACAATAAACTTTATGATCGACGAGCTCTTGCCCAAATTCAGCTTTGAGCATTTTTTCAGCGATTGCCATCCCGACAGCATTGGCAAGCCCTTGGCCCAGCGGACCTGTTGTTGTCTCGATACCCGACGCATGGCCATATTCAGGATGGCCTGCTGTTCGACTTCCCCACTGGCGAAAGTTTTTAATTTCTTCCAAATTCATATCCTCATAACCTGTCAGATAAAGCAGGGAATAAAGCAGCATAGAACCATGGCCAGCAGAAAGCACAAAACGATCTCGATCGGGCCAAGAAGGCTTGGATGCGTCAAATTTCAAAAATTTCGTAAATAGAACTGTTGCTACGTCGGCCATCCCCATGGGCATACCCGGATGTCCTGAGTTGGCTTTTTGCACCGCATCCATAGAGAGCACTCGGATAGCATTGGCCATATGTTGAAGATGTTTCTTTGAGTCGAGAGAAGTCATGCGCAACCTTAAGTTAATGAGATACCAGAAAGAAGATGCCTCTATCAAAGAAAGTCGTCAAGTTATGATTCCATTTAAAAGTTTCCACACTGCTTGTATATAAAAGGCAAAACAGATTTTAAGCAATGCAAGGAGTACCCTAATGGTATCTGGACATATCTTCTATAGCATGGTAGATAATTTTCGGTTGAATACACTGAGATGTATTAATTGACTTATTATTATGGAGTTTCAGATGGACTTAAATGAATTGAAAAAGTGTCTTAAAGAAGTTGACCAAATAAATAAAAAATGTATGCGTCAACAGTTATGTGAAAGAAAAATCAAAGAAGCAGAATTTCATGACCTCAAGAGAGGCGTCAATCAAGTCGAAATGTCCCAGGACGATTTTGATAAGTACTATTCCAATAGAAAATATTATAAAACAGTTTCTTCTTCACAAGCATATGTAAAAAAGTGGTTAGAAGACAACGTTAAAGGAAAAGTTTTTCTCGACTATGCATGTGGAAACGGTGCAAATGCAATTCGGGCCGTACAAAATGGAGCTAAATTTGCGATTGGAATTGATATAAGCGAATTATCAATAAAAGCAGCGAAAGAAAATGCAAAGCAACAAGGCGTTGCTGATCAGACTTTTTTTATGAGAGCAGACGCTGAAAACACAAGGTTTCCCGATAGTTGTATCGATATTGTAATTGCAGGTGGTGTTCTACACCACATGGATATCAGTTATGCCTTTCCTGAGCTTAGAAGAATACTGTCACCAAACGGTAAAATCCTTGCCATTGAAGCTTTAAATTATAACCCTTTTATCAAGATGTACCGCCTTTTAACGCCAAAGCTTAGAACTGATTGGGAAAAGCACCATATCCTTAATTTAAAGGATGTAAAGTTTGCCTCTCGTTTTTTTGAAATTGGTCAGTTGCGTTTTTGGCATGTAACAAGTTATTTGGGTGCTATTATAACACCATTACTGCCAGTATTTCAGTTGCTTGACAAGATTATTACCAAAATACCTTTTGTAAATAGAATGGCTTGGATATTTACTTTTGAGCTTTTATCAAAAAAAGAAGCATAGAAATACATAAAAATCTTAGAGCTTAAACCGTGACCGGCGGAAAATACAAAACGACCCCGATTAGGCCGGAAAGGCTATGAAAAAAATCGCAAGCAAGGATCTACCCAAGACAGGTATAGATATCCTTCTTCAGGAAAAATCTCTGCTTGATGGACTCTCTCAACAAAACGTCGCCCTTTTAACCAACATGTGTATGGTCACTGAGCACGGTGAATCCTCAGCTTCAGCGCTGCAAAAGAAACTAGGAAAAGCCCTCAGTTGCCTCCTCACCCCTGAACATGGTTGGACTGGGCAAATTGAAGAAGGGGTTCACGTTTCCCATGGCTTTGAAGATAGTCTTGGTTTACCGGTTTATAGTCTTTACGGAAATTCTCTCGACTCAGATGAATTTGATTTTGATGTTTTGGTCATTGACCTCCAAGACATTGGCTTGCGTTGTTATACTTATGCGGCAACGTGCGCCAAGTTCATCGAAACCCATCAAGGGAAACGGGTGATTGTCTGTGATCGACCGAACCCGTTGGGACGGCAACAGAAAGGGCCACAGCTTGATCAAAAATTTAAGTCACTACTTGCCTTTCTAAATGTTCCTTTTCAACATGGAAAGACGATAGGAGAACTTCTATCCATTTACGATGTTGACATAATCCCTTGCCAACCTATGCATCACCCCTACCAATATCCTTGGATATCTCCCTCCCCTAATTTGCCCACATGGGATTCGGTCCTTCTTTATCCGGCCTTGGTTCTGCTGGAAGGAACCAACATTTCGGAAGGACGTGGAACGGATTTTCCTTTTGCTTATATTGGTGCGTCTGAACTTGATGCTCCTCGCCTCGTTAAATTCTTAAATTCGTTTAATGGGCTTACAGCAAAAACTTTTTCAACCATACCTCAATCAGGAAAATTAAAAGGGAAGCTTTGCAACGGCGCACAGATTTCTATAACAAATAATCAATCTTTTGAGGCCCTAGACCTCGGTTTTGAGCTTATTCGCTTTATGAAAGACAATTATCCTCACTTCAAATGGACACCCATGAACGATGGATATTTTATTGATGCTCTTCTCGGAACGGACTCTTTCCGACTATCCCTTGCACATCCTTAAAATTAACCTTAAATAAAGAGAGAGGGTGGCTGCGGGATGCGTTAAACGAGAATTTCCCTGGGGCCGATAATTTTCTTGAGGGAGCTGTCCCTGGCTGAGTCCGTGGACTCGGACATACGGCACCCACCTGCTTTTGCGGGCCACAAGAGGATAACTATCGTTGACGGTCATTGTGGCTCCCTCAATATTTCTGGGAAAGAACGTATGTCTGCAGACGAAAAAAAAATCCTTCGGGCTCACATGAAAGACCAACGAGCCCTGTCCCTTAAACAAAATCCTCATGCAGGCAAAGACCTAGCTAACATTTTTTTCCAGCATTTTGACTTCTCCAATGAATTAATCATTGGAGGCTATTGGCCCATAGGTTCAGAGCTTGATCTCCGTCCACTTTTGAAGCAGCTTTATGAAAAGGATCACACATGTGCTTTACCCTGTATTGAGGGAAACGAGATGACTTTTCATCTTTGGAATCCTGAGACGAAACTTAAGCAAAAAAAGTACCGTACTCTTGAGCCCCCCATTGATGCCGAAATAGTGTCGCCTGATATTCTACTCGTTCCCCTTTTAGCCTTTGATCGAAAGGGACATCGCTTAGGATATGGTAAAGGGTTTTATGACCGATATCTCGAAAAGCATACAGCACTAACCATCGGGATCGCTTTTCAAGAACAAGAAGTCCAGCAAATTCCTAGACAATTTCATGATCATGCCCTCAATATGATTCTCACAAATAAAGAATTGATTAAGGCACTACCCAGCTAACTTCATTTCTGATGATTTGAGCGCCCCATCTTCAATAGTCAGTGTTATTTTTGTTCGCCCTTGCCATGTATCTTTTTTAGGAGTTGCTAAAATTTCCATAGGACGTTTTGAACGGTCCATAAGTAAATTACCTAGGGCCGTTCCATTTAAGCGAAAGCCAATGGCTTCTACTATTTTTCCATCACCCTGTGAAAAGCGACAACGAATATGTTGATCTTTAATCAATTGATAGGATTCAACCATCACATCGGAAAAAACAAACCGTGGGCTCGGATTACCCATACCAAAGGGAGCCAGACCTTCGATCTCGTCCAACAACTCATGGGTCAGGGAGCAGAGGTCCAAGTAACCATCACATTGAAGCAATGGGCTCAAATCAACTTCTTTTTCAAGAAGAGCTATTTCATCATGAAGAAACTTAACGAACCCGGAAAGCTGTTCCTTCGTTAAGGAAAATCCTGCTGCCATAGCATGACCTCCTCCCGCAAGAACATGGCCTAAATGATGGGCTTTATGAATGAATCGACCAAAATCAAACCCAGGAATGGAGCGTGCGGAGGCCTTACCAATGCCTTTCTCGTTCCATGTAATCACAGCTGTAGGCTTATGGTATTTTTCTTTGAGGCGTCCTGCGACTATACCGATCACACCTTCATGCCAGCCGTCCCGATCAACAACGATCACGGAATCATCTGGATTTACTTGAAGAAAAGCCTGCTCCAGAGCATCACATTCAATGGCCCGTCGTTCATGGTTATACCCATCCAATCTTGCTGCGATAGCTGACGCTTCGTCAGGATCATTTGTCGAAAGAAGGCGGGAGCCTAAAGACGAATCACCAACGCGTCCGCCCGCATTAATTCGAGGTCC
Source organism: uncultured Alphaproteobacteria bacterium (assembly GCA_964474215.1). Lineage (GTDB taxonomy): Bacteria > Pseudomonadota > Alphaproteobacteria > UBA9655 > UBA9655 > UBA9655. The sequence continues at coordinate 58,074 of CAYYRQ010000001.1, forward strand.
AATCATAAAGCCTAAATGATACGGAGAGGGGGGTTCCTCAAGACCAGCAATATCACTTAGTGCTCGAAGCCCTATATTTTTTCGTTGCGCCATAATTTTCAAACCTTGGCTCACAAAGGTTCGATTTAATCCTGTCAAAGGCATGACATCACATACGGTCCCCAAAGCCACAAGATCAAGTAAATCCATGAGATTTGGTTCTTGAATCTGCCCATAAAATCCTTTATCCCGCAACGCTCGGTTTAAAGCGACAACACATAAAAAAGTAATACCAACTGCTGCCAAATGACCCAATGTTTGACTTGTATTTGGATTTTCATCCAGTCGATTGGGGTTAACCAGAGCATATGCGGCTGGCAATTTTGCCTCGGGCGCATGATGGTCGAGGACAATGATATCCATTTCTTTTGCCGTTTCGATCGGCTCAAAGGAGGTCGTTCCACAATCAAGTGTTACCATTAAGGTAAAGCCTTGCTCGACAAATTTTTGGATACCTAGCGCATTCGGACCATACCCCTCCTTGATGCGATCTGGTATATGCACGGCAGTTTGAATTTTTAAGGATTGAAAAAAGCGATTCAAAAGGGCGCTTGATGTCGCTCCATCTACGTCATAGTCACCCCATATCAAAATCTTTTCCCCTGAATCAATTGCCCTCACGATTCGTTCAACAGCTTTGTCCATATCTTTTAAAATAAGGGGATCGGGCAAATGTTGACGGAGAGAGGGTTCAAGAAAGAGGAGGGTGGATTCAAAATCGTATCCACGCATAACAAGCAATCTCGCCATAATAGAGGATATCTCAAGCTTTTGTGTCAAAGCTTGTACGTGGCTTTCTTCATAGGGCCTTAACGACCAGCGTTTATTCAGCAGAGATTGTGAGCATATGTGTTTCATCTCTTGACTTTAACCTGTTCAGCGTTTCGAGAAAAGAGATGTTTCGGATCTTCGATAATTTGGAACCGATCATCCGTCCTATATAGACCCATGTGGGTGTAAGGCTGATTGGATTTGATCTACTGGGTTACCATATCACTTTAGTAAGAATAATACCGAATACAAAAACCCAGGAAAATGCGAATGCAGAAAGAAGGCGGTGTTGCGCCCCATTAGGCCGATCGTCTCTGCAAAAATATTGCGAACGATGGAAGGCTTGGGTGCATGGGGGCTTTCCTTTTATGTCTAAAATGACGTTAGCTAATATCGAGCATAATCTAATGATGGGGTGTAAATAAGACATGGTAGAAGTGGGCACCGTCAAATTAATGTTCATTGCAAAAAAGAGGTGAAGTATGCTTAACAAAATTCTTTCTCTCACAATCCTCCTAGGATTTGTGGCCATAAGCGAACAGGCTACCTGCGGCCAGCCTAAGAGCCAAGAAGCGATCACACAACAGGGTGAACCAGCCCCCATGGACTGTAAATTAATTCCCGAGGATGCCGCTGACGCAAGTGGCACCCTGTCGAAATGCTATTAAGGGTGGATAGCCCTCGATGTCACGCAAGACCTCTACTAACCACTCAACCGAGGGGTGAATGCGAGTGATGAAATAAAAGCCTAAGGCACTCAAGGATGCGACATCAATTACCTACTTAATATAACTTATGTCCCAACTTCTTTACCCACTTCAGTCTAAAGTTTGTTTTCGCCACTGAAGATGGCAATCATTGAAAATGTGAAAATAAGCGAGGAGTAGATCGCGTTTCAAAAAAGCAAATTTGGCAAGATCGATTTCATCATTAAAGCCTAGATTAAAGAAGGTATTAAAGTCCCCCTCTTTTTTATAGAGCGTCATACCGGATGTAACTTGGGTAAAGTCTTTGCGCTGTTTTGCGATTGAATGGGCGTCTTTTAAACCTGTCCACGAAATAAGGTCAATTTGATTCTCTTGAAAATTACCCAAAATCGGTTCGTGGAAAAAAAACTGATTATCGATGTAATGTGCCCCCCATTCTTTATTACTAAAATAACCTGTGTGCTTTCCTTTGTCATTAATCACACCATGTCCAATATAAAATACGCCGATGTTTTGCAGATCCGTAAAAAATAAATCCAACTTTGCTTGAATTTCTGAAGGTATTCCCTGAGATGAACTTCGCGGTAACATAAAAAAGCTCCCTAAATAAAATTAACCCTTTAAACTTTCATAATATTCTATACTATAAAAAGAAAAAAATCTATTAATAGGCGTACGAATCTTGCTAAAAAAGAAACAAACTTTGATTATCTCCCTACATTAAACTGTATGGGCTATATGTCTCCTTCGTTGGATATTTTCCAAGACCAATTTGTTCAACATTGCGAGCAAAATCCTTCCGGTGACTATCTAGATATTGGATGCGGATATGGCGTTGCTACAATCCCTCTTGTTTTAAAAGGCTGTAAAGTCCTCGCTTGTGACCTTGAAAAAGGACACTTAAACTTTTTAAAAAATCAAATCCCTAAAGATAAAAGAAAATTACTAACCCTCAAAAAAGGACATTTCCCTGATGAAATTCAGTTTCAAATGAATTCATTTGATGGCATTAACGTGTCCATGGTTCTTCATTTTCTCTCAACGTCTCAAATTGAAAAAGCTCTTGAACACCTTTTTTATGCTCTCAAGCCCGGCGGAAAACTTTTTATAACAACCAGTAGCCCTTATCAACGAACACTGTCTAAATTTTCCGCACAATACGAAAAAAGAAAAAAGCTTATGGATTGGCCAGGCTATATTGATGATATATCAACCTATGTCCCTCAGCGCGCGCACTTACTACCAAAAGAAAATATTGTCTTTTGCCCGGATGAACTTGAAAAGCTCCTCACCAAATTTGGCTTCCGGGTTGTTCAAGCTACATTTTTTTCTAGAGATCCAATGCCTCCAGACCTCGCTTTTGATGGACGGGAATATTCAGGGATTATTGGTGAAAAACCACTATCTTCGTCTTTAGACTTCCTCGAAAAATACAAAGAACCTAACCCAACGACTGCTGCAAATGCTAGATAAAGAACAGGCGCGAAAGGATTCTGAGTTTGTTCAATGAGATAGGTTGAAATAAGAGGTTGAGTTCCTCCCAATAACGCAGCTCCCGTTGCATATCCTAGAGCAATCCCTGTGTAACGAATTTTTGCAGGAAACAGATCCTGTAGATAGGCATTGGTTGGCCCATTGAAAAGACTCATCAAAAGAGCACCACTCCCAATCGCAAGAAATATGGATAGATGAGAATGTTGATGCAATAAATATAAATTCACAGGAGCCATGATGAGTAATAGGAAACACCCAAAAGACATCACTTTATGACATCCAATTTTATCTGCCCATCGCCCCATCAGAGGTGAAAGAGTGCCAAAAAGAATCAGCCCTACGCAAGAATACAATAGGGAGTTGGTTAAGGGATAGTGAACAACTGTCGACAAATACACACTCGTGTAAACGACAAGTGTATAAGCCAGGACCCCATTCAAACCCCCAATTCCCATCGCACATATGAATTGGCGTGGGTAATTTTTAAAGACAAAAAGGAGAGGAGATTTTTTGACTTTTTGTTTCTCAACGGACAAATACTCAGGTGTTTCATCCAAAGATTTTCGAATATATCCTCCTAAAAGACCAACCAAAATTCCAAGCAGAAAGGGAATCCGCCAAGCCCAAACGGGCATGAAAGGGAGAGTTGCTAAAGCTGCAAATAGAGTTGCTACAATGGTCCCAATTGCACCCCCTGTTAGTATGAGTGCCCCCGCATAAGCTTTTCTGTGTTTATGATGTTCCAGGAGAAAAATCGCTGAACCATTGTTTTCGCCCCCCAAACAAAAGCCCTGACCCAAACGGCAAACTAAAAGCAAAAGGGGCGCATAAAATCCGGCAGTTTCATAAACGGGAAGGCATCCAATGAGAAATGTAAAGAAACCCATAAAAATGATTGAATATCCTAAAGCTTTTTTTCGACCAAATCGATCCCCTAAAGTGCCAAAAAAGATAGACCCCAAAGGGCGAACAAAAAAAGCCAGAGCAAATATAGCTAAGGTTTTTACCAAAGAAGACACTGTATCTTCTTGGAAAAAAAGCTGGGAAAAAACGACTGAAAACGCACCGAATAAAGCAAAATCGTAAAACTCTACCCCGTTTCCAAGGATCGCTGAAAAGACGATTTTCTTGTTTAACTTTGTTGAATTTAAATTAGTAGTTCCCATAAAGCCTCACCTTTTATATTTATCACATTTATTTATAGGAGGATTTGAGATATGGCTCAAGGATAGAATTTGAAATTTCTATCTCATAACGTTCATTAAGAGTAAACTTATACGACGGAGGGGGGTTTTATGACTCAAGAATTTATTATCTTTACTGCTCTTATTCTGCTTCTGATTTTGATTTCTTATAAGGATCTTCAGGAGGGCATTATCCCCGACCTCTGTGTCGGTGGGATTGCCTTGCTTGGTCTTCTTCAACACGGCATTAAAAATTTAATCAGCGTCCTTATTCTGGGCATTCTTTCTTACGGACTTTACAAGCTCTACCCCCTTTGGCGCGGAAAAGAGGGGATCGGTTTTGGTGATGTTAAGGTGATGGCCGCATTTGGGCTATGGATAGCCCCCCTCCAGCTTCCCCTTTTTCTAAGTCTAGCAGGTACATTCGGGCTTGGGTTAGGCTTGGTTTGGCGAATCTTTAAATGGGGCCCTGAATTTCCCTTTGCACCCGCTCTTGCACTTGCTCTAGGAATTTGTATTGTGGGGGGAAGTGAAAATTCCAAAGGAGACATTCTTATGACGCAATCTTTTTTAGGTCCGAGCCTTCCGCCTGCTTCCGGAAAGAAGCCTACATCCATAATCGTTCTTATTCATGGATATGGTGCGAATGGTGATGATTTACTCTCTCTTGGAAAAGCATGGAGTGATTTATTGCCAGATACCCTATTTGTCGCCCCTCATGGACCAACCGTTTGCGAGATGAATCCAGCTGGAAATCAATGGTTTGATCTTAAGGACTGGGATCCAGCCCGCATTATTAAAGAAGTTCAAAGCATAACACCTGCCTTTAATCAGTATTTAGATGGTCTTTTAGAAGATCATAACCTGCCCTATGATAAACTCGCTTTTGTTGGGTTTTCCCAAGGTGCTATGTTGGCCATGCATATCGGCCTTCATCGTCCACAATGTGCAGGTGTGGTTGCTTACTCAGGTGGCTTTTTAGAAGATCCTCAAGAATTAATGATAGCTCACCCTCCGGTTCTTCTTATTCATGGAGACCAAGATGATGTCATCGGCCATAGCTTTTCCGAACAAGCTGAGGCCAGGCTTAAAACCCTTGGTGTTCCTGTAAATCTTTCTGTTATCGCAGGGTTGGGGCATAACATTGACCAACGGGGCCTTGCCGAGGGCGGGCATTTTCTTAAGGAGCAACTTGACAAAAAGTCTTCGTCTGACTTGTGGAACCCAGCAAAAGAAGGTAATAATTAATAATAAAAATTTTGCAGGATTGTCTCATGAAACGTCCAAAAATTGCCCTTGTCGGTGCAGGAAATATTGGTGGAACCCTTGCCCATCTTGTGGGTCTAAAAGAGCTCGGTGATGTCAAACTCATCGATATTATCGAAGGGATCCCTCAAGGAAAATCTCTAGATATCGCTCAGTCTTCCCCTATCGAAGGTTTTGATAGTTGCTTTGAAGGTGCCAATAGCTATGAAGCCCTAAAGGATTCTGATGTCGTTATTGTCACCGCTGGAATTCCTCGAAAACCGGGCATGAGTCGGGATGATCTTTTGGAAGTCAACTCAAACATCGTCCGTCAGGTTGGCCAAGCTATCGCCAAAAATTGCCCAGATGCCTTTGTTATTGTCGTCACAAACCCCCTTGATGTTATGGTTTGGGTGATGCGCGAGGCGACCGGACTCCCCCATCATCGGGTTATAGGAATGGCGGGAATTCTTGATAGCGCCCGTTTTCGATACTTTCTCGCAGATGAATTTAATGTTTCCGTAGAAGATGTTTACGCTTCTGTCCTCGGTGGACATGGGGATACAATGGTTCCTCTCATTCGTTACTCAACGGTTGGAGGAATCCCTCTGCCCGATCTTATTAAAATGGGATGGACAACCCAACAAAGAATCGATGAAATTGTGGAAAGAACCCGTAAAGGGGGTGGTGAAATTGTAGCTCTTTTAAAGACTGGCTCCGCCTTTTATGCCCCTGCTTCCTCGGCTATTGCGATGGCTGAATCCTATATCAAAGATAAAAAGCGAATTTTTCCTTGTGCTGCTTGGCTTAATGGCGAGTATGGTGTGAAAGGTCTCTATGTCGGCGTTCCAGTTGTTATTGGTTCACAAGGCGTTGAACGTATTGTTGAAGTTCAATTAAACACAGAAGAAAAATCCATGTTTGATAACTCAGTCGAAGCCGTTAAAGAGCTTGTCAAAGCTGTTAAAACAATTGATAACAAAGCAGCAAAATAAGGAACCCGTAAATGAATATCCATGAATATCAAGCAAAGCAACTTCTTAAATCCTTTGGTGTTTCTGTCCCAAAGGGTGGAATTGCCTTTACACCTGAGGAAGCCTTTAATATTGCAAACACACTTTCAAGCTCGGTTTGCGTTGTTAAGGCCCAAATCCATGCGGGTGGACGAGGGAAAGGGGGAGGGGTCAAACTCGCAAAAGACCCTCATAAAGTAAAATCTTATGCAAATGACATTCTAGGCATGACTCTGATAACGCCTCAAACCGGCCCTCAAGGAAAGCTTGTCCAAAAAGTTTATATCGAGGAAGGGTGCGAAATCGCTCAAGAACTATACGTGAGTCTCCTTGTTGATCGAACCACATCGTGTATTACATTCTTGGCCTCAACAGAGGGTGGAATGGAAATCGAAGAAGTCGCCCAAACCCATCCAGAAAAAATTATAAAAATCCCTATTGATCCAGCATATGGTTTCCAACCATACCATGGAAGAAAGCTCGCTTTCGGTCTTGGATTAAAAGGCGCCCAAGTTAAAGAAATGGTTCATTTCGCCCAAGGACTATACAAAGCCTTCACGTCTCTTGATGCAAGTCTTGTTGAAATCAATCCCACCGTACTCACAAAAAATGGCCAAATTCTTGCCCTTGATGCAAAAATGGGCTTTGATGACAGTGCTCTATACCGCCACCCCAACCTCGAAGAACTTCGCGACATTGACGAAGAAGACCCTATGGAAAGAGAAGCTGCTGAACATGATCTAAGTTATGTGAAGCTCGACGGGAATATCGGGTGTATGGTTAATGGCGCTGGCCTTGCGATGGCAACCATGGATATCATTAAGCTGAATGGAGGAGAGCCTGCCAACTTTTTAGATGTTGGAGGAGGAGCAACACGCGAAAAAGTTACAGAAGCCTTTAAAATTATCCTTTCCGATTCCAATGTAAAAGCCGTATTGGTAAATATTTTTGGGGGAATTATGCGCTGCGATATTATTGCAAATGGTATCATTCACGCTGTTAAAGACGTGCATATTAAGGTTCCCCTAGTTGTCCGCTTGGAAGGAACAAATGCGGAACTTGGAAGAGAGATTTTTACGAAATCCGGATTACCCATTATAGCCATAGATGACCTTGGAAGTGCGGCTGCACGAATTGTCAAAGAAGCGAAGGAGGCCGCCTAATGTCTGTACTCGTCAATAGAAATACAAAGGTTATCTGTCAGGGGTTTACTGGCGCTCAAGGAACGTTTCACTCAGAACAAGCCATCGCGTATGGCACAAAAATGGTCGGTGGTGTAACACCAAACAAAGGCGGAACAACCCATCTTGGTTTGCCCGTATTCAATACAGTACATGAGGCTGCAACAAAAACAGAAGCAGATGCATCCGTCATTTATGTCCCTGCTCCCTTTGCAAAAGATGCTATACTAGAAGCTATTGATGCTCAAATCCCTCTTATCGTATGCATTACGGAAGGCATACCTGTTCTGGACATGCTTGAGGTAAAGCGCGCTCTTTACGGCTCTAAGTCACGCCTCATTGGCCCCAACTGTCCAGGTATTATTACGCCTGATGAATGTAAAATTGGGATCATGCCGGGCTATATTCATAAAGCTGGGTCTGTGGGCGTTATCTCACGTTCAGGAACCCTCACTTATGAAGCTGTTGCGCAAACAACAGCCGTTGGATTAGGACAATCTACTTGTATTGGGATTGGGGGGGACCCTCTTCCTGGGATGGACTTTATTGATTGTTTAGAACTTTTCTACCAAGACCCTCAGACAGATTCGATTGTCTTAATTGGTGAAATTGGCGGAACAGCAGAAGAAGAAGCAGCTGCCTACATAAAATCCTCAAAAATACATAAACCTGTTGTCAGTTTTATCGCTGGAATTACAGCACCTCCTGGACGCCGCATGGGCCATGCCGGAGCTGTTATCTCTGGATCTCAGGGAAGCGCGCATGATAAAATTGAAATCCTAAAAAGTGCAGGCGTCGTCATGGCTGACTCTCCTGCAGAAATAGGGCAAACCCTTTTTAACACCTTAAAAAATGGCCACGCCCCACAAAAAATGAAGGTTTAAATGGTGAGCAAAAGCAAAACATCTTCTTCGACATGGACCGATGAAAGCCGTTCATTTTTAACAGGAGAAAATGCGCTCTATATTGCTCGCGTATACACGTCATATTTAGAAGATCCTTCCTCCGTAGATCTTGAATGGCGACATTATTTTTCTGCCCTCAAGGATGAAGAAACTCAAGTATTAAAAGATCTTGTAGGCCCAAGCTGGGCGAAACGTTTTCCTCATAAGGAAGTCAGAAGGCAAGAGCTTCCAGCCCAAGCGACAACTGAACTCATCCAAAAAGCGGCTCTCGATTCCATACGCGCGATCATGCTTATTCGGGCCTACAGAGCTAGAGGCCACATGGTCGCGAAGTTAGATCCGCTTAATCTTACAACAAAAAAATACTTACCTGAGCTTGATCCTGAAACGTATGGCTTTATGCCTAATGATTATGATCGACCCATATATATTTACGATGTTTTGGGGCTCACCTACGCCACTTTAAATGAAATCTTGGAACGATTGAGGAGAACCTATTGCGGAACAATCGGTGTCGAGTTTCTGCATGTTCAAGACCCAGAAAGGAAGTTATGGCTTCAAAAACGTATCGAAGGTGAAGGTGAGCTTGGCCTTGCCGAGCCCATCAAAAATATTCATTGGAAGAAAAAGATCTTAAATGAGTTAACCCAAGCTGAAATGTTTGAGCAATTTCTCCATGTCAAATATCCTGCTGCGAAAAAATTTGGACTTGAAGGGGGAGAGACGCTTATTCCTGGACTTGAAGAGTTATTTAAAAGGTCAACAGAATTGGGCGTTGAAGACGTTGTGCTCGGTATGGCTCACCGTGGGCGACTGAATGTTTTAGCTAATATTCTCGAAAAACCCTATCATGCTATATTTTCCGAGTTTCAAGGACAAAACCCTCACCCCGATCAAGTCCAAGGATCAGGAGATGTTAAATATCACCTTGGAACATCAACGGACCGGAATTTCGATGGGAAAAATCTTCATATCTCTTTAACTGCGAACCCTTCTCATTTAGAAGCTGTAGACCCCGTCGTTGCGGGAAAAGTAAGAGCAAAGCAGACCCTGCATGAAGATAAAAAACGTTCTAAGGTTATGGGGCTTTTGCTCCATGGTGATGCTGCTTTTGCCGGCCAAGGGATTGTTGCTGAAACATTTATGCTTTCTCAGCTCCATGGTTACCAAACAGGTGGAACCTTCCATGTGATTATTAACAATCAGATTGGGTTCACAACTGCTCCTGCTTTCGCGCGATCAACCGCTCATTGCTCTGATCTGGCAATGATTGTCCAAGCCCCGATTTTTCATGTCAATGGCGATGATCCTGAAGCTGTTGTTAAAGTGATGCGGATTGCGGCCGAATACCGCTACGAATTCAAATCCGATGTCCTTGTTGATTTGGTGTGCTATCGCCGCTTTGGACACAATGAGGCCGATGAACCTGCGTTTACCCAACCTCTCATGTATAAAGCCATTAAAGACCACCCTTCAATCCGAAAACTTTATTCAAAAAGGCTTATTGGTGAAGGCTCTCTAACCGAGGAAGATATCTTGACTACGGAACGAAATTTTGAACATCATCTCCAAGAAAATTTTAAAGAATCAAGCAACTACAAGCCTACAAAAGCTGATTGGCTTTCCGGTAAATGGACGGGTCTTAAGCCAAAGCATGAAGATGACGAATCTGTTTCAACAGGAGTTAAAAAAGATAGGTTATTATCGATCGGCAAAGCGATTACGAAAATTCCGCCTCACTTTCACCTCCATCCCAAATTGCAAAGGTTCCTCAAGTCACGGGAAGAAATGTCCAATGACAAGCTTCCTATTGATTGGTCCATGGCAGAAGCCTTGTCTTTTGGATCTCTTTTAATTGAAGGACATGCTGTACGTTTAAGTGGTCAAGACAGTGGCCGCGGCACCTTCAGCCAAAGACACGCCGTATTTTATGACCAAGAGACTGAAGAAAAATATTTGGCTCTGAATCATATCTTACCTGAACAAGCTCATTTTGAAGTCTGGGACAGCCCCCTTGCAGAAGCTTCTGTCTTGGGATTTGAGTTGGGCTACAGCCACGCAGATCCTAAAGCCCTCGTTTTATGGGAGGCCCAATTTGGTGATTTTGCTAATGGCGCTCAAGTGATCATTGATCAGTTCTTAGCGGCTGGCGAAACAAAATGGCTTAGAATGTCTGGCCTTGTTATGCTCCTCCCCCATGGATACGAAGGACAAGGCCCTGAACATTCTTCAGCAAGACTCGAGCGTTACCTTCAACTTTGTGCGGAAGATAACCTTCAGGTCGTAAATTGCACAACACCGGCCAATTATTTCCATGTCCTTAGACGGCAAATTCACCGACTTTACCGAAAACCCCTTATCGTTATGACGCCTAAATCCCTTTTGCGGCACAAGCATTCAACGTCCTCACTCAATGAATTTACGGAAGGGACCCACTTCCAAGAAGTGATACCAGACCCGTTGCCGCCCTCAAAAGTTAACCGCATCGTTTTGTGCTCCGGCAAAATTTATTATGACTTAGTCGAGAAGCGAGAAGAGAATAAAATAAATCATGTTGCTATAATTCGCCTTGAACAGCTTTATCCTTTCCCCCATCATAGACTTGTTGATATTTTAAGGATGTATAAAGATGCGGAAGTTATTTGGTGTCAGGAAGAGCCGATGAATATGGGGGCTTGGACATTTATTGATCGACGCTTAGAGGATGTTTTAAAACACGTTAACCTTAAATCAAAACGACCCATATACATGGGAAGACCCGAATCCGCATCCACAGCAACGGGGCTCTATAGTCGCCATGTATTTGAACAAAATTTATTGGTTAACCAAGCTCTTAACCTTGTAGAATGAAAAGAGAATGAATAAGAAAATGGCAAAAGCAACAACACAAAATATTAAAGTCCCCTCTCTTGGAGAATCCATAACGGAAGCAACGATTGCGAGATGGTTAAAAAAGAAAGGGGACCCCGTCAACCTTGATGAGCCTCTCGTAGAAGTTGAAACAGATAAGGTTACGCTTGAAATTTCTTCACCTGCAACAGGAACTTTAGCCGAAATAACAGCGGAGGAAGGAGCAACTGTTGAAGTTGATAGCATTGTGGGTACAGTACTTGAGGGTGAAGCAAAGCCGTCATCAAAGAAAGAGCCAATGAAGGCACCTGTAAAATCTGAAGAAGCAGACCACCCCCCTCTTTCTCCAGCCGTTAGAAAGCTTGTTGAAGAGACCCCGGTGGACCCCAATCAAATTACAGGACAAGGAAAAGATGGACGCCTGACAAAAGGTGATGTTCTCACCTTTTTAGATCAGCATAAGGTCACTCCTTCAGAGACAAAAACCGCATCTGTTGAAAAAGCCGTTAAAAGGCAAGAGCCCGATCAGCGTGTTGAGCGAGTGCCGTTGAGTAAACTTCGTCAACGCATTGCCGAACGCCTTAAAGAAGCCCAAAATACGGCAGCAATCCTCACCACTTTTAATGAAGTCGATATGAGCCAAGTCATTCGCTTGCGCTCTCAACTCAAAGAAAATTTTGAAAAGAAACACGGTGTTAAGCTCGGATTTATGTCTTTTTTTACAAAAGCGTGCATTGTAGCCCTGAAGGAATTTCCCGCCGTTAATGCTGAGATTGATGGCGACGAGCTGGTATATAAAAACTATTATGATATTGGAATTGCCGTTGGAACGCCTCAAGGGCTCGTTGTGCCCATCGTCAGAAATGCCGATCAAAAAAGCTTTGCTGAAATTGAAAAAGACATTCTTAATCTCGGCAAGAAAGCTCAAGAAGGAAAACTGTCGATGAGTGATCTGCAGGGAGGCACGTTTACAATATCTAATGGAGGTATTTACGGATCTCTGATGTCAACGCCCATTTTGAATCCGCCTCAATCGGGAATTTTGGGCATGCACAAAATAGAGCAAAGACCAATGGCCGTTGATGGAAAAGTCGAGATTCGGCCTATGATGTATCTTGCCCTCTCTTATGATCACCGGATTATTGATGGTCGAGAGGCTGTGACATTTTTGGTTCGTGTGAAAGAATGTCTTGAAAACCCAGAACGCACTTTATTGGATATATAACATGGAAAAAAACAAAGCCGATTTAATTGTCATTGGAGCCGGCCCTGGAGGATATGTTGCAGCGATTCGGGCTGCTCAGCTTGGGATGAACGTGGTTTGCATAGACAAACGTAAAACCTTAGGGGGAACGTGCTTAAACGTGGGATGTATTCCTTCAAAAGCCCTTTTACATTCTTCTCATAAATACGATGAAGCAAAAAATCATTTAGACTCTTTTGGAATCAAAGTGAACAATGTCGAACTTGATCTGTCTCAAATGATGGAAAATAAGGATAAGGTTGTTCAACAGCTCACGGCTGGAATCGATTATTTGTTTAATAAAAACAAGGTAAAAAGAATTGAAGGTACAGCCCGCCTGCGTTCGTCAGAGGAAGTTGAAGTCAACGGCGAGGTCTGGAAAGCAAAATATATCCTAATTGCAACAGGCTCAGAAAGCGCATCATTACCTGGTGTTAGCATCAACGAAAAAAATATCGTTTCTTCAACAGGCGCTCTGAGTCTTCCCACAACACCCAAGGAATTGATCGTTATAGGCGGAGGCTATATTGGTCTAGAATTGGGATCTGTATGGCAACGACTGGGATCAAAGGTTACTGTTGTTGAGTATATGGATCGCTTGGTTCCGCAAATGGATCATGAACTGGGAGCTGCCTTACAAAAATCTCTTAGCAAACAAGGCATGACATTCAAGTTGTCGACACAAGTGAAAGACGTAACAGAAAAGAGTAATCACGTTCTTGTTTCTATTGAGTCTTCAAAGGGCGCTGAACAACTCGAAGCTGACGTTGTTCTTGTTTCAACTGGAAGGAAACCCTACGTTGATGATCTCGGCCTTGAAAGTGTTGGTGTGGCCCGAAATGAAAAAGGATTTATCGTCGTCAATCAAAATTACGAAACATCGGTTTCAGGTGTCTTTGCTATTGGTGATGTGATCCCTGGCCCAATGCTGGCTCATAAAGCAGAGGAAGAGGGGGTTGCCGTAATAGAAACCATAGTGGGCCAAAAAGGCCATGTAAACTATGACACCATCCCTTCCGTTATTTATACCCATCCCGAAGTAGCTTCTGTTGGGAAAACAGAAGAACAACTGAAATCTGAAGAGAGGGCCTATAAGGTTGGGAAATTTCCCTTTTCAGCGAATAGTCGAGCTAAGTCGGTTGGAACCCCCGAAGGTTTCGTCAAGGTCCTTGCTGATCCCTTAACTGATCTTGTTCTTGGCGTTCATATTATTGGCCCAGATGCGGGAACCCTCATTGCCGAAGCTGTCCTTGCCATGGAATTCTCTGCCTCATCGGAAGATATAGCACGCACCTGTCATGCGCACCCAACCCTGAATGAGGCCGTTAAAGAGGCGGCCTTAGCGGTTGAGGAAAGAGCTATTCATATCTAAGTCTTCACAACCCTTTCTAAACGCATTAATATACACCCAAATGATAACAAGGAGCGTAAAATATGTCTTTTGAACTTCCCCCCTTACCCTATGAAGAAGATGCCTTAGGACCTCACATCTCAGCCAAAACATTAAGCTTCCACTATGGCAAGCACCATCAAACTTACGTCAACAACCTTAACAACTTGATTCAAGGAACTGAACTTGAAGGACAGTCGCTCGAAGACATCATCCGTGCATCTGCCCATAAATCAGATAAGGTTGGTATCTTTAATAATGCGGCACAAGTTTGGAACCATACGTTCTATTGGCACTCCATGAAGCCCAACGGTGGGAGTGAGCCCCAAGGCAGTCTTGGAAAAAAAATTATTGAAGACTTTGGGAGCTTTGAAGATTTTGTTCAACTTTTTAAACAAGCTGGAGCGACCCAATTTGGAAGTGGCTGGGCTTGGCTTGTGTTGGATGCAAATGGTAAGCTACAGGTCACAAAAACCCCCAATGCCGATCTTCCTCTGGTACATGGACAAAAAGCCCTCCTCACTTGTGATGTGTGGGAACATGCTTATTATCTTGATTATCAAAACCGCAGACCCGATTACATAGAAACGTTTTTAAAGCATTTGGTGAATTGGGATTTTGCTCAGGAAAATTTCGATAAAAATTGATTCTTAAATAGCTCCAGGTAATTTCTTGTTGACGGGAGTTGGCTTCCAGCTATGATACCCGGAATGTGCCCCTGTGGCGGAATTGGTAGACGCGGCAGACTCAAAATCTGTTGTCCACAAGACGTGGGAGTTCGAGTCTCCCCGGGGGCACCATAGGAATCCATTACTCGTCTATAATTTCCTCAGTCTCACTCTTATCCCACTCTAATAATTCTCTGGCGGATAAAAGCCCTCTTTCTGCAGCTGTTCTTATAAGCCCTGCACCTTTTTCTTCTTCGCCAATTTCAACTAAAAGTTTGCCTTTATTAAACAGAGCCTCGAGACTTCCGCCATTACTAGCGTACGTAAACCATATTAAGGCTCTTTTTTTACTTTCTTTTACTATATGGCCTCTCCAATATGAAACTCATAGTAAGTTTGCAGCTTCAAAATCTTTTTCAACGGCTTTTCCATATGTTTTTTCAAGTTGCTCTATTTCAATTTCTAATGCATGTGGTAGGACGTCATTTTTAGGATTTCGTAAGCGCCTATCTGGGCTCGTTTCTGCGCTTTTCAAAAGTTTCGTTTTTTTCCAGAGTAGTAAGTTTATGGACTTGTCTTACTAACTCTACAGCACGGTCAAAATCATCTCTTCCACGCAATAGAACTGTCCATTTATTGCCTTCAATAAATTTTTCGAGAGTCCAGATCAGCTCTCCAAGACTGTTTAAACCTAAGTGGGTAAAATAATGTCTTGATTCAATAGTAGCTTC
Organism: uncultured Alphaproteobacteria bacterium; assembly: GCA_964474215.1. GTDB lineage: Bacteria > Pseudomonadota > Alphaproteobacteria > UBA9655 > UBA9655 > UBA9655. Next base: position 73,495 of record CAYYRQ010000001.1, read on the forward strand.
TGGATTTCCGACGATGTTTAGAAACTCAAAACTTTCTCTTTCTAAGAGAGGCGTAAGAAAAGAGAGGCCCGTCGAGCTAATTCTATTGAATGATAAATCTAATTCCTTTAATTGTGGAAGTTTTCCTGGATCCCATAATTTTCTTTTTAAACTTTCAGCCCCTGGATCCAGAATGCGATTTTTGCTTAAATTTATACGTGTAACTTCTGAGTTCTCTTTTTCAGAGGCTTCTATAACTGTTGCACTTACAGGCACATTTTAGTTGATAGTTTGCTATTTATCAGAAATCAGAGTAGAAATATTTTAAAGATAAGAGATTTTCATGAGCTATAACTCCTTCCATCCCCACGACTTTTTTCATAAACTCAATTTTGGCTAATAAATTTTTATCGGGTACTTTTTTCTTTAGAACGGTTCGAGCGCTTGCCGTCATCGTCAAAAACTTATGATGCAAAATGAAGTATTTAAAAACTTCAGCAAAATCTTCAGCTCTGTCTTTTTGCGCATAATATGTGATGTAGCCAAATCGATCTAAATTCTGCTGAAATACTTGTTTGTTCTCCTTTTCATCATACCGATCACTGCGTTCAGGAAAAACCTTTTCTAATTCGTCAAGAAAACCTTGGAAATCAGGAAACTCCGGAATGATGCACATCGTTTCAAGTTCTAACCGCGAATCGTAATACCTTTTCATAATCACAAGTTGATGCACAAGGTGTCCGATTTCATGCACAAGCTGTGTGTGAAGAATATGATCTCCTCCACGTAATCTTTCTAAGAAAACGCCAGGCATAAGACCAAGGTAATCTATTTTCCTAATATTTGCTGAGGTATGAATTGTCATGCTGGGGCCATATTCTTGAGAGAGATAAATAGCGCGTCCTCTCATAACGTTTACAATTCTTTTAGGGAGTGCCCGAACACCCATGATGACTTGATCAAGGTAAGAGTCTGAAAAATCTCGCAAATCTGCTAAATAGCCAGATATAAACTCAAAACAAAGTTTAGGACTGATCGTATCTGACAGCGTTCTTTTCTTATATTCTTGGATATTTTTTGTTTTTACTGGGTTATCTTGAAGCGGGTCATCATACCAACTTAAATCTTCCTGAGGATGATATAAAACCACCTGACCTTTTAAAGAAGCTGTAGCTGGAACTGATACAGTTTGTTTTGCGGGACCATCAAAACTAAGAAATACATCGTTTTGATTATAACCCGCAGCTCCATATGTATGTTTGTCCCAAGTATAAAATAGGTGACTTGGATCATGGGGAGGTTTAGGCATTTGTGCTTCTGGATTGGTAATTAAATGAAGATTGTCTCTAAAGTATCTTTCATTTCTGATAAGCCCGACAATCGGAACGCCTGTCAGCTGAGCCCATGCCAGTAAATGCACAACTTTTTCATCGTGTGTGAGGGTGCTTAATTGATCAAACCGAAGCGTCTGAGAGAGGAAATTATCATATATTCCTTGATCACAAGCTGCAAAGTCACCAAGAAATGTGGTCCAAACGGGCCCTTCGAAGATCTCAGAGTAAGCCTCATGGCGGGTATGTGGAGTAGACATCTTGCCAAGGATATGGGGATCAACCTTATCGAGTTTGTGTTGTTGGTTTTCTAAGCCATTTTTTTCTTCTTCTTTTTTTTCTTCTTTTTCTTTTGAGCCTGCGGCTCATTTGACTCTGACGTATCAGTACTTGGGAGGTGCAGAATAATAGAACGATCTAACTCTAAACCGAGATCTAATTCTTCTTCCATTGCCGATGCACTAGATATAATGTTGCAAGAAAACAAAAATATAATTAGGGCATATACTGAAATATTCATAAAATGGCTCCAAAATGTTTCTAAGCGTATTTTGTTTATTCTTAATTAATCTAGCGGTAAAAAGTATTTTTGAGAAGAGTTTAATAGTATCTATGAAGTTGAATTTAAACGCTTCAATTCAACAGCAAAATAAATTTAAAGATATGGAATAGTATCTAAAAACGGCAATTCCAGTCGTGTGGGATAATTCCTGATATTCCATTTATCTTTACTCTTGCCTCACTTTGTGACCCAAACTTAGAGGTATATCGCATATTTTGCTTAACTTCCTCAGCCACCACCATCAGGGGAGGATCCTTTTTATTGTCATGGATTTCTTCTCCGTCGAAGCTCAAAGCTAAGAAAAATACATACAATACTATGGATCCGCGTGTTCTTATAAGAGTGAATCAGTTGATTAATTCAGAAGTTGGAGAAGAAGCCATAAGCGATAGTGTCATTCGACTTCTTCCCCAAATTAATCCATCTGAGTCTGACGAAGAGTATAGTGAGTAAGAAGAGCCCTTTGTTGTTCTCAGAGCTCTTGCATCTTTTTCTATTTTAGGGTCATCTAATAATAAATGATTAATCAAATATATATGGCTTTATGCTTAAACGTATTATTTCTCAGGCCCTGATTGTTGCTGTTCTTTGGCCAAACTTATTATCAGCAATGGATACAAGTGATGAAAAGGGCGAAAAAGGAACTTCTCATCGTCGAGTCCTTGACGAATCCGAACAAATTGATTCAGAGATAAAAGCTGCAGAACGAGGTGACACAACATCGACCCCACCCGAAGGCTCCCCAACTAAGGAAGGCGTTCTTTCTCCTAAATCAGATGCAAAGTCAAAAGAACATAAGAAAAAAGAAAAGAGAAAGGATGATGATCATCTTGTTCCAGAGGTTGGCTCCCTTACGTCTGAACCCTACCTGCAATCCGGCTCATGGACACAATATCCGCATCAACCTATGCTCCCCATTAAATCCACAGCTAATGGGAGTATTCAGGAAGAGCGTGAGTTAGAAGAAACAGATTTTCTTCTCAAATATCCCAGAGGTTTTCATACCACTCAGCGTAATGTCCATGATTTAGGAACATATGTCATAGATAGCTACCAACCTATTTCTGGTGAACGACATCGCGCAAATGATAGGCATCGAAAAAGCTTGAGACGTGTTTCACATGAATCAAAAGCAAAGCCTTTTTTCCTAAAAGTAAGATTTATGTTTTTAGAGGCCAAATTCCTGAACTGTTTGATTTTTTAATGACTGAATCAGTAGTTTCTCGCGAAGTTAAGGATCTTCGTTTTTCCATTGATTATGAAGCCCCAGAGGACGAAGAAGGCTTTCCCCCACATTCTGAAAAGTCACTTTCTCCACGGGAATTAGATTTTGATGAAGTTGATCCTCGATTTTCAAAAAAATCAACTCTTGCTTCACTTTCTGAAGTTAAAGAAGGGAGAGTCTTGCCTTTAAACCCTCGAGCCGTTAAATCTTTTCAGGAGGAGATCACAAAACTTCCCTCCTCCATAAAATCACTTCTCAGCGGAACGGCCTATCAAGATATTGAACAACATTCTTCTAAAACCGATTGGCTTGCCATTGGACTGGGGACCTTTATTGGGACGGGATTAGTTATTGCTATGGGGCCCGTTTATGATGGTGGGTTAGTTTACATGAGAGATATGCATGGGTGGAATTTTATTAATTATTTTGAAAATAATCGATTTGCAGGTCTCACCCCTAATGCTTGGTATATCGCTTTAACACTATTGCCCGATGCTGTTCCCCGCAATGTAAATTTATTAAAACGTGTTTTCCGTTACTTAAAAGAAGAAACAGGATATGTGCTTCGAACGTTAGGAACAGGAGCCGCTGTTTTTCTCCCTTCCCTAACCGAATTAGGCTATTTAGCTGTTTTTGAGCTTTATGCAATGAATAAAGAGGGTGTTCACGGTTATAACAACCAATTTGCTATTGCAACCATGGTATTAGGTCCTTTTTTACTCGTAGATAGTATTGCTGGGAACTTTGAGACGGCATGGGAGCTTTGTGAAGACATTAAAGTATGGGCCAAGAAACCTTCATCCTATTTGGCCCGGGCCGTCCCACACTCTTGGCTTCCTGACTTTGAGGATCCTCTTGTTGAAAAGTTTCAAGGTAACCTCAAAAAACTGACTCATTTTTTCAGGTGGTGTCCTGAAAAACAGCTCAATGAGATTTATGACAATACTTTTGATGCACTTCGATCAGCAAGTGTCCAGTTTCCTGATCTTGAAGGAAATGACCTTGATGTTGCTAAAACTCTCTGTGTCATGAATTATTTGCTTTCCATCGGAGATCAACTAGAAAAAGGAATTCAGAGGGTAAAGTCATGGTATGAAACCATAAGTGATATGGTCATATATGGAAACCTTGCCTTGGGAAGCCTTTATCGTGTGCTTGTTCCACAGTTGATCGTAAAAACACTCGCAGGAATATTCTTTTCTAAAGCTGTGAGTGGTGGGATTGGATGGGGAGCTAAAGGCTTAGGCTTCTTATTCCAAACAGCACTTGAATATAAGGGGATGAAAAATCTGGCAAAAGAAGTTTTATGGGAAGAGGAGCCTACAGGACATTCGAGCCACTCTTATGCGAGAAAAGGGTTAAAAGGAATTGCATTATGGCAAGCTCTTGTTTTTATTCCTCCTCTATTTGTTCTTTGTTATCAAGTAACAGATATTTGGTTTGGGAATGATTGGTATATGTTGATGTCTATCCCTTTTCTCATTGCAGAGTTCGCAACATTGGCGAACCAATTTAACAACTCCTATAACCGGAAAGTCGCGACAGCGGCAACCAAGGCCGTTCACAAGGTAGCCTCATGTGCAAAATGCTCTAAAACTCAGCTTTGTACCGACTGCAAACGAGACCGTTTAATCCGCCTCAGCCATAAGCTAAGTAAAAAGATTCCCAATATTTCACCTGAACTCCGACAAACGATTCAGACATCATTTGACAGAAACCATGATGTTGATAGCGAGGAAGAAGAGTATTAAAAAAGCCCCTCTAAGAGGGCTTTGTTTATGAAGATACTCTCAGCAGCTTTTATCCCAGCTACACCCAGCCGCGGCCGTTTCTGGACGTTTTCCAACCGCATCATCTTCATCAACATGACGTGTACCAACGTCTGTTCTGACAGCGTGAGAACCGGAGTGGGAAGCCGCAACAGAGGGGCCTTTTGAGGACATTTCAGCCACGGCTCGTCCAGCAGCATCAAGCCCGCGCGCATCCCGGCCCATGTGCTTGCCATCCACAGAATAACTGGTGCCTCTTGAATCTTTCATCGCATGCACACCCCCATGAGTCGCATGTGCACCTTGGGCAAGAAAACCAAGGACAGCAAACTCCTTCTTGTCATATTTGGGCTAGGAATGTTTTATTTGCATTGCAAATGTTTAACCCTTCTTGACCCGAATATCTCATACCCCTGTTTGTCCCTATACCGAAGGATCACGCCCTACTAGTTAAAATTTTAAAATTCATTAAAGCGGTGCATCCAACTCTATTTTTTCTTTTCTTCCTCCCTTTAGAAAAGATGCAAAGCTAAATTTGCATAGATAAGATATATGAATCTTTTTTTCAGCCCACCACAACTCAATCCTCCCAACCTGACTTTTCGGTTTAATTTTGCGTGAATTTTCTAAAAGTTATTTTTTAATCCCTTGATAATAGAGCATTCAAAGATCATATAAATAATATAGATACGATAGTTAAGATTGACAGAGCTTTTATAATAGAACATAGTGATGATGTATAAATATTTTTGTTTGAGAATATCGATATTTTTAAAGAGAGTAGTCTCTCTAAGTAAGTACAATAAAATCCTGAACCCTAGGACGTCTATGTTTAGTAAAAAGGCCCCCTTCCAACCTCTAACGCAGATGATCGATGATCGTCTTTCCTCCTCTTTTTCTAAGTTATCCATCAGCGATTTTGTTAAGCCAGCTAAGCGAGTGATTGCCTACCTCGTTATTGCTTCTTTTATCCTCCCTCAGGTTTTGTTGGCTATGGATGAAACGGATGAGAGAGAAAAAAGTACACTTCGCCGCAGTCAAGAAGTTGAAGAGCTTTTCCCTGCTGTTGCAGTAAGTACACAATCTAACTCTGAAGAAACAGACGCAATTGAACCTCTGCGCTCACTAACACCATCTCCCGATTCAACGGATAGCCTTGGAAGCTCGAATGAGACGTCACCTCGTGGGACTTCTTCTCGCTCTGATCGTACGTCTTCTGATGAAGATGTCCGCTTTAAGGATAAAAAGAAAATAGAGAGTAGCTCTGGAGAAGAATCAGGTTTAACCAGCAGCCTCACGACTAGCACAACAACCTCCAGCACAGATACAACACCCGAAGGCTCCCCAACTAAGGAAGGCGTTCTTTCTCCTAAATCAGATGCAAAGTCAAAAGAACATAAGAAAAAAGAAAAGAGAAAGGATGATGATCATCTTGTTCCAGAGGTTGGCTCCCTTACGTCTGAACCCTACCTGCAATCCGGCTCATGGACACAATATCCGCATCAACCTATGCTCCCCATTAAATCCACAGCCAATGGAAGTATTCAAGAAGAGCGTAGAGAATTTCATGAAAAATCTCCACTGCTGGGTTCTGGCTACCATTCCAGAAGCGAGATCGAAATTGACCCCACCTTCCTCTCGCAAGTTGAAAGGGGGCGTATTCCTCTAAGCCAACTTAAAAAATTTATTTTGATGAGGCTACTCGCTGATGAGGAAGATGAATCATCTGTAAGTTTTGGGTCTCTCACTTTAAGTGAACAAGAATTTCAGGATAAGATTGCCGAGCTCTTTCAGCAAATTCAAGGAACATCATTGGAAGAATTTGGGCAATACATGGGCGGACATATACTCAAAGGTAAACTAGCCCGTTTTCTTCCTAGGCAGTAGATCCTTTCAACTATTATCCCGCTCGGTATGGCCGCAGGAACTGGTGCTGCTATGTCTCCAATTGCATTGTGGGGAATATATAATCCGCTTTGGGCTTCATATGTAGAAGGAACCGCAGAGGATGCTATGGCTCTATCTTATTACATCATGGGGTCTACAGGCTTATTTGCCTTGGAAGATTCAGCATATTTTATGTCAGAATTGTCAGCAGCTCGAAAAGGCTCTTTTAGCTATACCCGCAAACCTCTTGAAATGGGTACGGCTATCGTGCTTATCCCTCTTTCTACCATCCCGGCTGCATTTCTCCTCCTCATTCACCTTCAGGTCCAAAAAGAGCATATGGAAGCAACTCATACAACTAAACTTTGGAATGAATTTACTCAATATTTTGTCTATACCTCTATTGGATTTGCTCCTTATCTGATTTTAAAAACTTGGAACTATATGAGAGCATCGCTTCGCAAGAGTTTTCATGGTGAGATACCTAATTATGTTAGAGATAGAGTCAACGCCCTTCGATACCTCGAAGGTAAAATTGATTCGGGAAAACTTATTGATGGTGAAGTTCATCAGCTTTACAAAATTATGCATGGTAGCGTTCCAACTAATGTACTGAAAAATATAACTATTTGGGCTAAATATCTTTCTAAAGGGAGTGTATCGACTCTCTCCAAAACTGAAGGGCTTTTAAACTATCTTACCTTATCTTCCTATGCCAAGGCTGAGTTCGCTTCTGACCTTACTTATTCCTCAGACCCTAGTCAAAGTTCATCTTCCTTCTCACGATCGGCCAAAGCACTTGCTGCCCTTGGGATTGCGGGTGGGCTAGTCGCTATTTATGCGCCTCTTGCTAGTGCCCTCTCTTATTTCATTGGCGAAGAAGCTTCTATCGCGATTGCAGCAACAGCATGTGTCCTTGGTTTTGTTCCAGCAAGTTTTATCCAAAAGCATGGTGTTGAAGAGTCTCTTGAATCGATAAACAAAAGCATTAAACCATTCTTACGGGGTGAAAGTAGTATTTTAGACATTCTTTCTGATCCTATCCAACTTGGTAAAGCCATTGGTAAAGGAGCCTGTTATACATTTGGATTCTTCCAAAACCTACTTATTGACACTCTTCCGATGGCAGTTGTTACATTTTTCCTTCCTCCGAATATGATTGGAGGCTCTGAGCAGACTCAATATATTCTTGGGGGGGCTATTACAGCTTTATCTTCCCTTTATATTTTCAATAATATAGGAATAGGCCATCTTGAGATGGGGAATCAATTGATTCGTACTGGTCAGTTGATTCAAAGCATATATCGTAAATTCTACAGTTGGGTTACGAAAAGCCGACAATCTACTAAGGATGCGGAACGTCGGTGGGTTCTGGAAAAACTTCGAGAAACCATTGGTGTAACGCTCACCTTTACGCCTGAGTTTGACCAAGGCCTAAGAAGTCTTGAACAAAAATTTGAAGTACAAGATAATGAGGAATGAAGGAATAATAAACGGGTTTCTTAATTACTCGGTTGATCTTTATTTGATATTCTTGGGCAATACCCTGAATTTGGATCACATCCTCTAGGCGTTGTAGCTGCTGGATGACCTAAGAGGTACTTTTCAATTTGAACTTTAATTATGCCCATATGAGTATGAACTTTTCCGGCATGTGCCTTCACATTTTGAGTTATTACTATTAATGTAAATATTGCAATAATCATTTTAGAACTCACTTGCCTCTCCTATATTAACTAAAAAGCTTCATTTTAATCATATCATTATTCAATTAAGAAAAAGTAAGAGGTTATTAACAAATAGATAGATGCGAGTTATCTTACCTTAAAACAAAGGGAGAAACATGCTATGAAGACGGCAATCTGTAAGAAATGTAATAGTAAATTCTGTACAAAAAATGGTTTTGTGAGGGGGAAACAACGCTATATATGCAAACATTGTAAGGCTAGCTTTGTTCTCGGAGATGAAAGGGGAAACGTCCCCCTCTCTGTCAAGCTCCATGGTTTAAAGCTCTATCTAAGTGGGCTCTCAATGAATAAAGTTGCTCACATTCTAAACGTTTCCACACCAGCCGTGCTGAGATGGATTAAGAGTTTTGGAGAAAAGCTAGGGGAGCGACCGCAGGTTGAGGGGGATATCATCGTTCTTGAACTGGATGAAATGTGGCATTATGTCAATTCAAAAAAAGCAAGCTCTGGATCGGACGCGCTTATGACCGTCATACTAACAGACTTATCGACTGGACTTGCGGAGACCGTTCTCACAAAACTCTAGGGCAACTTCTAGATCGACTCAGCGGATTGAAAATTCACTTCTTCTGCGCCGATCATTATGAAGCATATCAGGCTCTTATCCCTGAGGATAAACTGTATCTTAGTAAAGATAAGACTCATGCTATCGAAAGAAATAACTGTTTGCAAAGACATTGGCTTGCGCGTTTCAAACGAAAATCTATTGTTGTGTCAAAATCAGAGAAGTTGGTGGATATCTCCATAGCTCTCTTTGCGGCCATTCATATCAATAAGTCTTTTATAATTCCGGATCTATCTATGTGTTAATACCCTCAAAAGTAATATATATAGATAACTTTGAATGGGAATAATATTTTAAATTTATGTTATGCGCAAATTTTGCATCCTTGCATATTATTCCATTTCGGGTTCATCTAGTGAATAATAATTCATTTAAATATTTATGTTTAAACATATTGTTTCTCAGGGCTGGGCTATAGTCATTCTTTGGCCAAGCTTATTATCTGCACTGAATACAAGTGAAGAAGAAGGCTAAATGGGAATGGGGGTCTCGAGAAAGTAAGAGAATCTATTCAAGAAACTCTAAGGTATACTCCTGAACATGAGTTTGCTTTAAGAGAACTTGAGAAAATAGTCGAAGGCCATCCATCATCTATTCAGGAATAATATATTCTTTAAAATAGTCTTTAAGATTTCAGTTGCTTCTTATTTAATCAGCCTGGGCAATATCCTGAATTTGGATCACATCCTCTAGGTGCTGCGGCTTCCGAATGAGTTGCAAGATGTTCTTCGATATTAACAACACGATCCCCTCTATCTGTATGGACTATACCTGTTCGGGCCCATGCACCTTGAGATGTCATGGCAATGAAAGATAGAATCGCTAAGAGTTGTAAGGATTTCATTTTTTTCTCCTGTATGCTTTATTACACCTATTTTTTAATATAAACTAAAATATTTAAGATTTTGTAAAAATATAGAAAATCGATTTTTTTTATAATTATGTTTTCAATGAAACAAGAATTCACTATCTATCAAAATCTCGTGGACCCAATAACATAGTATAAGCGAAGAGAAATGAATTTATCCTCTTGCATTTTTTCCATTGTAGGTTCATCCGTTGTATACGATTATCTTTTAATATTAAGGATGGGGCTGTCGTAGATTAGGATAAGTTAGCCCACTTTATAAGGATCACCAATTGTTGTTTGGGAGATCCATAGTTAAACCTAAACTCACACTCCTTTAAAAACAAGTGAAAGTTCTTTCGAGGAATGCCATTGTATTTTCTTAAGATTATTTTCGCCTGATTCCAAAAGTTCTCAATGCCATTAATATGATTGTGCTTATGCGCAAACAGCTTGCTGTGGTTAATGCGGTAATGTCTAAAATCAGAAACATCCAGAATATTATGCGTGTGAAAACAATATGCACAATGATGATTTAGCCGTTGGAAAGCAATAAAGACATTTCATTAATAAATTTTTAACGAGAGAGAAGATATGATGTTGAGTATAGTGATATGTCATTCATATCAATTGGGGCATCGTCTAAATATAGGGAAAGTCATGATAGGAAACACATTTTTAAGAACATCAGTAACTACAATAGGAATGATTCTTTCAACGCTTTTTCTCGACGGTTCCTTGACCTCGTCAAAGAGTGAAGTGGAAGTTACATATAACTACTGGGAGACTGACAAGAAAGTGGAGAAAACCGCTTTTGCTAACGTGGTATTATGGGAGAGTCATAAACCCGACACCCTAGTGAAATTTGAACATAAAGCCAAGCTGGACCTACAAAAGAAGCCTCCCCAAACAGCAGCCTTCACTGTTAACCTCCCTGACCGATATAGCAAACTAACGTGGGGAGACATCATGAAAAGCAAGACAATAAAATGCATTCTTGAGGGCCAGCTTGCTGGCGCAAAGCACGACTGGATTAAATGTAAGCATATTAGGGGTGCAAGAGAAATTAGCAAAAATCTTCCCCTGCAAGACGTCCTCAACAATTTGACTATAAATTTAACGCTACATTCTTTTATTGGTGAAGATCCCGCGCTTACCATGATTGTTAGATACCAACCCGAGTAATCTTCAGTAAGTCTAAGACGAATAAGGTTGTTGTTGGACGTTTGGAATTGTGGGAAACATATTAGGGTTTTCCATATTTCAATGGATCAGAAAATCCATAACCTCATTTCGATTATGTAAACAAAATTTAACATGAGGATAAGTTGTATAAAGGCTCTCAAAGAATTGGCTTGAATTATAATCCTGTCTTGAATCATGTTGAGCTGCCCAAGCGATAAGTTTTTCAAGAGCCTTGTCTTTATCAAAAGAAGCCTGGCACTCCTCAAACTGAGGACCTCGGTTAATGAGGTTCTGCTTGCATTCTTCCCATGGTAAATCGAGCCAAATGAGTGTAGTTGAAAAGGGAAGACAAGCTTGGGCCATCTTTCCAAAGACACCCTCAAGAATCCACTGGTCTTGTTTTTTTATTTCTTCAAGGTCTTTGTTAATCTGAGCGGCAGAACGGCTAACCTCATAGCCACTTTGATCCCATCGGAGACTGTCCATGTGATACAAGGGAATATGCATTTTTTTCGACAGTGCCTTCCCCAACCAAGTCTTTCCTGACCCGGAGTTGCCAATAATAAGAATGCGTTGTGTGGGACTCATTGGGAATCAATTCTCATAAAGTTTCATCAGCGTGTAAAAAAGAACAGAGAGTATCAATAAAATACCTCGAATGGTGATAGTCAAATATGAGAAGCAAACACCTAAGTTTATTCTCGTAAAGTAAGAAAATTCCCTATTTTATTTATTTTCTTGAGAGGGATTTTTTGATCTTCTGGACGAAGGAAATAAATTTTTGACATCAGGTTTATAAATATAAGCTAAACGACGAATGGAATCAAAATACAAGTGATAATTGCTTTTGGAGTCCAAACTTATAGGCGTACGTTCTTGCGCTTGTTTTGTAGGAACATATCCTTTATTCCATGAAAACAACTCTGAATCTTGGGCTGTATGGTAAAATCTTGGTGTGACAGAACGTCTTATGCTTGGCCAAAGCTCAGATAAAATTCCCATTCCACTGACAGGGTGAGAGCTCAGAAAAGCGATAAAAAACAATATAGCAATTGGGGTAAGTTTATTCAATTTAAGCTCCTTTATTCTGCAATCATATCTATGATTATCATTACGTATATTTTTAGCGCAACCTTAAATTTAATCTAATATTTTTTTGTATTAAAATTATATTTATGAAGGCCTCCCAAGGCATGCCTTTTACTTATTTATTCATTTTTGCGACACCACATCACTCACTTTTTGATTTTAATTGGTGGTTTTCAAATAAAGAATGGCATCTTGGCGTCAACAAATGTATATTAGAAGAAAAATTATATGGAAGGGAACCTCACGATGGACATTATTCTTGTGCCTTTGCTTTCTGTACTTCGATCAATTATTGGAATTTATGCATGGGTTGTAATTGCAAGCGTTATCCTCAGCTGGCTTGTCGCCTTTAACATTATTAACGCGCGAAATAACTTTATCGCCATGCTTCGTGAGTTCTTATTCCGCGTCACAGAACCTGTCCTCAGGTTTATCAGACGATTTCTTCCTATTGTTGGTGGCTTTGATCTTTCACCCCTCGTTCTCATTTTCTTTATTTGGTTTCTTCAAGCCACTATCACGCGACTCATCATAAGGATTGTTTCCGTCACCGATGTCTAAAATTATAGATGGCCTTCAAATTGCCGATGAACACAAGAAAGAACTCGCAAGGGCCGCTCATAAGCTTGAAGAAGCGACGGGCGTAAAGCCTGGGTTGGCGGCCATTAGAATCGGTGAAGATCCCGTCAGCCAGCTCTATGTTCGCCTCAAAGGAACGCAAGCCGAGGAAATTGGATATCATTTTGAGGAACACGTTTTCCCTTCCTGGACATCTGTCGAATCAATTAAAAATAAGATTCAAGAGCTGAATTTCGATGATCAAATTCATGGAATTATCGTTCAACTTCCCCTCCCGTCTGAACTCAATAAATTTGAAATTCTTTCTCTTATCGACCCCATGAAAGATGTCGACGGCCTCCACCCTCTTAACGCCGGCAAGCTTTTTCAAGGAATTAAAGACGGGCTTGTTGCAAGCACACCTTTAGGATGCCTCAGACTGATTGAAACCATTCATCCTACGATGGAGGGACTTAACGTCACAGTTATTGGCGCATCAATTCTCGTGGGTCGACCGATGGCGCTGCTTATGCTCCAACAAAATTGTACTGTGTCTATCGCACATTTAAAAACGCGTAACCTCCCTTCTCTATGTGAAACAGCTGACATCCTCATTGTTGCAATAGGAAACCCTGAATTCATTAAAGGAGAATGGATAAAAGAAGGCGCAACGGTTATTGATGTCGGTATTAACCGACTGCCTTCAGGAAAAATCGTAGGCGACGTTGACTTCATTTCTGCGGATAGAAAAGCCGGTGCCATTACGCCTGTCCCTGGGGGTGTAGGGCCAATGACTGTCGCTTGTCTTCTCGAAAATACACTCAAAGCAGCCCATTTTTATGCAAGCTATCCGTTCCCTATTCACTAAAATTATTGACTTCATAATCCCCTTGAGGTGTATGAAGTGCGGCAATATTTTAGATAAAGTAGAAGGGTTATGTGGTCCATGTTGGGCATCCATTTCATTTATCTCAAAACCCTATTGTTGTTGCTGTGGGCGTCCATTTGAATTTGACATCGATGAAAGTGCCCTCTGCGGTCCGTGTTCCCATAAACAGCCCTTCTTTAAGACGGCACGATCCGTATTTACTTATACGCCGGAGAGCAAAGAACTTATTCTGAAATTTAAACATACAGATAACCTGCAAGCTGCACCTCTTTTCGGAAAATGGCTAAGCAAAATTGTTCAAGAAATTGAAAACCCCCTTTGTGTTCCCGTTCCCCTCCATTGGACACGACTCTTTCAACGAACTTACAATCAAGCAGGATTGCTAGCCCAACAAGTTGCCAAACTCCAAAATCTAACCTATGTCCCGAGCCTAATTGTACGACACCAGCGAACGTTATCTCAAGGAAAATTCTCTAAAGATGCCCGCATAAAGAATGTGAGAAACGCCTTTTCTGTTCCTCAGAAACACAATGGACTGTTAAAGCAAAGAAACGTTCTCCTCATCGATGACGTTTACACAACAGGTGCAACTCTAAACACTTGTGCAAAAACCCTTATAAAAGCAGGCGCTCGAGAAGTCCACGCGGTAACATTATCCCGAGTTGTCTTACCCCACCAAACATAAAAATCGACCTAAGTCTTTCTAATTATGCATTTAATCTATCCCATGGTTTTCATAATCGGAAACTTCTAGGGAATCTCCCACTTTTCTGACATAATAAATCTAAGAAAGAAGTGGAGGACATGTGGAAAGACCATCCTTTTCATGCGGAAATGTAGCTGAAGCTGTCCGAGAAACAGTGCGCACTTTTGCGCAAAAAGAAATTGCCCCGCGTGCCCATCTTTTCGACCAGAAAGACGAATTTCCAAGAGAACTATGGCCAAAGCTCGGAAATCTCGGGCTGCTGGGTATTACGGTCGATGAAAAGGATGGCGGTTCAGGTATGGGCTACCTTGAGCATGTTATTGCGATGGAAGAGATCTCGCGTGCCTCGGGTTCAATAGGCTTAAGCTATGCTGCCCATTCAAATCTCTGTGTCAATCAAATCCGACTTCACGGAAACGAAGAACAGAAGCAACGGTTTCTTCCCAAACTAATAAATGGTGAGCATGTTGGTGCACTTGCCATGAGTGAAGCGAATGCAGGCTCAGATGTTCTCAGTATGAAAACAACCGCTCGTAGCAAAGATAAAGGGTTTGTTCTCAATGGGACAAAAATGTGGATTACCAATGGACCTTATGCCAACATCTTTGTTGTTTACGCGAAAACAAAACCTGAATCTCGTTCCAAAGGTTTGACAGCTTTTCTCGTTGAAAAAGGAACAAAGGGTTTTAGCACGGCCCAAAAACTTGATAAACTAGGAATGCGCGGTTCAGGGACATGCGAGCTCGTCTTTGAAGACTGTCACATCCCTGCTGAAAATGTCCTAGGTGAAGTAAATCAAGGGATTGGCATACTCATGAATGGGCTCAATTATGAGCGGGTCGTCCTTGCCGGAGGCCCTCTTGGTATCCTTAAAGCATGTTTGGATGTGGTTATTCCTTACGTCCATGAAAGGCACCAATTTGATAAACCCATCGGTGAATTTGAATTTATACAAGGAAAAATTGCTGACATGTATACCAGCTACTGTGCATGCCAATCATATCTCTATACTATTGCACAAGCTTGCGATCAGGGAGAAGTCGCCCGTAAGGATGCTGCTGGCGTTATTCTCTTTACAGCAGAAAAAGCAACCCAAATGGCGCTCCAAGCCATCCAATGCTTGGGAGGAAATGGCTATATTAATGAATACCCAACAGGTCGTCTTTTAAGAGGTGCAAAGCTTTACGAGATTGGGGCGGGCACATCAGAAATTCGACGAATTATCATTGGGCGTGATATATTTAAAGAAACGGCTTAAGGAAGGTCAATGACAGAAGAAGTTTTTATTTTAGGTGCAAAAAGAACACCCATCGGTGCATTTCAAGGGGAACTTTCTAGCATCAAAGCAACTCTCTTAGGATCTATTGCGATTCAAGGTGCCCTTGAAAATGCTTCTATCCAACCTTCTACAATTGAGGATGTTTTTATGGGATGTGTCCTCACGGCGGGACTCGGACAAGCGCCCACTCGTCAGGCAGCTATAGGCGCAGGAATACCTGTTACAACACCTGCAACAACCATAAACAAAGTCTGCGGATCCGGCATGGAATCCGTTATATTAGCCTCTGCGCTTATCCGTCTGGGAGATATTGACGTTGCTATTGCAGGGGGCATGGAAAACATGAGCCAGACTCCCTACCTCCTTGATAAAGCCCGCAAAGGGTATCGCATGGGGCATGGAGAAATCAAAGATCACTTGCTCTTTGATGGTCTGGAAAATGTGTATGATGGGTGCTTGATGGGGAGGCTCGCGGAAAATGCAGCTCGAAAGTATGAACTATCACGACAAGATCAAGAAACTTTCGCCTCTCAGTCAGCTTCTAAAGCAATCGCCGCCATTCAAAGTGGCGAATTAAGCGAAGAAATTCAACCTGTCGCTATCGACCTGGGAAAAAAACAAATCCTCGTTGAACAGGATGAATGCCCTTCCAGAGTTAAAGTTGAAAAATTTTCAAGCTTGAAGCCTTCTTTTGAAGAAAAAGGAACGATCACGCCTGCAACATCTAGTCAAATTAGTGATGGCGCTGCAGCTCTGGTTCTCGGAAGTCGCTCTTTTACTGATGATCAAAATCTTCATCCTCAAGCTAAAATTATCGCTCATACTTCGGTTGCCAATGAACCGGAGTGGTTTTCCACTGCACCGATTAAAGCCATTGAAACTTTATTAGAAAAAGTAAATTGGCGCATTGAAGACGTTGACCTATTTGAAATCAATGAAGCTTTCTCTGTTGTGCCCATGGCTGCAATACGGGCCCTTAAAATTCCCCCCGAGAAAGTTAACATTAACGGGGGATCAACAGCTTTGGGGCATCCTATTGGAGCCTCAGGGGCACGCATACTTGTAACGCTTTTGTATACACTGAAAAAAAGAAACCTTCGCCGAGGAATAGCAACTCTTTGCATCGGCGGAGGGGAAGCCACAGCCATAGCTATTGAACGAATCCCATGACCCAGCTGAAGTCCTCCCTCAACCCTCAATCAGATGAGTTTCAAGAAAATACAAAATATCATCAATCTTTAGCCTCTGATCTTAATGAAAAGCTGAAAATTGTTAAGTTGGGGGGAAGTGATAAATCTAAAGAAAAGCACAGGGCGCGTGAAAAATTGTTTGCGCGCGAGCGCATAGAAAAATTACTTGATGTCGGCTCTTCCTTTTTGGAAATTGGTGCATTGGCAGCAAATGGCCTCTATGAAAACGAAGTTCCCTCAGCAGGTCTTATTACGGGAATTGGAAAAATTCATGGCCTAGAGTGTATGATCATTGCGAATGATGCAACCGTAAAAGGGGGAACCTATTACCCTCTTACGGTAAAAAAACATCTCCGTGCACAAGAAATTGCTGAAGCTAATCATCTCCCTTGCATTTATTTAGTTGACTCAGGTGGTGCTAACCTTCCTTTCCAAGACGAAGTATTTCCTGATCGAGATCATTTTGGCCGAATTTTTTACAATCAAGCCCGCATGTCCTCAATGGGAATTCCCCAAATCGGTGTTGTCATGGGCTCTTGCACGGCAGGGGGCGCTTATATCCCTGCAATGGCTGATGAGGCTATCATTGTCCAAAACCAGGGAACGATTTTTTTAGGGGGCCCCCCTCTGGTCAAGGCAGCAACGGGGGAAGAAACGACAGCCGAAGAATTAGGTGGGGCTCATGTTCACGCCAAAATTTCAGGTGTTGTCGATCATCTTGCAAAAGATGATCTAGATGCTCTCAGAATCACCCGCAACATTGTTGCTTCTTTAAATCAAATACCCAATAAAGCCACTCTGAACGTTGTAGAGCCCTCAATGAATATCGAAGAGATTTATGGCGTCATCCCTCCAGATAGACGCAAAACCTATGATGTAAGAGAAATCGTCGGACGTATTGTTGATGGAAGTGAGTTTGAGGAATTTAAAAGAGAATACGGTGAAACGCTTGTGTGTGGCTTTTCTCACGTATATGGCATGCCCTTGGGAATTATGGCAAATAATGGTATTTTATTTTCAGAATCTGCCCTTAAAGGGGCCCACTTTATTGAGTTATGTTGTCAACGAAAAATCCCCCTCCTCTTTCTTCAAAATATTAGCGGATTCATGGTCGGGAAAAAATATGAAAACGAGGGGATTGCAAAGGCGGGCGCCAAGCTAGTTACGGCTGTCGCTTGTGCAGCAATCCCCAAAATTACGGTTATCATCGGCGGAAGCTTTGGTGCAGGGAATTATGGAATGTGTGGAAGGGCTTATAACCCTCGCTTTTTGTGGATGTGGCCCAATGCCCGTATTTCTGTTATGGGCGGACAACAAGCAGCCAACGTTTTGACGTCTGTTCAAAAACTGAGTGCAGAAGAAAAAGAATCTTTACAAAATAAAATATTAAAACAGTACGAAAACCAAGGTCATCCTTATTATTCCTCAGCACGGCTTTGGGATGATGGGATTATTGATCCAAAAGACACTCGAAGGGTTGTCGCTCATAGTTTATCAATCGCTTTGAAGCCACCCATTTCAGAAACAAATTTTGGAATTTTTAGGTTTTAATATGGAAGAAAACGTTCTTTTTACCCTGGATGCTCAGAAGATTGCCCGCATCACACTCGATCGTCCTCACGTTCATAACGCGCTCGACGGAAATACATTAGAACAACTTATTGAGATTTTAGAACAGCTCCACAAGGATTCCTCCCTTCGGGCTATGATTTTTCAAGGAAATGGAAAAAGTTTCTGTGCTGGCGCAGACATTGCCTGGATGGAAAAAATGAATCAAATGTCGATTGAAGAAAATAAAAAAGCATCTTCCCAACTCGCTCATTTTTTTCATCTTTTTAATACATTGCCCGTACCTACTTTAACCATCGTTCATGGTCACGTTCGGGGAGGAGGCATGGGAATTCCAGCTTGCTCAGATATTGTGATCGCTCAGGAGCCAACCTCATTTGCTTTTTCAGAAGTCAGAATTGGCATCGTTCCTGCGATTATCGCACCATATGTTATAACCGCGATTGGCACTCGACAAGTTCGGCGTTTTTTCCTAACTGGAGAAATCTTTGAAACTCAAAAAGCTCTTGAAATAGGACTCGTACATGAAGTTGTGAAGGGAGATGTAATGAAGGATAGAATTTCCTATTTTATCGATTCTATCCTTAAAGGAGGGCCACAAGCCATTCGTAAAACTAAATCCCTCCTTCATGAGATCAGAGATGATTCTCATCAATACACACTCAAAACCGCAAAGCTGAATGCTGAGGTTCGTGCGTCTGATGAATGCAAGGAAGGGTTTGAAGCTTTTCTCAATAAGAAAATGCCTCCCTGGATGCTCTAAAACTGAATCTTATAAACTCTCTATTAATCCTTTACTGCTAAAATTAAAAAACACTTAAAGACAAAAGGATGTTTTAAGATGATAAGAAAGATACTGGTTATACTTGATGAGTCATCTTCAAGTACGTCAGCCAAAAAATTTGGCATAGAACTTGCCCTTTCGTTTAAAGCCGATCTTACAGGTATTGGGATCCTCGATAAGCCCTGGATTGAATCTCCGGAAGCCGTTCCCTTGGGAGGGGCAGCTTATAAGGTTACCCTTGACGCTGAAATCATAAAAAAAACGAGAGAGCATCTGCACAAACTTGAACAAGGGTTTATGGACCAATGTAAAAAAAGCGATGCCTCTTGTTCCATCATTGATACTTCAGGTGTACCTCTCGTTGAAATTGGAAACTTTGCTGCACCTCATGACTTACTCATTATAGGTAAAGATGCAAACTTCCATTTTGATCCATCTGAAGAATCAACTGTTAATGTGAAAGAGCTTATAAAACAACATCCAAGACCCACAATTGTAACCAGCGATAAACTGCCGCACCATGATAGCGCAAATGTATTGCTTGCTTATGACGGGACTTTTGCATCATCAAGAGCCATCCATATGGCCATTCTTCTTGGCCTTTTGAAAGACAAAGTTGTTCATATCGTGACCGTGGATCCTGACAAAAAAGAGGCTCAATATTTTGTAAATCAAATGGAAGAGCTCTGTAAAAGTCATTCTTTAAAAACCCATGTTCATCCCATTGCAAGTAAGGACAAGCCTTCTACTGAAATTCTCAGCCTGGCTCAAAGCCTTAAGGTGTCATTAATTGTCATGGGCGCATATGGTCACAAAGGAATTTCATACTATTTTAAAGGATCATGCATTGAACAACTTGTCGATTCAACAAAGATACCGATATTTGTTTATCATTGATTTCCTTTGAAGAGGACCTCTGTATGAAAAAGCAACCCCAAGTCAAAATTGTTGAAGTCGGACCGCGCGACGGATTACAATCTGAAAAAACCACTCTGCCTGTTTCTGATCGCGTTGAGTTTATTAATCTTTTGTCTGATTCAGGTCTTCCTGCCATTGAAGTGGGTAGCTTTGTTTCACCAAAATGGGTGCCTCAGCTCGCTAACAGTGATAAAGTTTACCAAGACATTCGAAAAAAAAACGGCGTTGATTACTCTTTATTGGTTCCCAATGAAAAGGGCTATGAAATGGCCCTTGAAAATAAGGTGGAATCGATAGCCATATTTACGGCTGCTTCAGAGTTATTCTGTAGAAACAATATAAACCGATCAATTGACGAAAGTCTGGAAACGTTCGGCGCCTTTGTTCCTGAAGCTAAATCTAGGGGAATTCGTATCCGGGGGTATGTTTCATGCGCCATAGCCTGTCCTTACGAAGGATACATCGCCCCGTCTTGTGTTCATGCAGTTGCACATCATCTTTTTGAGATGGGTTGTGATGAGATTTCTTTAGGAGACACCATAGGCGTTGGTACGCCGAAACACGTCAAAAACCTTTTAAAAGACTTTCCTGTCCCTCTTAAAAATGTGGCTGTACATTTTCACGATACCTACGGCCAAGCGATTGCAAATATATATACAGCTTTGGAAATGGGAATTAGGGTTATCGATAGTTCTGTTTCAGGTCTCGGTGGATGCCCTTTTGCGGAGGGAGCGAGTGGAAATGTAGCAACAGAGGATGTTGTTTATTTTCTAAATGGTGAGGGCATAACAACCAATGTTGATCTTTTGAAGTTGCTCGTTGCTTCTTCTTTTATCGACACTCAACTGCAACGAGAAACGACCTCTAAAGCCTCCCAAGCTTTAAGAGATGCAATTAATTAAACCCCCACATTAAAAATGATTATCTATTTATTTTAAGTATTCACCTTGACTCTTAAAGTATAACGTTGCAAAGTCATGCTATGTCAAAACATATTATTCAATTTAAGAATGTATCTAAAATCTATCCATCATCGGATGGACCAAGTGTGAACAATGTCTCCCTCGACATAAGGTTAGGAGAATGTCTCGCTCTTATTGGTGCATCTGGAAGTGGAAAAACGTCACTATTAAAGCTACTTAATGGTCTTGAACGACCCTCAAAAGGCCAAATTCTTATCAAAGGAAAACCCATTGAAAATTATAACATTCGAGACCTGAGACGTCATTTCTTTGGTTATGTTTTTCAAAAAGCCGGCCTATTCCCCCATATGACTGTTGAGGAAAATATTGAAATTGTTTTACGTTTTTCTAAGCGTCCTCCTAAATCACCAAGGAAAAAGATTGAAGAGCTTTTAAGCTCAATTCACCTTAATCCAGAGATTTATCTTGATCGGTATCCTGAGCAACTCTCAGGAGGAGAGCAGCAGCGCGTCGGTGTTGCAAGAGCTTTAGCAACTGATTCAGAATGTCTCCTCATGGATGAACCTTTTGGCGCATTAGATGCTGTTACACGAAATGAACTTCAGGATGAGATCCTTCATGTGAAGGAAAATTTAAAGAAAACAATCATTTTCGTTACCCACGATATTAATGAAGCCTTTAAGCTTGGTGATCGCATTGCCGTCATGCAAAGTGGATCCATTGAACAAATCGGCATAAAAGAACAGTTATCTGAAAATCCGAAAACAACTTTTGTTGAAAAACTTGTGACAATTGGTTTAGGGAATTGATGGATGTAATGACAACAGACTTTTTCCCATTTTTGCTCCATCACGCTTTTGAGCTTCAACAAAAAACTTTTGAGCACATTTACCTTGTGAGTTGTTCACTTTTTTTTGCTTCATTAATAGCCATTCCCCTTGGCGTCACCATAACGCGTTTAACTTACCTTCGTAATATTTTCCTTAACATTGGTGGTGTAACACAAACCTTACCCTCCCTTGCCATGTTAGGGTTTTTAGTGCCACTTTTCGGGCTTGGCTTTGTTCCTACGATTATTACTTTAACTTTTTATGCAACCTACCCCATACTTAGAAGTACTTATACTGGCCTTGAAAATGTTCCTCCTGAGTGCAGAGAGGCAGCTGAAGTTTTGGGTTTTACCACCATTCAAAAAATATGGTTTGTTGAACTTCCTTTAGCCCTACCTGTAATTATTTCAGGTCTTCGCGTTGCAACGGCTTCAACCATAGGCATTGCAACGGTGGCTGCTTTTATTGGCGCCGGCGGACTGGGTGACTTCATTACTCAAGGACTTTCTCTCAATAATTCTTCTTTGATACTCTTAGGAGCTATTCCGACTGCTCTCCTCGCTTTGGGATTTGATTTTGGCATCTCACAACTTGAAAAACTTCTCCACCACCGAAAGTTGAGATCTCTAAAAATGTCACGATTAACAAAAATTTTTGCCATAGGATTGTTTCTCGTCGTAACAGCATTTAGCATTTTTTCTTTTTCTACCCCATCAAAAAATACAGTTGTTGTTGCCAGTAAAAATTTTACAGAGCAATATATTCTCGGTGAAATTATGGCACAGTTGATCGAAGAAAAAACCGATCTAAATGTTCAACGAGCCTTCAATATGGGATCAACAGATATCGTCCATCAAGCCATGTTAAAGGGCAAAGTGGATATGTACCCTGAATACACAGGAACAGCCTATTTAACTGTTTTAAATGAAGAACCCACTTATGATAATATTTTCGATAAAGTCAAAACGGCTTATGAAGATAAATTTCAGGTCACATGGCTAAAACCTTTCGGATACGCAAATGCACCAACGCTGGCCATTACAAAAAAACTTTCTGATATCCATAAAATCCATACCCTTAGTGACCTTGAACCATATGCAAAAAATCTGGTTATTTCCTCAACTCCTGAAGCATTAAAACGCCCTGACCAATTGCCTGGGTTAAAAAAAGCATATAATTTAGAGTTTAAAAAGGTCATGCAAGTTGATCCTAATTTAATTTTTTCTGCCATAGAACATGAGTCAGCAAATGTTATTGTTGCGAGTGCAACGGACGGCAAACTAAAAAAGCACGATCTTGTAACTCTAAAAGATGATAAGCATCATTATATTTCATATGAGGCTGCCCCAGTCATTCGCCAAACCGTTCTTAAAAAATATCCTGAAATAGAACAAGCTTTAAGACCCGTTCTCGGATCGATCTCCAACGAGCAAATGATTAACTTAAACTATCAAGTGGACGTTGAAGGTCGATCTCCAGCGGACGTTGCTCAGGAGTTTCTTAAAAATTTTCCTTCACGTTAAGTAAAATTTAAACTTATTTTTTAAAGGTAGAAGCAGTAGCTTACCTCTGTCTTTTATCCATTTTTTAGCTTAGAATGGTAAAGATAAATATGGGAGAATAAAACTGCAAAAAATAATAACAACCCTGCAAAAACACGCCCTTCTAATAGGATCCCTAGGCATAGTTTTCCTCATTGTAATCGTTGGCTATTGGCTATGGAAAAATAATTATGGAAATAAGGTCCTAACGCTTTATGGAAACGTTGACATTCGCCAGGTTGACTTAGGGTTTAGGGTGAGTGGCAGGCTTAAAAAAATGGTTTATGAAGAGGGAGATGAAGTCAAAGCCGGCGACCTTTTGGCTGTTCTAGATAAATCCCCTTATGAAGCGGACTTATCAGCTGCGAAAGCTCAACTCAAAGAAGCAGAAGCGAATTATGAAAAATTAATGCGAGGAAGCCGGCCACAAGAGATCGAAGAAGCACGTGCAGCTGTTCAAGAAGCTGAAGCCAACCTAAAAAATGCAAATCTCATTTTTAAAAGGCAAAGCCAGCAAGTGAACCTTGGAGCCACATCTGCACAATCGTATGATGATGCTCAAAAATTAAAAGTCCAAGCTCAGGCTTCTTTAAAAAGCGCTAAAGAAGCGTTGAGTCTTGCCGAAGAAGGGTTTCGTCAAGAAGACATTGCCGCTGGCAAAGCTGCGGTGGAATTAGCGCAGGCACAACGACAAAGTGCACAAATTAACCTAGACGACACGGAAATAAGAGCCCCTTCAGATGGAATCATTTTTACACGTGTTCTTGAGCCTGGAGCCATCGTATCCCCTCAATCGATCGTTTATACCCTTTCCCTGCATAAACCGGTGTGGGTTCGAGCTTATATTGCCGAGCCCAATTTAGGACACATAAAACCGGGTATGAAAGCTCTTGTATATACCGATTCCTACCCGAATCAGCCTTATGAAGGACAAATTGGATTTATTTCTCCTCAAGCTGAATTTACACCCAAAACTGTTGAAACACCTGAGCTCCGAACAAATCTTGTGTTTCGCCTCCGCATTTGGGTTGAAGATCCAAAAGGCCAACTTCGTCAAGGCCAGCCTGTCACTGTAAAAATAAATCTCTCTGAATAAAAGAGGGAGGTCATCATAGAAAACGCGGTCACGATCACTCATATTTCAAAGGCTTTTTCAGAAAGCAAAGTTCCCGCTTTAGCAAATATAAATGCATCAATTCGAAAAGGGGTTATCACAGGGGTTGTTGGGCCCGACGGAGCTGGAAAAACAACTCTTCTCAGATTACTCGCTGGCATCCTTAAGCCCACAGAAGGCCACTTATCCGTCTTTGGACTTGATACGCTAAAAGATACAAATGCTTTACATGATATTACAGGATACATGCCTCAAAAATTTGGTCTCTATGAAGACCTTACCGTTTACGAAAATCTCAATCTCTATGCCGACCTACGTGGCTTAACAGCTGAAATGAAGGAAGATAATTTTGCCAAGATGTTTCACTTCACTTCTTTAGGACCCTTTTCGGATCGGCTAGCAGGGCGCCTATCAGGAGGGATGAAGCAAAAACTAGGGCTTGCATGTGCTTTGCTTGGACAACCCAGGATTCTCTTACTTGATGAACCGAGTGTTGGTGTTGACCCCATCTCACGTCAAGAATTATGGAAAATGATACAGAAGCTTATGGTAGAGGGGCTAACAGTTATTTGTTCCACATCCTATTTAGATGAAGCCGACCGATGTTCAGAGGTTATCCTTCTTAAAGATGGTCAACTCCTTTTTGAGGGGCCTCCCCAAAAATTGACGCGCCGAGTAAATGGTCGTGTTTTTCAAGTTAGCGTCCCTTATCAAAATCGACGCAGAGCATTGGCTGATCTTCTAAACCGGGACGACATCCTAGATGGCGTTATTCAGGGAAGCCAACTCCGTATCGTCTGTAACCCTGACTTTCCAACTGCATCCAAACCTGAGGATTGGAAAAAGACTCCCCCTCGATTTGAAGATGCATTTATGGACATTTTGTCCCACCCCTATAAGGGAGATTCTGTATTAGCCGAAAAGGTATCCCCTAAATCAAAATCCAAAACCTCCCCGATTCAAGCCAAAAACCTTACAAAAATGTTTGGGGAATTCACCGCTGCCAATGACATTTCTTTTACCGTCCAAAGTGGAGAAATTTTTGGCCTCTTGGGCCCAAATGGGGCAGGGAAGTCAACCGTATTTAAAATGCTTTGTGGACTCCTAAAACCAACAAACGGTCAAGCCCTCGTCTCTGGTTTTGATCTTAAAAAAGCGCCTTCTGAAGCCCGCTCCCGCATCGGATATATGGCTCAAAAATTTTCCCTTTACGGAGATCTAAGTGTCAAAGAAAACCTGAATTTCTTTTCTGGTGTTTACGGTTTACCACCCAAAAGACGAAATCAACGCATTGATGATATGGTTAGTGTTTTCGACCTTTCGACTTATTTATCCCGTAATGCAGGACTTCTACCACTGGGATATAAACAACGACTTGCACTCGCATGTGCTGTGATGCACGAACCGGATGTTCTTTTTTTAGATGAACCCACCTCTGGCGTTGATCCCCTCATTCGTCGGGAATTTTGGACGCATATCAATGGGATGGTCGAAAAAGGCATCACTATCATGGTGACAACTCATTTTATGGAAGAAGCCGAATATTGTGATCGCATCTCTTTAATTTACCAAGGGAAAAGTATCTCCACAGGTACTCCAGACGATCTCAAGACAATGGTGAAATCAAAAACATTAAAAAATCCCACATTAGAAGATGCCTTTATTCGTCTCATTGAGCGATCAGAGAAAGAGGCCACTTCATGAAATATTTTTCTTTTCCTCGCTTTAAAGCTTTTTTTCTAAAAGAAACGAAGCAAATGGTCCGGGATCCAAGTACGTTCCTTATTGCTTTCCTTCTTCCTCTTATCATGATTTTCATCTTTGGGTATGGGGTCTCGCTGGATGCCAAACATGTGCCGATCGGTCTGGTTCTTGAGGATACGGACCCAACGGCAAGAAATTTGGAACAAGCTTTTTTTGGAACACCCTATTTCTCTGTCAAAACAGGCTATAATCGTCATGAGCTTGAAAAGGAACTCACTGAAGGCAAGCTCCGTGGTGTCATTGTTGTTCCTATTAACTTCTCTCAAAAACTCCTTAAGCACACGACAACAACGCCTGTACAATCTCTCGTTGACGGCAGCGAACCAAACACGGCGCGTTTTGTTATTAATTATGCCCAGGGTGTATTAAGCAATTGGAATCAAAAAGAAAAAAATGAAAGTAGGACCCACATTAAGAACCCTATTCGCGCAGAGTCCAGGGTTTGGTTTAACGACGAACTAAAAAGCCGGGATGTCCTGTTACCTGGCTCAATCGCAATTATCATGTCCCTCATTGGAACACTGCTAACAGCTCTCGTTGTTGCAAGGGAATGGGAAAGGGGAACGATGGAGGCTATGATGTCAACGCCGATTCGGATACCTGAAATGTTCTTTGCAAAGCTTATTCCCTATTTTTTGCTTGGTCTTGCTTCGATGGCCCTGTGTGTTTTTATTTCCATAAGTATTTTCGATGTCCCGTTTCGAGGATCCTATTTTATCCTATTTTTATCAACGTCTGTTTTCCTTTTAGCAGCCTTAGGGCTCGGTCTCTTTATCTCTACAACAACACGAAGCCAGTTTATCTCAAGTCAGATTTCAATCATAGTTGGCTTCTTGCCTGCCTTTATGCTTTCTGGCTTTATTTTTGAAATAAACTCTATGCCCTGGCCCATCCAAACTTTAACTTACTTCCTCACACCAAGGTATTTTGTAACCATTCTACAGAGCAGTTTTTTGAGCGGCATTACGTGGGATATACTTCTTCCTAATTTATGCGTCATGCTTCTTATCGGTTGCTTTTTCCTCACTGTTACTGCATTAAAAATGGTTAAGAGGCTTGATTAATATGAAAAAAATAACAGATTTCGCAAAAGTATGGTTCCATTTAAAAGCTCTTATGATCAAAGAATTTTTGGCCGTGCTCCGAGATCCTAAAAGCCGAATTACCTTGATTGCACCGCCCCTTATTCAGCTCGTTATTTTTTCTCATGCGGCAACCCTTGAAGTCACAAACATATCAATTGGCATATATGACCAGGACCAAGGTTGGTATAGTCACGAACTTACCCAAAGAATAAAAGGGTCTCCTTATTTTAGCCATGTCTATCAATTTAAATCGTCTGAAGAAGTCAAAAAAAACATAGATAACCAAAACGTCATAGCGAGTTTAAATTTTCAGTCTGATTTCTCCCGGCTTATCGCTTCCAAAAAAACCGCTCCCGCACAGATTATTCTTGATGGTAGAAAATCAAATGCTTCTCAAATTGTATTAGGTTATTTAGGTAGCATCATTGAACAGTTTAATAATGAAATCCTTCAACACCAGGGTGTAAGCGTTCCTGATCCAATCTCCCTTGAGTACCGATCGTTCTTCAATCCCAATATTGAGTACATCTATTTTACTGTGCCATCGCTTGTCGCCATTCTTAGTATGGTTCTTGCCCTCACCGTGACAGCCATGTCCGTCTCACGTGAACGTGAGAATGGAACCTTCGATCAGCTGCTTGTATCGCCTCTCCAGCCCTGGCAAATTCTTATCGGGAAAATGACACCAGCTATGGTCATTAGCCTTTTTGAAAGCACACTTATCACGGTTGCTTCCCTTCTCTTATTTGATGTTCCTTTCAAAGGATCTATAATATTATTGTATTTTAGTATGATCATTTTTCTATTTTCGATGGTTGGTGTCGGCCTCTTTATTTCTTCACTTTGCCACACCCAGCAACAATCAATCCTTGGATCCTTTGTTTTTATGACGCCGACTATGCTTCTTTCCGGCTACGCCACACCCATTGAAAATATGCCTGGGTGGCTTCAGCCCTTTACAGATCTGATCTCAATCAAATATTTTTTCATCATTATTCGGGGCATTTTTCTAAAAGACATGCCCGTATCTCACGTTCTGGAATATACCTGGCCCATGGCCTTAATCGCGATCTTTACGCTCACCGCTGCGGGTTGGATGTTCAAAAGAAGACTTGAATAAGCTAGGCTCGGATAGTGTTTTTTGGAGGGCATAAAGGCGCAAGGTACTTGCGAGGTTACCAGGACGATTTTCATCAATCCGTTGGATGAGTTTTGTGAGAGAGATTTGCTCACTATCCGCAACAGTTTTCAGAATGATCCAAAAGGCTTTTTCTAGAGAAATGCTGGTTTTATGCCCATGAAGGCTCACTGATTTTTTTATAAACTGAGTTCCGATATCGCTAGGCATTCTATACCATTTTTTCGGGTCTGACCCATTCGGAAAATTCTTTTTCAGTTACATAGCCCAGCTCTAAAGCTGCCTCCTTTAATGTTTTATTTTCTGCGTATGCTTTTTTTGCAATTTCACTGGCTTTATCATATCCGATGTGGGGGCTTAATGCTGTAACAAGCATTAAAGAATCGGAAAGAGACTTTTCAATTTTAAGTTCGTTTGCCTCAATTCCTTCAAGACATTTCTTATTGAAGCTACTCACTCCATCGGAAAGCAATCGAATCGATTGTAATACGTTATAAATCATCACTGGTTTAAAAACATTAAGTTCCAGTTGTCCATTCGAACCTGCAATGCTGACCGAGACGTTGTTTCCCATAACTTGTGCTGCAATCATTGTTAGGGATTCACACTGGGTTGGATTCACTTTTCCTGGCATAATGGATGAACCAGGTTCGTTCTCTGGCAATATTAACTCGCCAAACCCACATCTTGGACCAGAAGCAAGTAAGCGAATATCATTAGCAATCTTCATCAAGGATACAGCCAAACTATTTAAAGCCCCTGATACCTCAACAAGTGTATCTTCTGAAGCCAGAGCCGCAAATTTATTTGGCGCAGTTACGAAAGGTAAGCCCGTAAACTCGGCTATTTTTTTTGCAAACAATAGAGCAAATTTTGGGTTTGCATTTATTCCTGTTCCGACAGCCGTTCCACCTTGGGCAAGTTGATAAAGGTGGGGAAGTGTGTTTTGCAATCTCTCAATACACATCTTGATCTGAGCTGCATACCCTGAGAACTCTTGCCCTAAGGTCAAAGGTGTCGCGTCCTGAAGGTGTGTTCTCCCTATCTTGATGATACGATCAAATGCTTTTTCCTTTTGTTTTAGAGAATCATAAAATTCCTCAAGTACAGGAAACAATTTCTTATGTAACTTCAGGGCTGTTGAAATATGCATCACTGTCGGAATCGTATCGTTCGAAGATTGCCCTCGATTGACATGGTCATTGGGATGAACGGGATCTTTTGATCCAATTTGTCCGCCTAGGAATTCAATAGCACGGTTCGCAATAACCTCATTTGCATTCATATTCGTATGTGTTCCTGAGCCTGTCTGCCAAACAGAAAGAGGAAAGTGATCATCCAATAAGCCTCTTTCAACTTCGTCCGCCGCCTTAGCAATGGCTTGAGCAATTTCCGGATCCAGTTCACCAAGTTCCATATTCACGAGAGCTGCCGCTTTTTTTTGTAACCCTAAGGCATGAATCATCGGTACAGGAATACGTTCAATACCAATCTTAAAGTTATGGCGGGAGCGTTCGGTCTGAGCACCCCAATATTTATTTGATTCAACCTCTATACGACCAAAGCTGTCCTGTTCCTCGCGCGCAGTGGTGCTTTCTTTCATATGAAAACCTTTCATTGCTGTTCTTCATTTCTTAAGGTAATTTATGCCATATGTTACGCGTAAAACCAATGCATTGTGCAATCGAACAAGCAGAGCAGGCTTTCTTTAAAGATGAAGTTCCTGTGGGCGCCGTTGTTGTCGACTCTCAAACAGGAGAAATCATTGCGAAAGCCCATAACGAAATGATGCAGCAAAATAATCCACTTGCTCATGCCGAACTCTTAGCCATTCAACAAGCCTGCTCCTTGAAAGGAGAAGGGCGCTTACCCATGTGCGACATATATGTCACACTTGAGCCATGTCCCATGTGTGCTCAAGCCATCAGCTTCGCCCGTTTTCGGCGCCTTTTTTTTGGCGCTTATGATTCTAAAGGAGGAGGTGTTGACCATGGGCCTCGAATTTTTAATGCTACCTCCTGTCATTATGTCCCTGAAATAATTGGTGGATTTGAAGAACAAAGGTGTTCCAAACTACTTTTAAATTTTTTTGAAAAGAAGCGTGTAACATAGTCTTTTCTTTGATAAAATTATGTATCAAAGAAGGCAGAATAATGAATCCATTTCGTCAGGGCTATAAACGAATTGCTTTTTTCACGGGGGTAGCTCTTATTCTCATAACTATTGGCGTTCAATATTCTCAATACAAACAAAGCCAAGAACTTATTCTATCTGATCTAAAACACCACGTTACTGAATATGCTTCTAATTTCAATTTAAGGGCAAGAACGATCCGAAGTTATGTCAATGGATTAAAAATTGCCGCAGAAAATAATCTTGTCTCTATCAAAGTATTCCAAATGTCTTCTCCCTTATTTCGTTTCCTCAAGCAACATGAAAATGGAAAGAGTTACAGTCTGGAAGTACCCCCCAATATTTCTAACGAAAAAATAACAGGTAACTTGATTGGGCTCGGCTCACTTAACTCCTTTTCACAGTCTCAAAAAAATGAACTCAACATGTCCCTTTTGTTGGATACAAACCTTGAAGTAGCGCTTATTAATAATAAAGGAATCGCATGGGCTTATTATACCTCCAAAAATCATTTTCAAAATCTGCATCCTTGGATCCCCGCCCAACCAAATCCATATAACCCAGAGATTGAAGAAAAGCCTTTTTTCACAGCTGCTAGCCCTCAGGCAAACCCCCGAAGGTTAAATGTATGGACGCCCGTTTATGAGGACGGAGCTGGCTATAACACGATTTATAAAAAGGGGCTCATCATCTCGAATTCATCTCCCGTCTACGATCAAAATGAATTTTTGGGATGTGTTTCCCTCGACCTTCGTTTAACGGAGCTAGATCGCGTTATAAAAAGGTTCGACCCCCTTCAAGGCTCTTTGCTTCTCGTTAATAATAGTCACCAAATTTTAGCTCTTCATGAGCATAATAACCCCTCTCTTTCGCTGGACCGGGTCCTTTATATCGAGAATGAATTGCCCGCTAATGCCATTAAAGTCATCAACCAATCTATTCAAAATCAAGCTGATGAATTCTCTGACGATGGGAAAGCACTCATATTTGTTCGCGCTCTTCAAGATGCTCCCTGGTATATGGTTTATGTCGGCTCTAAGAAAGCTCTCCTCCGACAAGCCTTTATCGATATGATCGAGGATATATTTATATTGACTGCCATTCTCTTGTTTATCGTTGGAATGGGCTATTTGCTGGTTATAAGAGACTTTATTTCTCCAGCACAAAAATTAATTGATCATATTTCGAAAGAAAATAAAGGCGAGAGAAGCTCACCCGAAGGCCTCCCCATTCGGTGGAAGCCTTGGTTTGAAATTGTTACTCGAATTTTCAAAGAAAATAGAAGCCTCCTCAAAAATCTAGAAAATAGAGTCACTCAAAGAACACAGCAATTGGAACAAAAAAATAAGCAACTTGAACAAACCTTGGTCGACCTCAAAAAAGCTCAAAATCAAATTATTGTCCAAGAAAAGCTCGCGAGTCTCGGTGCCTTAACAGCTGGCATCGCCCATGAAATCAAGAACCCTCTTAACTTCATTATTAATTTTTCAGATCTTTCTTTAGAATATTTAGAAGATTTGAAATCAAATCTTTCTAAAGAAAGCGACTTAGTACCTCTCATTGAACAAAATATTCAAAAGGCCCGAGAGCATGCAGAAAAAGCAGATTCTATTGTAAAAAGCATGCTCGCACATGCTCGAGGAAGCACCGGGAAAATTACAACCTTTGACTTAAATTCTCTTCTTGAAGAAACCATTGAGCTCGGATATTTAGGATTTCAAGGCAAAGAAACTCATTTTACCCTAAAACTCAAGAAAACTCTCGACCCTAAAATTGGAAACGTACAAGGATTTCAACAAGACCTCGCGCGCGTTTTTTTGAACATAGTTAATAATGCATGTTTTGCAATGTCTCAAAAACAAAAGCAAACTGATGGTTTTTATACACCCGAATTAACTGTCATAACAAAAGATAACAAAAATTCTGCACAAATTATCATAAAAGATAACGGACTGGGGATGAAACCAGCCCTTCTGAAAAAAATATTTACACCGTTTTTCACAACCAAAGAAACGGGGCAGGGAACAGGTTTAGGACTTTCTTTAAGCTATGATATCATTACGCAACAACATCACGGACAAATCAAAGTCGAAAGTAAAGAAGGGGAGTTCACACGATTCACGATACAAATTCCGAAAAAGCAGTGAGGATTCATGAGCCAAGAAGAAATGTCATATGATCTTATTATTGTTGGGGCAGGCCCAGCAGGGCTTGGGTGTGCCATTCGACTCAAACAATTGGCGCCCGCACTAAGTGTATGTGTTCTTGAAAAAGGATCTGAAGTCGGAAGCCATATTTTGTCAGGTGCAATTATTGAACCCCGTGCCTTAAATGAGCTTTTCCCCGATTGGAAAGAAAGGGGCGCCCCTTTAAAAACCTCTGTTTCAAAGGACAAATTTCTTTTTCTAACGCCCTCAAACTCTCTTCGACTCCCGACACCTCCTCAAATGCATAACAAAGGAAATTATGTTGCAAGTCTTGGAGCACTTTGTAAGTGGCTTGCCCAGGAAGCCGAAGCGTTAGGTGTGGAAATATACCCTGGATTTGCAGTAACTTCATGTCTTTTTAATGAAGACGACAAGGTTATTGGTGTAGAAACAGGATCTATGGGGCTAGATTCAAAGGGAAACCCTAAATCAACATTCCAAGATGGAATCAAAATCTTCGGGAAAATGACGATTTTAGCCGAAGGTTGCCGTGGCTCTCTTTCACAAAACATCATCAAAAAATTTCAACTCGATGTGGACTCGAACCCGCAAACATACGGCATTGGAATTAAGGAGATATGGGAAATTGAACCAGCAAAGCATCGCCCAGGCGAAGTCATCCATACCATTGGGTGGCCCCTTGACTCCAAAACCTATGGTGGTTCTTTTGTATATCACTTTGAAAATAATAAAGTTTTAATTGGTTTTGTTGTCGGATTAGACTACCAAAATCCGTACCTCAGCCCCTTCAAAGAATTCCAAAAGTTTAAAACCCACCCTTCAATTCGCCCCCTTTTAGAGAGAGGTAAATGTATTTCTTACGGTTCTCGCTGCCTCAATGAAGGAGGTTACCAATCAATCCCCAAATTAGAGTTTCCGGGCGGTTCTCTTATTGGTTGTGCCGCTGGATTTTTAAATGTTGCAAAGCTTAAAGGGTCACACACTGCCCTCAAATCCGGCATGATTGCAGCAGAATCATTATATGATTTTTTGGTAAAAAATAAGCCTTATAGCTATGAAGTAAGATTAAGAAAAAGTTGGATTGCCAAAGAATTGTTCAAAGTGAGGAATATTCGGCCTGGATTTCAAAGAGGCCTCTGGCAAGGTCTATTTAACGCCGTATTTGAAACTTTTATTTCATTTGGAAAAAGCCCATGGACGCTTAGAAATAAAGCTGATTACAAACAATTAAAACCTGCTGATCAGTATCAGCCCATTTCCTATCCAAAAGCTGATGGGAAAATAACGTTTGATCGATTAACGTCCCTCTTTCTTTCAAATATCCACTACGAAGAAAACCAACCCAACCATCTTCACTTAAGAAGCCCAGGTTTAGCTATTACAGTGAATGAAGATATATATGCCTTTCCCGAAGGTCGGTATTGCCCTGCCCACGTTTATGAGCTTATCAAAGAAGGAAAGCAAACAAAGCTTCACATAAATTCTCAAAATTGTATTCAATGTAAGGCTTGTGACATTAAAGATCCGAAGCAAAATATTACATGGACTCCTCCAGAAGGAGGCTCAGGACCTAATTATGTTAACATGTGAAATTCTATTGTTTTGTATCCAGTAGATACTAATCTTTTATAAAGTAGCCTTCCGGCCCATTCAAGAGAACCTCCGGTTCATTTGGGTCGTTTTCTAATTTTTGCCGAAGTCGATAAATATGTGTTTCAAGAGTATGTGTTTCCGTATCCGGATGATATCCCCATACTTCTGATAAAAGTTTACTTTTAGGAACATCGCATCCTAAACTTGAGGACAAGCAAAGCAACAATTGTACTTCTTTTTCAGTTAAACGCTGAGCCTGATTCGTTTTCAAATTTTTCAAATTCTTATCTCTTATTTCTAAAGAAAAGTGTGCAAATTTCACATCCTTTTGATAAGGTAGGTTTTCAATATGAGATAAAAGCTCTGAAAACTTTATTGGCCTCGAAAAGTTCAATATATTTAAAGTAGGAGATGGTTTTTCCTGTTGGGCTTCAGAAGAATCATGAAGAAGAACTTGAGAATTATCCTCTTTCTCAGCTATTACAATTCCGGCTTGGGCAAGGAGTTCTTTCAAAGCATTTTCGAGAGTTTTTTCGCTGATATCAAGACATAAGCTTAACGAAGATAACTGTGGCATGGGTGTCACATTGGCTCCAAAAATAAAATTTGACCCAAGTTTATCATTGAGAGACGATCAATCAAGTGTCTTTTATAGAAATAATTATTTTAATGGCTTATACATAATCACAGACGTTGGATTTTGGATAGGCTTCAACTGGAGATTAAATTATGAATCGCGCTTTTTTTGGCTCTTCTTTGCTAGTATCTGCTTTGGCTCTCAGCTCTTATTCAATTGCAGCCACAACAACACCAACGCCCATGCTGGCAACTCCACGCCTTGAAATTTCAGGGAGAATCTCTGGGAATTCACTTTTCTTCAAAAACAACCGAAAAATCAAACCAACGTCCGATAAAGACACGCCTTGTAATCGCCAAAAATTTGGTCGTGGACAACTTTTTACCGTTGATAATTCTAACTTAAGGTTCGTCGTTGAGGGAAAGACAGACCCCGGAATGGAATATGGACTTGTTTTCGTCATTGATGGAAATACAGATGCATCCAAAAGCATGCGAGAAGCTTATTTATTTTTCGGCGGAACCTGGGGTAAAATTTATTTCGGTGACACCTATGGCGTTGAACACACAATGTCCTTTGGCGGATCTGACCAATGGGGTGGAACTGGCTTTGTCGATGGTGGCGTTCTTGATCGCGTCGTTAACTATACCACAGGAACCCTTCATTCTGTTGATTTAGTCGGTGATACAAGTCGTGATACTAAGATCGTTTACTTGTCTCCTCGTTTTTATGGTGTCCAAATTGGTGCATCCTATACACCTCGAGGTGAGCATCGCGGGCACATGGAAATAGAATCTCGTAAAAGTACAAAAACACCAAAAGTCCCATGGGATTCAGATAGTGTTGCTACGGGTATCAACTTCATTCACAAATTCCAATCTGGTTTCGAGATGGGCTTATCTGCAACATCCGTTTTTGCCCAAACCCATTCCGAGTTTAGAACTGCTCCAGCTGTTAAAAACACCGCTTCCTTCGCCTTTGGTGGTACATTCGGTTATAAAGGATGGGGATTCAGCGCTGAGTACGCGAACAATACGCGTTCGAGACAACCTCAAGAAATCACTGGAAGAACGGGAAGTATCCACACAAATGCGGGAGAATTCATTGACTTTGGTCTCTCCTATAAATGGAGCCCATCAACTAAATTTAGCACAGGGTACTATTATGCTTGGAGGAATACACTCAAAGGACCGAGCGCACAAAACAATTCGTTTGTTAAAACAAAAGCGAAAACAAGAGGTGTGACCGCGGCAATTGACCAAAAGCTTGCCCCAGGTCTGGGTGTTTATTTTGAATACGCTTATCTTCAAATGAAAAACCCTGCAGCTAGAAGTGAAGCAGATCGTCGAAATGCAACCCTACAAAAATGTGGTGAATTTGACGGCGGTGTTCCAAATAACACAGCAAATGTATTCACCATTGGATCACGGCTTGTCTTCTAGATAAGTATACTTGTGAAAATTTGACAATTTAGTCGTCTTTTTTATCCTTGACGTTCTGGTCATCATTGCGCATACCTAGGAAGATGTTTGGAACAAAGGGTGCAGTCATGAAGCTTAGACTATCTTTCATTTTCTTTTTAACACTCGGTCTCGTAGGTTGTAGTTCAGAGTATGAACAGAAAAGTATTTCGACATCTTCTTCGGACGAGCGTAGGGATGAGGACCTGGGTAAATTCCTAGGTGAAGACACACTTCGTTTTGGAGGTCCCAAGAAACGAGAACAGGAAGATACGGGCCTGGGTGTGAACAGTCACTTGTGGAGAGCGGCTCTCGACACTATTTCTTTCATGCCTATTGCATCCGCGGATCCTTTTGGTGGCGTTATTATTACAGATTGGTTTTCGCCCCCAAACAACCCGCAAGAACGTCTCAAGGTCAATGTATTTATTTTAGATCGACAGCTTCGTTCGGATGGTTTGAAAGTGAGCGTCTTTCGACAAGTACTTCGGAAAAATGGGGGCTGGGTTGATAGCTCGGTAAGCCAACAAACGATTAAAGAACTTGAAGAAACAATCTTAACGCGTGCCAGACATTACAAAATCAAAGCAAAAAAATAAACTGAGCAAAAAATGAGTACATTGTACAACTTTCGCGAACAAGAAGAAAAATGGCAAAAAAAATGGAAAGAAGCTGAAGTTTATAAAGCCATTGAAAAAAAACCAAAGTACTATGTATTGGAAATGTTTCCTTATCCTTCAGGAAGGTTACATATGGGGCACGTCCGCAATTATGCGATTGGTGATGTATACGCTCGTTTTAAAAGATCTCAAGGTTATTCCGTACTTCATCCAATGGGATGGGATGCATTTGGTCTTCCAGCTGAAAACGCCGCTATTCAACACAAGATCCTTCCCCATAAATGGACGCTTGAAAACATTAACTATATGAAAGAAGAGCTTAATGCTCTCGGTATGTCTTATGATTGGGATCGGGAGATTATTAGTTGTTCCCCTGAATATTATGTGCATGAACAACGCATTTTTCTTGATTTTCTCGAGCAAGGCATTGCTTATCGTAAAGAGTCTTTTGTGAACTGGGATCCTGTTGAAGGAACGGTTCTTGCGAATGAGCAGGTTATTGATGGAAAAGGGTGGAGATCCGGAGCGCCAATCGAAAGAAGAAAGCTATCGCAATGGTTTTTTAAGATAACCGATTATGCCCAAGAGCTACTCGATGATATTCGTTTTCTTGAGCATTGGCCCGAACAAGTTAAAACGATGCAAATCAATTGGATAGGGCGTTCTGAAGGCGCAAGAATTCATTTTCATATTAATGAGATTGATAAAGGTGTGGATGTATTTACTACACGTCCAGATACACTTTTTGGAGCTTCATTTATAGGAATATCTCCCGATCATCCTTTAGTTGAAGAACTCGCGAAAGAAAATCCCTCTTTGCAAACTTTTGTGACGGAGTGTCGGGCGCAAGGAACAAGCCAAAAAGAACTAGACACGGGAGAGAAAAAAGGATTTCACACTGGACTAACAGTCAATCATCCGTTTGTGAAAGGCCATTCACTGCCCATATATGTCGCTAACTTTGTTTTAATGGATTACGGAACTGGAGCAGTTTTTGGATGTCCAGCACATGATGAAAGAGACTTTGCCTTTGCTCAAAAATACAAGCTCCCCATTATACCTGTTATTCAATCTCCAAATGAAGAGGAGCTTCCCTACACTGGAGAAGGACGACTTATCAATTCAGATTTTCTAAACGGGCTTTCATCGGAAAAGGCGAAACAAGAGGCTGTAAAAAGGCTTGTCTCTAAAAAGCTTGGAAAGCCAGAAGTTTCATATAAGCTCAGAGATTGGGGCGTATCACGGCAACGCTATTGGGGCTGTCCAATCCCCATCATATACTGTAACCAATGTGGGATTGTGCCGGTCCCCAAAGACGATCTCCCTGTTAAATTGCCAGAAGATGTATCGTTCGACCAACCAGGGAACCCTCTTGATTTTCACCCAACCTGGAAATATGTCGATTGCCCATCTTGTGGAAAACCCGCAGAAAGAGAAACGGATACTTTTGATACTTTTGTTGAATCCTCCTGGTATTTTGCGCGTTTTTGCTCGCCCCATTCTTCTCTTCCCTTTGATCAAAAAGAGGCAGAATTTTGGATGCCTGTCGATCAATATATTGGAGGGATTGAGCATGCTATTCTCCACCTTCTATATTCCAGATTTTTTACAAAAGCTCTTAAAACATGTGGATATTGGAACCTTTCAGAACCATTTAAAAATCTTCTTACACAGGGAATGGTATGCCACGAAACCTATAAAGATCAGGCTGGCGCCTGGCTCGGCCCAAATCAAGTTGAAAAAAAGGATGGGGCTTATTTTAAAATTAGTGATGGCAGCCCTGTTACTGTTGGTCGATCGGAAAAAATGAGTAAGTCAAAGGCCAATGTGATTTCAACAGAAAAAATGGTTAATCTGTATGGCGCAGATGCTATTCGGCTTTTTACGTTATCTGATAGTCCGCCAGAACGTGATTTTGAATGGTCAGAAGCCGGCATTGAAGGAAGCTGGCGCTATTTGAACAAAATTTGGCGACATGTTTGTTCACAATCATCATCAATCAAAGCCCTAGATCTTTCTGAAGAACCCAAACTTTTTTCTGACCAAGCGAATAACCTTCGAAAGATGACCCATAAAACCATTTCCATCGTGACGCAGGATATTGAAAAGTTTCACTACAATCGTTACATCGCTCACTTAAGAGAATTTACCAATGTTGTGGAAGAATTTTCTGCCCGTGAGCCTTCTGAATTATGGGCTTTAAAAGAAGCTTTTCAGGCTCTCATTATCCTTCTTTCGCCTATTGTTCCTCATTTTTCTGAAGCTCTCTGGTGTGAAATTGGAAATTCAGGACTGGTCGTTGAACAGCCTTGGCCTAAAGCTAATCCTGCATTCCTTAAACAGAATTCCATCATCTTACCCATACAAATCAATGGAAAAATGCGCGGTAAAATCGAAATTCCCGCTGGGATGGATAAAAATGATATTGAAAAAATGGTTTTAGACTTGCCCTTTGTGCAAACTCAGGTAAACAATAAGAACATAAAAAAATTAATCTATATCCCGGGACGAATTGTAAATGTTGTCATATAAATCACTTTTTGCCATTATTATACTCTTTGCACTAACTGCTTGTAATCTACGGCCGATGTACGAAGACAACGGGAACATGAACATATGTTACCCTATAAAAATTGCCACAATTAAAGACCGTGATGGACAGATCCTCAGAAACTATCTTCTCGATCTTATGAGCCCACAAGGCGAACCTGCTAAGCCGCGTTACCTTCTCGAGATAACTTTAACATCAAGCATTAAAAGCATTGGTGTAAACAAAGACGAAACAACTAGCCGTAAGGAAGCAACCTTAACAGCGCTGTATAGATTAAGAAACTTTAAGACAAACAAAATCCTCCATTGTGGTTCGGCAAATGGAATCAATAGCTTCAACATATCAAACTTTACAAAAACCCTGGATCAAAATTATTATTCAGATGTTGTGGCTGAAGAATATGCGAAAAAGGAGGCTTTACGCATACTTGCTGAAAAGCTTGTTCTCCTGATAACCGCTAAACTTGAACTCCAAGATGAAAATTAATTTTCCATCTTTATTTCTCACACCTTTAGATAAATATCGCTTTTTCTTTATATTTGGTAATGATAGTTCGATCTTTGATCGCGCTATTTCATATATAGAGAAAAGGTTGTCTGCATCTCTAACCACTCAATCTGAACGTCAGTTCCTTGAATCAACACACGCTTCACCCTCTTTATTTTCTGATCATTCTCCCTCAAAAAAAATATTTCTTGTTTCCAATGTTACTGAAAAAGTCATTAAGAAAACCGAAAATGTTGATGACGGAATTTTTATTTTTACGTCAGATAAGGCCCGCTCTAAGTCAAAGCTTGTCACTTTTTTTTCTCAAGCTTCTAACTCTCTTGCGATTTCATTTTATGACTCCCCAATTTCAACCTCTGAATTTGAGTTTCTAGTTGGAGAAAAGAACATTCCTAATGGAATGAAGGGCCCTTTATTAAAAGCTTACCAGAACGATCATATGGGCCTTAGCTCGGCTCTTGATAAAATTCATTTATTTGGTGAGGTTACCGAGGGTCAGTATGAGCATTTCTTAACGCCTTCCGGTGTTAGTGATGATAATGCATCAGTGATTCATGGTTTTTTATTAAAAGACTTACAAAAGGTAACGTCTTATTTATATTCATATAACTCTACGAATATAGTTTTATTATTGAGATCAATGGGCCGTGTATTTCAATCATTATATGCTCTTCTTCCCTATCAAAACCAACCTCAGGCAGTTACCTGGAATAGTGTTTATCCTGCTATATTTTTCAAGGACCAACAGGTTTATCTCGGAGCTTTAAATAAATGGAAAGCTAAAGAAATACAGAGCTTTTTAGATACCCTTCTCGATCTTGAAAGGCAGTATAAATTTTCAACTGCCTCGCTATCTAAAATCCACCAAAGCCTTTTAAGGTTTTGCTCATGAGAGTGAGTTATTGAGTTTTTGAATAATTTGATCTAATTCCGCTGGATCTTTAAAAGGAATGATGATCTTTCCGCCTCGGCCCTCTACATGGAGTTGTACTTTTTCTCCCAATAAAGTTGACAAATGATTTTTAAGTATCTCAAACTCGGGGTCTGCATTTGACGTATAGCTGTTTCTTGTTCTCGCATTCGGCTTCTCTCTTGTTTCACTTTCAACATCACGAACCGACAAATTTTGTTGAACGATTTTTTCAGCGAGTTTTTCTGGGTTTGACGATGCTAAAAGAGCACGCCCATGTCCAGCGCTTATTTTCCCGTCTTTAATGTAGCCCTTTATCTTTGTTGGAAGCGTCAGGAGTCTTATTGTATTAGCAATATGGCTCCTACTTTTTCCCAATATTTTAGATAGAGACTCTTGAGTATGATTAAACTCTTCCGCCAGCCTTTTATAACCCTCTGCTTCTTCAATAGGATTTAAATTTTGTCTCTGAATGTTTTCTAAAAGACCAACCTCCAGGGCTTCAGATTCAGTAAATTGTTTTATGATCGTTGGAATTCTGTCAAGCCCAGCTATCTTTGCTGCTCGCCAGCGTCTCTCTCCAGCAACAATTTCATATTTGTTGGGTTGCTCTGCAGACATTCTAATAATAATAGGCTGCAAAACGCCCTTTTCTTTAATTGATTGTGCAAGAGCATTTAACTCTTCTGTTTCAAACGTTGACCTTGGCTGATATTTTCCCGGAATGATTTGATACAGGGGTATGGAATTTGTGTCTGTGTTATTATCAGTGCTCCTTGGTTCATTAATGTCTCCAATGAGTGCAGCCAATCCTTTGCCCAATGCTTGCTTTCTTATTTCATTCATGCCGCCAACCTATCGTTTCTTGATAACATTTCTTTTGCCAACTGCAAATAAGCCTGTGAGCCCATACATTTATAATCATAAACAACCGCTGGCTTTCCATAAGACGGTGCTTCTGCGAGTCTTACATTGCGTGGAATATAAGTTGAATACACCTTGTCCTTTAAATGCTGTCTAACGTCGTTTGCTACTTGAGCACTCAAACTGCTCCTTGTATCAAACATTGTTAGAATAATTCCTTGTAGATCTAGACGTGGGTTGAGGTTTTTTTTAACTTGTCCCATGGTGTAGAGGATTTGGCTAAGCCCTTCAAGGGCATAAAACTCACACTGAAGCGGAATAAGAATTTCATCTGATGCAACGAGTGCGTTAAGGGTTAATAGCCCCAACGATGGGGGGCAATCTATAAAGATATAATCAAAAAAATGTGAACCTATAAGTGTTTTCGCCAATAGGCTTTCTCTGTTTTGAATAGACACAATCTCAATTTCTGCCCCCGATAAATTTACATTTGCTGGGGTCAGATAAAGATTCGGAATAGCAGTTTTTTGATAACTTTTTTCCAGAGCTATGGATCCGATAAGCAGCTCATAGCTCCCCTTTAATTTATTCTTATCCATGATACCAAGACCTGTTGTAGCGTTTCCTTGGGGGTCAAAATCTATGATAAGTATTTTCTTGCCAATTGTGGAAAATGCTGTTGCCAAATTAATCGTCGTGGTCGTTTTTCCCACTCCCCCTTTTTGATTTACAACAGAAACAATCTTAGTCATTAATGGAATCCCTCTGTAAGTTTTTTATCTTTAATATCCTTCCAGTAGAATCTGTCAAACTGGAAAAGATTTCAAGATCAAAATTCCATTTTATTTTAGCTTCCTGAACTTCATTTTCGAACCTCTCTCCCTTAAGGAATAGTAATGTTGCGTTTTTTTTGATCAGGGGTTCACTATATTCAAAAAGCTTTGATAATGAAGCCAATCCCCTCGCTACAATTAAATCACCCCTTATGTTTTTTGCCGATTCAATTCTACCGTTAATAATTTTTACATCTACTTTTGTTTCACGTGAAACATTTTCTAAAAAGATACACTTATTGGTATCTGATTCTATGAGTGTTACCTGTGGTCGGTGAGTGGCTGCGATCGCAAGGACCATACCAGGAAGCCCCGCACCACTTCCTAAATCAACAATAGTATTACATTCGTAGCTAATATACCGAAGAAGCTGGAGGGAATCTTCAAAATGCCTTTCCCAAAGAACATCGATTGATTTAGGAGAAATAAGATTGTACCGCCGCTGCCATTTAATCAAAAGATCTTTATATAGCTCAAGCCTGGAAATTGTTTCACGTGAAACATCTTCGATCATCATGAATTCATTGAATCAAAAAACTCAGCGTTATTCTTTGTGTTCCTGAGCTTATCAAGCAAAAAGTCCATTCCATCTGTGGCACCCATAGGGATAAGAACACGTCGCAACACCCACATTCTTGACAGCAAGTCTTTGCCAACCAAAAGCTCTTCCTTGCGAGTTCCTGATTTAGTAATATCAATAGCAGGGAATGTTCGCTTATCTGAGAGCTTACGATCAAGGACAATCTCTGCGTTGCCCGTTCCCTTAAATTCTTCGAAAATCACCTCATCCATTCGAGACCCAGTATCCACGAGAGCGGTCGATATGATAGTGAGGGAACCACCTTCCTCAATATTTCTGGCAGCACCAAAAAAACGCTTCGGACGCTGCAAAGCATTTGCATCAACACCACCCGTTAAAACCTTACCAGACGAGGGAACAAC
The DNA here is from genome assembly GCA_964474215.1 of uncultured Alphaproteobacteria bacterium. Classification (GTDB taxonomy): domain Bacteria; phylum Pseudomonadota; class Alphaproteobacteria; order UBA9655; family UBA9655; genus UBA9655. The sequence continues at coordinate 117,128 of CAYYRQ010000001.1, forward strand.
TGTATTATAGGCCCGCGCTAATCTCGTAATGTTATCTAACAAAATAACCACATCCTGCTTGAGCTCTACAAGCCTCTTTGCTTTTTCAATGACCATCTCCGCAACCTGAACGTGCCGCGTCGCTGGTTCATCAAACGTCGAGCTGATTACCTCACCCTTAACAGAACGAGCCATATCCGTTACTTCCTCGGGCCTTTCATCAATGAGAAGAACCATCAACGTCACCTCAGGATGATTCACTGCAACTGAGTGAGCAATGTTTTGCATCATAACCGTTTTACCTGACCGAGGGGGCGCGACAATAAGTGCTCTCTGACCCTTACCAATCGGAGAAACCAACTCGATCACACGGGGTGTATAATCCTTGACAGTAGGATCTTCAATTTCTAATTTGATTTTTTCTTCAGGATAAAGTGGGGTTAGGTTGTCAAAATTAAGACGATGCTTTATTTCCTCTGGAGCCATCCCATTGATTTTATTCACCTTAAGAAGGGCAAAATACCTTTCGCCATCTTTGGGGGCTCTAATCTCTCCCTCAACCGTATCGCCGGTTCTCAGTCCAAATTTACGAACCTGACTAGGCGAAACATAGATATCATCCGGACCAGGAAGATAGTTGGCTTCAGTCGAACGCAAAAACGCAAATCCATCTTGCAAGATCTCAACGACACCACCCCCAAATATGGACTCGCCCTTTTCAGCCATTTTTTTAAGAATCGCAAACATCATATCTTGCTTTCGCATCGTATTTGCGTTTTCTATTTCTTGCTCTTCGGCTAGCTTTAGCAGTTCAACAGGTGTTTTTGCCTTTAGTGTTTTTAAGTTCATAGATGTTCACAGGAATGTTGTGGAAGATTTCGGGGTAAACTTGCCAAATAAATTTCAAAGTTTCAAGTATTATTTTACCATGGTTTTAAAACAGCCAAAAAAACAATGAGAATAGCCAGAATGAAAGGCACCTCATTTAAGATAATCAGAGATTTCCTAGAAAGAGAAGGGTAAACTCCCATCGAAAAAGCTTTCGCCATTTTTGCTAAATAGCCATGATATCCACTCAAGGCCAAAACAAACAAAATTTTCCAATGAAACCACCCCATTGACCAAGCCTCAGCAGCAAAGGCAAGCAGTATACCAAAAAAATACGTCATAATAATCGAAGGGGCCATGATTATTTTTAATAGACGGCGCTCCATACGACAAAATGTTAAATAGGGCTTCGACCCAACCTCAAACTCACAATGATAAATATACAGCCTTGGCAGATATAGAAGGCCTGCCATCCATGCGACAAAGGACAAGATATGAAGCGATTTTAGCGTAAGGTAGTATTCAGCTAACACCTTGGGCCTCCACTAATTTATCCCCGCTTAAAACAAGGCCCGCAAGGCCCTCAATAAACGCAGGGTTGGTTTGAACGGTTGGAACCCTAAAGTATGCGGGACACCCCTCCTCTGTCGCAAGGTTTTTGTATTCAATATCAAGCTCGACCAATGTTTCAGAGTGCTCAGACACGAAGGAAATGGGCACAACAACTATTGGGCGCCGCTCTTGCGAAGCCGAAACAATCTGCTCATCCGTGTAGGGCCCTATCCACTTTAAGGGGCCCACGCGGCTTTGGTAACAAAGGACCACATCCTCACCTTGAACTCCCAGCGACAAAGCTAGTTTTTGGGCCGTAACCTCAACTTGCTTCTGGTAGGGATCTCCTTTTTTAACGATTTTCTCCGGCAGACCGTGGGCTGTGAGCAAAATCTTTGGGCGCCCAAACTCTTTAGCTTTCGCAACCATTGGCTCTGAAAGGGATTTCATAGCAATTATAAACCCCTCTTCTTCTGGGTATTCAGAAATAAATCGTATTGGTAAACCAAGGTCCCGACCAAACCGGCACCAATCCTTAATCGCGGACGCAGTCGTTGTGGTCGAATATTGAGGATATAAAGGAAGAAGAATGACCTCCTCTGGACCATACTCTCGAACCCTCTCAACCGCTTCTCTTGAGTGTGGTGGCGCATGGCGCATGGAAACAAAGACCCTGTGTCCATCGCCCAAGGCTCTCTCCAGTGCGTGGGCCTGGTCTTGTGTGTTTTTAAGAAGAGGAGACCCGCCGCCCAACAAAGAATAAATGGCCTCCGCTTCTTTCTTCCTCTTTTTTGAAATGACTTTTGCAAGAACATAACGAAACGGATTCGGCAACGAAAGAATGGCAGGATCATAAAACAAACTGAACAAGAAGGGCTCCACTTCACTCATGGATGCAGGGCCACCTAAATTAAGCAAAACAACAGCCTTTTTCATTGAGAACTCCCCCGAACCCACTCGACACAATCCCTTACGTGGTTAACAGGCGTCTGAGGTAGAATCCCGTGCCCAAGATTAAAAATATAGGGCCTCCCCCTCATTTCATCTTTTATTTTATGAATTGATTCCTTAAGAGCCTTGCCTCCAGCAACCAAAAGCACCGGATCTAAGTTTCCCTGAAGAATGGTCGGCGCCGGAATTCTCTCCCGGGCCCAAGACATTGGTGTAACAGAATCAAGGCTGACAGTAGATGCGCCCACCCCATTCGCATACGTTATGTAATGCACCCCCGCATGCCGCGGAAAACCAATGACGGGTAACGATGGAAACTGTTTTCGGAGGTTGGAGACGACCTCACGAGTTGGTTCTATGACCCAACGCGAGAAATGTGTTTCTGGACACAAGCCGGCCCAAGAGTCGAATATTTGCACAGCATCCACTCCCGCCTTTACTTGAGCAACAAGGTGATCTGTAATCGCGGTTGAAAGAAAACTCAAAAAATCAGAGAAAAGTGCTTCATTTTCAAAGGCCTCTCTCTTGGCATTAGAAAAGTCTCGGCTTCCCCTTCCCTCCAACATATAAAGCGCAAGGGTCCAAGGCGCTCCAGAAAAACCGATCAAACCCTTCGCTTTTGGCAGCTCTTGCCTTACCTTAACGACAGTATCATATACCAGAGAAAGCTTTTCCTGATCTTTGGTCAAAGAAAGCTTTTTTTCAAAGTCCCTCAATAAAAGGGGAGACAAAACGGGTCCTTCTGATTTTATAAAGTTTACATCTTGCCCTAAACAATCCGGAATAACGAGAATATCCGAAAAAAGGATAGCCGCATCAAGATCATATCTCTCTATGGGCTGAAGTGTTATGCGTGCAGCGTCTTGGGGTGAATAACATAGCTTGAGGAAAGAACTGTAATTTTTTCGAATTTCCATATACTCAGGAAGATACCTTCCCGCCTGTCTCATAAACCAAATCGGTGTTTGGTTAGAGGGACGCTCAGAAAAGATATCTAAAAAAGGGGAGGTCACGATCTATCTTCCTTATTCATCATTTAAATAATATAATAGTTTGTAGTTGTAGTATAACCAAGGGATTGTGGGGATAAAACTTTATTTTATGAATTATCCACATTTTTCCAATATCTTTTCTGTTTGATTATAAACCAGAAAAGAATGAAAAGACGCATTTATTTACCCCTGTGGGCAACTAAATTAACAAGAGGACAGCCTTGGGAAAAAAGTTCACTTATCCAGAACAACGGTACATAGCAAAAAGAACAAGCGGCTTATTCTTTTTTTATCCACACCTTTTTCCTGGCCAGAGGATCACATGATTATTGTTGGCTTAACGGGCGGAATCGGTGCCGGGAAATCAACACTATCCAAGGCTTTTCGCAGGCAGTATGTGCCAGTTCACTCTGCGGACGAAGAAATCCACAATTTAATAGACAATGATAAGGATGTTCAAAGAAAAATCCAAAAAAGGTGGCCTGAAGTTCAATCTCACGGCAGGGTTGATCGGGTAAAACTGAGAAACTTAGCCTTATTTGAGGCAGGCGGGTTAGCCCACTTAGAGTCTATTCTTTATCCTAAACTTTTGGAGAAGCAAAAAACATTTCTGAAAAATGCTCAAAAAAAAGGTGCGGATGTGGTTGTTATGGACGTTCCCCTTCTTTTTGAAACGGGTCTGGATCGGTACTGTCATTATGTCGTTGTTGCCTCGTCGCCGAAGTGGAAACGGAAGGAGCGCGTTCTCAGGCGAAAGGCAATGGATGATAAGCAGTTCCAGGCATTTGAGTCTCATCAAATGACGGATTTCGATAGAAAAAGGAAAGCTGACTTTGTTGTTTTTTGTGGCACAGAAAAGGTTCATGCTCTAAAAAAGACAAAAGAGATAAAAGATAATATTCTTAAAAGCCCTGAAAAGAAATGGAATGGAGCTTGGCCCACAGCGTTAAAAAGGATTATTTATGGCAAGAGAAATCGTATTAGACACTGAAACCACAGGGTTTGAGCCCACCCAAGGGCACCGCCTTGTCGAAATTGGTTGTTTGGAGCTCATTAATTATGTTCCTTCTGGGCGCGTTTTTCATACTTACATAAACCCTGAGCGCGATGTTCCTCAGGAAGCCTTTTCTGTCCATGGCCTTTCTTCTGATTTTCTAAAAGACCACCCTACATTCAATGGCGTTATTTCCAAATTTCTAGACTTCATACAAGACGATCCACTGATCATTCATAACGCAAAATTTGATATGAAGTTTCTTAATTTTGAACTTAAGAACGCTTCTTTCTCGGAAATTCCCTTTGAAAGAGCGAAAGATACATTGCTTATGGCGAGGCAAAAATTTCCTGGTTCGCCAGCCAGCCTTGATGCTCTATGTAAGCGATTTGGCGTTGATAACCGTTCACGAGAAAAGCATGGAGCTCTTATAGACGCTGAGCTGTTAGCTCAAGTTTATCTTGAGCTCATTGGAGGGAAACAGCCCGGATTAACCTTAGGCTTTTCTGAAGCTGTAAACGAAACAGAGGAAACTGAAAAAAAAGAAAGAAAATTACGCCCGTCGCGTAACTTCCGCGCCTCAAACGAAGAAGAGGAGCAACACAAGGAACTTATTCAGAAGTTAGATGATCCCCTTTGGAGCTTTTAGATGAACTCAAAAAGCCAGAGCTTTCTTCTTTGAGTGTTTGAACAAATTGAGAAAGCCCGACTTGTCGACGGCGCTTTAGCCTCTCTGCCTGAAGGATAGACTGAACAGCTTTCACACTTTCCTCTAAAACCTGATTGATAATAATGTAGTCATACTCTGCCCAATGACTGATTTCATTATTGGCCTTCTCCATCCGACTTAAAATTGTTTCATCCGAGTCCTCTCCTCTTTTGAGGAGGCGTTTTTCCAGATCACTGAATGTAGGAGGAAGGAGAAAAATACTTACAAGGTCGCTCATAGCAATTTCTTTAAGCTGTTGAGTTCCTTGCCAATCTATATCAAACACAACATCAGTTCCTTGAGATAGCCGCTGCTCTATTGCTGCTTTTGGAGAACCATAATGGTAGCCGTATACTTCTGCATGCTCGAGGAATTCTTTATTTTGAACCATGCGTGAAAACGTTTCTTCATCCACAAAATGATAGTCTTTGGCTTCGACTTCTGATTTTCGTTGAGGGCGGGTTGTTGTCGAAATAGAAAGCTCTAAGTTTTTCTCTAGAGAAATGAGATTACGCGCAACGGTTGTTTTTCCTGCCCCAGAGGGAGAAGAAAGCACGAGCATAAAACCTCTGCGCTGAATATGTGAAAAAGAAGCTATATGGTTCATCTTGTTTCCTCAAAATCACTATTTGTGATATGGTGATCTTGAAGGAGAGAGTATGACGGACGTCCGAATTTATCAACCATCTAAAACAGCAATGCAGTCTGGAAAAAGAAAAACAAAGAAGTGGCTGATGGAATTTAATACACAAAGGTATTTTTTGATTGATCCTTTTATGGGCTGGATATCTTCTGCAAATACGAGTGGCCAGCTTCGGTTGTTTTTTACAGATTTGCAGGATGCGATTCAATTTGCAAAGCAAAAGGGCTTATCTTATACGATCAATAGCCCAACCCGGATTTTAAAGAAACCTAAAAACTACGCAGCGAACTTTACATGTTCCCGCATTCGAGGCGCCTAATGTCTTGCTTTAAAAAAGAATCGCGTGTATATCACAAATATTAATATCAAGGGCGTATAGCTCAGCGGGAGAGCGCTACGTTGACATCGTAGAGGTCACTGGTTCAATCCCAGTTACGCCCACCATCTTCTCTAAAAACCGTCACGTTTGTCATCTCTACCACTCACAATAGGGGGGGTGGTATAAGTAGCTGTTGTAGTATCTTTCATCACGGGTAACCTCTTGTCCAACCCAAGAAGGCAAAAGAAAGCTTTCTTGATCATCGGTTAGCTCGAGCTCAGCAAGAATGAGTCCTTTGTTGTTTTCTTCGAACACATCTATCTCCCAAACAAATCCTTGAAAATCAACTCTATACCTCTTTTTTTCATTGGTGGTTTGGAGCAAACATTTTTTAATAGATCAAGGGCATCTTCTTTGCTTAAGGGAATATCAATCCTTTTTCTCTTAAATACATCAATTTTCGTTTTAATCGAAAGAACGCCTTTGTTGGAATAAGCTCGGACCTTGATTTCTTGAGCTTTTTGGGCACATATAAATCCTTGCAAAATATCTTCACCATTCTTCAGCTCAGGAAGGGGGCCTTTAATGAGAAATTTCTTTTCGATTTCAACGGTCCAATTTAGCAAAACAATCCTTTGTTTGTTTAAATCTATATATTTTATGTTAGCATTTGGACATTAAGTAAGCGTAAATTAGCGAGGTCAATGAGAAAGAAATTATCCACAATTACTGTGTTTTTTCTCCTAAAATCCATCCTCCCCCTAAGACACGGCTTTCTTGATAAAAAACACAGGCTTGACCTGCAGCAACGCCATATTCGGCTTTCGAAAACAGTATGTGAGCTTCGTTATTGTCTTTTAAATAGACTTTGGCGGGAATAGGGGGGCGCGTTGAGCGAACTTTCACCTCGCAATCGATGGGACTTTTTGTCTTTTCTCCCAACCAATTGACTTCTTTCACCCAAATGCTTTCGCACGCAAGGGCTTCATAAGGACCAACAATGACCTGATGTTCTTTAGCATTTAAGCGAATCACGTAAAGAGGGTCCCCGCCTCCAATACCAAGGCCTTTTCTTTGCCCGATTGTATAATTAATAATGCCTTTATGCCGACCCAGTTTACGGCCGTCGATGTGAATAATATCTCCCTCCTCAAGAGAACCAGGGCGAAGCTTTTCAACGACGCTCGCATACGAGCCATTGGGCACAAAACAAATATCTTGGCTATCGGGCTTATCGGCGATTTCTAATTCGAGTCGAGCTGCATGTTGGCGCGTTTCGGATTTTGGCATATGGCCTAAGGGAAAACGGAGAAAATCAAGTTGATCTTGCGTTGTTGTGAAAAGAAAGTAACTTTGATCGCGTGTTGGATCAACAGCTTTGTGAAGCTCGGCTGTATCACCATTAATGACTCTTTGGACGTAGTGTCCTGTAACAAGTGCTTGAGCGCCAAGGTCTCTTGCTGTGGTTAAAAGATCCTTAAACTTGACTTGTTGATTACACCGCACACAAGGAATGGGCGTCTCTCCCCGTGTGTAGCTATCAGCAAAATCTTCAATGACAGCTTGGTTAAACCGTGATTCATAGTCCAAAACATAATGGGGAATGTTAAGTTTGTCACAGACCCGGCGGGCATCATATATATCTTGCCCTGCACAACAAGCTCCCTTTTTTGCTAAAGCTGCACCCTGATCGTATAGCTGAAGCGTCATACCAATAACATCATAGCCAGCCTCGACCATTAAGGCAGCAGCTACAGAACTATCCACGCCACCTGACATAGCAACAACAACTCTTGTTTGAGCAGCGGGCGTTTGAAAACCTAAAACATCATTCATTAATTGACTCACTTATTTTGTTGTATTTATGTCACTAACTTGCAACAGTAGCAAGAAATTATTAATTGTCGACAAATGCCCCTGGAAGTGATTGGTGCGCTACCATGATTGTGTTGGGACTTAAGGAAGCCGAATTACAGAAGGCTAACAAGACTTCATCGTTGATAAGAAGCGTATCAAGCACACCTCCTAAAAGCTCTGGTTCGTTCACACGACCCTTTAGCTCTTGGGGCGTTAATCCCGAGTTTGTTAAAAATTGGTCAAGTAATTCATTGTCTTTCACAATAAAAGAAAGGGCTTGCAAAGCAATTGATTCCGCTTGTTCCTTGTTCATAAATTGTCCTTTTCCTTTGTCATAATATAAGCGTGGGCCTGATCCCAGCACTTTTCCCATTTTTTTTCAAGGCGGTGACTACTCGTTTTAACTTCAGCTTTTTCAAAATCCCTTAACACTTTTTCAAGCAGGTTTTCAAAATTAGCTTGCTGAATCTGAATGACAATAATTTCCTCGGCATAAAGATCTGCGTTTTTACCTTTAAACTGTAAGACTTCAACGACCCATAGTGCAAAAAAGTGACAACATTTTGCGTGAATTTTAAATTTGAGTTCGTCATCATGATGATATTTTGCTTCAAAGGCCTTGCGCCTCTCAGCAAAACCATTCATGGAATCTTCCATGCCCTGTTGCTCTTTTCTTTTTATCATTTGTCTCATTATCGATAATACTCTAACTTATGATGATAAAAAAGGATTAAACTGAGTAAATAAAAGTGTCCCCAAACGATAAATTTAGTTTTGGATATGAAAAAGTATCCGCTTCAGAGAAAAACGAACGCGTGTCGCGTGTTTTTAAGAGCGTTGCATCCTCATATGATCTGATGAATGATCTCATGAGCTTCGGGCTTCATCGTGTATGGAAAACATGGTTTGTGGATAGCCTCCCCTTAAAAGATGGGGGCGTGTATTTGGATGTTGCTGGTGGTACTGGTGACATCGCTCAGGCGATTTTTGAGAGGCTCAACCGTTATAGCATGAGAGCCAATATTTTTGTTTCGGATATCAATTTTTCCATGATTCAAAAAGGAAAGCAAAGACGTCCCCATCTCACATGGTTAGATTCGAATGCGGAAAGCCTTCCTTTAAGGGATAGCTCGGTGGATGTTTATACGATTTCATTTGGGCTTCGAAATGTTACCCTCCAAGAACAGGCTTTGGAAGAAGCCTATCGGGTTTTGAAGCCCGGAGGAAAGTTTTTGTGCCTTGAGTTTTCTCATGTTTCGGCGCCTCTTGAGGGTCTTTATGACATCTATGCTTTTCATATTATCCCTAAAATAGGGAAGTGGGTTGCGGCCGATGAAGACGCATACCAATACTTAAGTGAAAGTATTCGAACATTTATGACACGGGAAGAGCTTGCACAAATGATGGAAAACATTGGGTTTGAAAAGGTTCGATTCAAGTCCTTTTCAGGTGGAATTGTTGCCTTACATACGGGATATAAACTTTAAAGTTGCGACACAAGAGAAGATAGGTCATTATGTTTAATCAATAAATTTTAGAAAAGAGGGTATGATGAGCTTACCTTTAGATTATAAGCCAAGCAATAAAGAAACATACATGAATTCTAACCAGCTTGAATATTTTCGTAACAAACTCTTGAAGTGGAAAGATGAGCTTCAAAAAGAGTCCGTAGAAACACTGCACCATATGCAAGAAGAAGTAGCAAATGAGCCGGATGTTAATGATCGGGCTTCAACAGAAACGGATCGTTCTTTTGAGTTACGTACCCGGGATAGAGAAAGAAAACTTATTATAAAAATCAACCAGGCCCTTGAGCGTATTGACGATGGAACATATGGGTACTGTGAGGAAACAGGTGTTCCTATTGGCATTGCACGACTGGATGCGCGCCCTATTGCAACCTTGTGTCTTGAAGCCCAAGAGTTACATGAGCGTCTTGAGAAAACGCATCGGGAAGAGTAGCTTTACAAAAGCCTCCCTTTTTTGAGCGCTTTTTCTTGTTTTAGGATTAGTTTTTCTTCAGAGAAACCTTCAATCAAATCTTCAAAAATTTGGTGCCAATTGGCTTCTGCTTTCAGATGCATAAACACTGATCCCATTCCCACGGCTGCGCGATCCATAAAAACGAACTCTTTGGGAGGCGTAACGCCGCCCTGTTTTTTTAACGCCTGCAAAACAGCCCCAGCAACTTCCCTTCCGCGAACGCCTGACAAGGTTTGTTCAATCGGTCTCACACGATCATCAAGTAGGGGTTCGTATAAAAACCGTGCCCAGAGATTCAAAACATCTAATAATTCTCGATTCACATTCTTAAATCCCCAAGATGTATAGGCATGGACAGCAAGCTCCTCATCATTATTTTTAAATGCCTGGTAGAGATTGATGACCCCTTGGATAAATGAAGCAGGAAAAATGCGCACACAACCAAAATCAAGCAGATTGAGTTTTTGCTCTTTACTCCATGAATAATTTCCTAAATGAGGGTCACCATGAAGAACTCCATATTGATAGAGGGGAAAATACCAAGCTTTAAAAAGAGCCACCGAAACTAAGTTTCTCAATTCTTGAGGTGAGTCAACAAGGTTGAGGAGCTTCTCTCCGTCTACCCAGGTCATGGTTAACAGTTTTTTTGTAGAAAAGTCTTCAATAACGTCTGGTATAACCACATTTTGATATGAGGCAAGAATTTCAGCAAAGAGTTTCATATGCTTCGCCTCTAAAGTATAGTCCAGCTCTTCTCTTAGTCGACTGCCTATTTCTGAGCGAAGGTTTTTAGTATTTATGGCTCCGCTATACGCTTCAAACGATTTCAGTATGAAACTGAGCTGATTTAAGTCTGCTTCAACAGCTGATCCCATTTCAGGATATTGAAGCTTACACGCTAAAATTTTTCCATCCTTGCTAACAGCTTTGTGAACTTGTCCAAGGGAGGCAGCTGCACGTGCCTGGGGTTCAAAAGACGCAAATAAAGATTGCCAATTTTTCCCCAGTTCAGCTTGCATGCGTCGTTTTACAAAGGGCCATCCCATAGGGGGAGCATTGGATTGTAATTCAAGAAAAGCTGTCGCATATTCCTTGGGGAGCATGTCCGGAACAGTTGCCAGAATCTGGGCTATCTTCATCAGAGGGCCCTTTAAATGACCCAGGGTTTCTTTGAGAGCTTCTGCGTGTTCAGGTTGATCCAAAGAAACGCCCAAATAGCGATCACCAAATAGGCGAGCAACTAACCCTCCAACAGCTGTTGTGACGTTGGAGTATCTTTTAAAGCGACCAAAAAGGGAGTCCTCAATCATAAGATAATATTAACCATCTATTTTTACGATGCGAAGGATATTTGTTGAACCTGAAACGCGAAATGGAACGCCAGCTGTCACAACAACTTGGTCTCCAATCCGAGCAAAATTTTCTTGTTTAGCTATGTGGCAAGCATTGACAACAGCGTCAGTAAATCCTTTTACGTCAAGGCTTTTAACTGGATAAACCCCCCATACAAGAGCAAGTTTTCTGGCAATGTGAATGTCGGGTGTAATAGCTAAAATAGGACATTCCGGGCGTTCGCGAGCGGCCCGCAATGTCGTTCCCCCGGCAGTTGTGAAGGTTACGATGGCGGAAACCTTAAGTGTATGAGCGACTTGGCGCGCTGCTGCCGTAATCGCATCTGAAGTGGTTGATTCAAGTTTTGGGATGCTTGCTTCTTGCATTTTCAAATAAAAAGGATCTTGTTCTACAGTTTGTATGATGCGATCCATCATCGAGACAGACTCTACTGGATAATCTCCAGAAGCAGATTCGGCAGAAAGCATAACGGCATCCGACCCATCATAAACAGCCGTTGCAACATCAGACGCCTCAGCTCGTGTGGGGGTGGGAGCCTTAATCATAGAATCGAGCATTTGGGTTGCAATGGCGACGGGGCGCCCTGCTTTCCTACAAGCTTGGACAATTTTCTTTTGAATGCTCGGGACTTCTTCCGGAAGCATTTCAACACCTAAATCACCTCGCGCTACCATTATAGCATCTGAATGATGAACAATTTCTTCAAGATGATCTATAGCAAGGGGTTTTTCGAGCTTAGAGATGACTCCGGCCTTGTCTCCAATAATTTCTCGAGCCTCAAGAACATCCTGAGGGGTTTGCACAAAGGAGAGAGCAACCCAGTCCACGCCCAAGGAAAGACCAAAAGCAAGATCCTCTTTATCTTTTTGGGTCATGGCGGAAAGAGGAAGTGCAACGGAGGGGACATTGAGACCTTTGCGGTCTGAAAGATAACCGCCGATAATAACCTTCGTTTCAATTCTATCTTGAGTAACATTTTGAACTTCTAGGCGCACTTTTCCATCATCGAGAAGAAGAGGTGAAGATTTTTTGAGGGCCTTAAAAACCTCCTCATGGGGCAGGTGGACTCTTCGTTCATCGCCTGCAGAAGGGTCTGTATCTAAAATAAATATATCCCCTTCATTAAGGAATATACGTTCATCCTTGAAAGTCCCTATTCTTAGCTTTGGACCCTGGAGGTCCATGACAATTCCAATGGGTCGCCCGATTTTTTTTTCAATTTTTCGAATAATTTCATAGCGTTTTCTATGATCTTCGTGTGTTCCATGGGAAAAGTTTAATCGAAAAACATCTGCACCGGCCAAGTAAAGCTTTTCAATCATATCTTCAGATGAAGTTGCTGGTCCTAAGGTTGCAATAATTTTAGCATTTCGACTTCTTCGCATGGGAAGGCTCCTTTTTCAGGACTGATTATCTGTTCTTTTCTGTCATTCGTAAATCCCCAATTGATATTCCAGCCGACTTCGCTTTATAAATGGGGTGTAAATGGATTCAAAAGGAGAAACACATGACGCAAATTGGTGGCGTATCATCAGCTCAACTTAAGTCTTTCGTTGAAAGAATTGAAAATCTTGAGGAAGAAAAACTTACGGTTAATGAACAAATTCGTGAAGTTTTTGCTGAAGCACGAGGTGCGGGGTTTGATGTCAAAATTATAAGACAAGTTTTGAAAATCAGAAAAATGGAAACCCAAGAACGCCAGGAACAAGAAGAATTGCTTGATCTTTACTTAACAGCCCTTGGAATGATCGGAGCATCGTCAAACGAGGAAGTTGAAGTTGCTGCCTAAAAGTTACTGGTCTTCAGTTTTTGTCTGATCTTCGATGTCCATGGTTTGGCCTGGTCGTAAAGTAATAATTTGTTTTTGGGTTGAGTTTGAAGGGGTCCATGAGAAAGTTACTTCTTGTGAAGTGACTTCTTCAATCAGCACGGCCTGTAAATTGTCTTGATGATCGGGCGTTATTTTTTGACCATTAATCCATACTGTCCAGTGGGAAGTATCCCTATAAAGCAAAGCAGACAGAGATATTCTATTTTTGGTGCTCACTATTTCATCGTGTTTTTGAAAAAGTGACGGATAGCCGAGTGCTTTTGGAGATATAATAGAGGCTGCCCACATCAATATAAGCTTATGCTTCAGTATTTTCTTCATCGAATGAAACCCAATCTAAAATAAGCTGGCACTGAAAGAAATCATCCTGATAACTTTCTTTGAATTCGTTTATGATGACTATGCCTGGAAAGCCTTGATATAGCCTATCTATAAAGGCATAAATGTCGTGTTCATCAAAGGCTTTGAATTCAATTTTAATTTTATTTCTATTGAAAGTGTAGCTTGAATCCAATGAATCGTAGTACTCAGGTTCAAATATGATGTTGGTGAGGGCAAGATTGCCGTGCAGCGCCTTAATTTTTTCTGCTGCAACAAGGCGATTTTTGCGGGAAAACCAGTTTTTTCTTATAAGATAAGCGATGTCATTTTTATGAGAGTCCATAAATTTAATATCATCAATCTTAATCATTATCCGGGTTTTCAGGTTGTTTAGATTTTCAACCACTTCCCCATAATTCAGACGATGAATCCAAAAGAAGATTAATGATCCCGAAGCATATGAAACCATTGCGAAACCTAAAGCGAAAAGAATGAAAGATTTCAATCGCATGGAAATACCACTTTTATTCGTAATTTTGGAGGGCTTTCATCTGTGGAATAGACGCTGTAGGTTTCACTCGGGCCGCTATTAAAAGGCTCGTTCAGGATTTGAATTTTTCCGGTTGGAAATGTAGCCTTTAGAGAGCTTAAAATAGCTTTAGAATGATTAGAAAGATTCTCATGACTTTGATATTTGAGAAGGATATCAAATCGCATTGATAGGGTCGAATGATGATTTTTCCAAACGAAGCTTTGCAGTTGACGAGAGTCAGCTTGAAAGAGAGAACTTATACTCTCTAATTTTTCTAAAGGACTTTTATTCATTCTTTTTAGCCACTGGAAAGCGCTAAGCCCCTTACGAAGTAAGCCACCATTTTGTTTTTGTAGGGACGAAGAAAGATTTTGAAGTTTGCGACTATTCACTTCGATCTTTTTAAGCATATTTTCAGTTCTTCTTTTATAATCGAGTCCTTGATGGGAGAAATAGACACCAAAGGATAGCAATGAAAGCAACCCAATATATAAATAAACTATCTTGTTTCTGGTGCTGGTCTCAAATTTAATCGAAGGTTTCTTGAGTTCAGACATGAACGTCAAGAAAGATTTTGTGTTGACGTTTGTTTTTTCGTCTTCGAATTTTTCAGCGGCGTTTTTGTTTAGAAAAAGCATGGATAGGCTATCGTAAATATCAGGAAATTTTCGGCTTAGGTAATGTAAAGAGCTTTTATAAGCTTCATTATCTGATGAAGTTCTCGAAGCCAGAAGCCTTGGACCTGTGTAAATTGAATGACGCACTTCATTTTCGCTTACAGAATAAGTAATCAGTTGATATTTTTTTGGCGGAGTGAGATTTTTCTTAAGGAATTTTGGGATTTCTGTGGGGATAAAAATTGCTTTTTTTCTCACACGTTTTAATGAGTTAAACCATGAAATCCATGAATATAAGGGATCATTTTGAGGAATATGAAGTGATCTAAAGAATGTTTCTCCCCTCGTTTTAAATAAGTGGAAAAGTGTATATCCTTTTCGTTGCTTAAACTCATTTTTTTTATGAACGCGGAAACGAACATAATCCCAAAGTAATAGACGGGGAAGCTTTTCTTCCTGAAGCTCTTTTGTGGATCGATCAATGAGAAGGGTTAATTGAGTGTTCGAGTGGACGTTAACATGGGATTGAGCATCTTTGAGAGCCTTTTCAAAATTTTTTTCTAAATACTTATGCTCATCTAAACTTTCTTCATAGAAATAGACCACAGTATCTGTAAGGAAAATTATATATTTTTCTTTCATTGTGCCGACTGGAGCTGTTCAAAAGATTCATAAAGCGGTAAAAAGACAGCACAAATAATCCATGCCAGAACGAGGCCCATCACAATCAACATAATGGGTTCAAGTGAGCTGATTAAACGATCTGTCTGCTTCCGTAGTTGTTTTTCATAATGGGATTTAATATGCGCAAGAGAGTCAGCAAGGGTATTCGTTTGCTCTCCAATTGAAATCATACGGATAATAAATGATGGGAATTTATCAATGCTTTCAAAAGATTGGGAAATGGATGTTCCTGTTTCTACCTGGGATTTGATTTGTCTAATGATATGAGAGATTTGCTGTGATTCAAATAAAAGGCGTGTGGTGTTTAAGGCGTCAAGAATGTCAACTTTTCCTCTCAGAAGAAAAGATAACATGTGAAAAAATTGAGTCAAAATGAGGTATCTTTTCAATTTTCCTATGATCGGAATTTGATTGATTAGAGATTCTTTTATCAAGGTGCCCCCTGGATAGAACAGGAAAATAGCTTGACAGAGTGCGATACAAACCAAGATTCCGATAAACACGTGCACTACGTAATGTGCAAAAAAGGAAGACAGTTTAATCAAAAGAAGGGTTGCGATTGAGATTGTTTTTGAGGTTGTGTCTAAAAAATGAAGCAACTCAGGAACGAGAAAAGTAAAGAGTGATGTTATAAGAGCGATTAAAACAAACCCTAAGATAATCGGGTACCGTAGTTTTTTTTGAGTTTGAGAATAGGTCTCTTCCATCCATTCAAGGTGGTGAATAAGTTGTCTGTAAGACTCACCCAGATTTCCTGTTTTTTCTCCCATTTTTATGAGACTTACAAAGATGGCATCAAAAATTTGAGAATGCTTAGAAAGTGCAACAGATAGCATATCTCCCTCTTCAATGGACCGACAAATGTTAGACACAACAGACTTAAATGAAGAGGACTTTTGGAGGTCTCTTATTTCAGAAAGACTTTTTTTAAGGGGGATGCCTGCTTTTTCAAATTGCTCTAAATGGATGCAGAGCTCTATAAGAACACGCCTATGAGGTTTAAAGTGGAAGTAAGATCGAATATCTCTTGAGTAAGTTATAGGAGAAAGCTTAAAAGAGTCTAGAATTGTTTTGACCTCCTGGATAGAATCAGCCTCTATAGAGCCGCGTTGAATAGCACCATTATTGTCGATGGCCTTATAACGGTAAAGCGTCATAATTCCTCATGTAAATCAATAACACGCGTGACTTCTTGCAAGCTTGAATCGCCATTTATTATTCTCATCCGAGCTTCTCGCTGCATAGATACAAATCCTTTCTTTTCACATAAAGATTTAATTTTTGCTTTTGGAACAGATTCGAGCACTGTTTCATTCAATTCAGTATCGAAAACGATCATTTCAGCGATTGCTAAGCGACCCTGATAACCCATTCCACGACACATTGGGCACCCCTTAGGTTCATATAGTTTGAAAGGCTTTTTCGACTTTAAAAGGATAGATTCATAAGGTGATGCTTGCTTTGGTTGCTTACAGTTTGAACATAGCTTTCTTATCAATCGTTGGGCAATGATCCCCAAAATATTCCCTGAAACGACGGTACGGCTTAAACCGAGCTCAAATAAGCGAGGGATAGCGCCTAAGGCATCATTCGTATGGAGGGTTGCAAAGACCTGATGCCCAGTCATGGAGGCTCTTAAAGCCATTTGAGCGGTTTCTTGGTCGCGGATTTCACCAACCAGAATAATGTCAGGATCTTGACGGAGGATTGATCTTACACCGTCTGCAAAGCTAATACTCACCTGATCTTTTATATCTGTTTGGCGAATGAGTGGTAACTTATATTCGACAGGCTCTTCGAGGGTCATGATATTGAGTGTCGGGGAGCTGATATAATTCAATAGGGAATAAAGAGATGTTGTTTTTCCTGAGCCTGTCGGTCCGGTAATAATAAATAAGCCTTCGGGGCGTTCTAACGTTTTTTTGATTTGGGAAATCATTTTCTTTGAATATCCGAGCTTATCAATGGCGATAAGAGAACGGCTTTTATCTAAGATACGAATAACAACGTTTTCTCCGTGAATGGTTGGATGAGAAGCGACTCTAAGATCAATTTCTCGTGAGCCAATATAAAATGTTATTCTTCCATTTTGGGGTCGACGCGATTCAGCAATGTTCATTTCAGACATGACTTTAATTCTTACGCATAGGGCTGGCCAATATGAGCTGTGCAGGGTACAAATCTGAGATAAAATACCATCTATTCTGTAGCGAAGGCGCATAAAAGAACCCTCTGGCTCAAAATGAATATCTGAGGCATTAAGCTTTATAGCGTCAATTAAAATTGAGTTAACAAGTCTAATTGTGGGGTTCATTTGAGCATGGAGTGAAGATGTTTCAATTTCACGAATCAGTGCGGGAATAGAAAGATCGTGCCCATAGAAAACGTCAATAGCTTGAAGAATTTCAGATTCAGGGGCGATAAAGGGGATGACTTCATTGACACCTGGAATTGTGTAGCAGAGCTCATCAAATACCGTAAAATTGTATACATCTGCAATTGCAATTTTTAAAAGGCCATTTTCCAGAGACAAAGGTATAAGGGTATATTTTTCAGCAAGGGTTTTCGAAATAGATTGTTTTAAGTTTGGATCAAACAAGGTAGATTTTAAATCAACACTTTCGTATCCACTTATATTGGAAAGAGCTTCTGTTAAGGCGGACTCGCTAATAAATCCTAAATTAATCAAGGATTCTTCAAAAGGTGTTCCGTTTAGAGATTGTTCTTGAAGCACGACTGACATTTGACCGGCGCTTATGATGCCCCTTTCAACAAAGCAAGTTGCCAGTTCTTGAGAAAAAACAGTATTTTTTTTAAGAGCTTGTGAGCGATTCATAGCTTTTTATTAAAAATTTCATAAAACTTTAATGATATATGATATCATATGAGTAAAAATTTCAAATAAAAAATAAACCTTATTTTTAATTCCTGTGCGCTAAGCTATATACTAGCTGTATTCTTTGTTGAGAAATTTATTCTAAAAGACTTGTTGAAGCAGATTAGGGGATTCAAATCTGAATAAGTTATCAGATAAAGGTATATTCGATTTTACCTTAGAAAGAGATACCCGTGTCTCTACGCCTTGCGCATCTTTTATCGTCCATTCTTTAAGCACCATGGGCGTATTTTGAAACACAAGCGTGATGGATCCAATCTCAGGCTCATCTTTCTGAACCAGAGTTACTTCGGTTGTTTCTTCCTTTGGAATAATGCTGACAAGCTCGACGTCTCCGCTAAACCGGACGTGTGGCCTCAGTATCAGAGCGGCAGGTGTCTTATCAAGAGAAACATAATCAACTTGGTCCGATTCCCTGTCTTTTGTAATAAGCCATTTTCCATCGGCAATAATGAGCATTTTTGAAGGGGGATTATAGGTAAGTCGCATTTTTCCCGGGCGAGAGATTTGAATGGTTCCCGTTGCAAAATTCCCGTGACTGTTTGTTTGTGTAAACTCTCCCGATAAAGTTTTGAGCTGATTAAAGTAATTTTCGAAATTTTGTGTTTCTTGGAAGCCTCTAGCCTGATTAAAGGACAATGAAATGAACAATAAAATGAGTGGGAAAATTTTAGACATATAAATTACTTCCTTTAACCTTTTGAGAGAACTTCGCGTCTTCCAACGTGATTAGCCGCACTAATGATTCCTTCGTCTTCCATTTGATCAATGAGTCGAGCAGCTCGATTATACCCTATTTTCAAGTGTCTTTGAACAAAGCTTGTTGAAGCCTTTCCTTCCTGACGAACTAACGTTAGGGCCTGTTGATAAAGAGCGTCTTCTTCTCCACCGTTACTTTCGCCGAAATCGAGATCTGGGGACGAAGGATCAACGGTGATATCTTCTATATAGGAAGGGGGACTCTGTGTTTTCAAGAACTGTACGACCTTTTCAACATCTGCGTCACCCACATAGGGTCCATGAACACGAGAAATTCTTCCCCCTGCAGCCATATAAAGCATATCGCCTTGTCCTAGGAGTTGTTCAGCGCCTTGTTCATTTAAGATTGTACGACTGTCAATCTTGGAGCTAACCTGAAAGCTTATCCGAGTCGGAAAGTTAGCTTTGATTGTTCCTGTAATGACATCAACAGAAGGCCTTTGTGTCGCCATGATAAGGTGAATACCGGCAGCTCTTGCCATTTGCGCAAGTCGCTGCACAGCTGCTTCAATTTCCTTGCCCGCAACAAGCATAAGATCAGCCATTTCATCCACCACCACTACGATGAATGGTAAGGGTTCCATCGTAAGGGGCTGCTCTTCAAAAATTGGCTTTCCAGACTCGGGGTCAAAGCCGGTTTGCACTTTTCGCGTGATAACGTCTCCTTTTGACTTAGCTTCCATGATGCGTTGGTTGTAGCCTTCTATGTTTCTCACGGATAACTTGGACATCGCTTGATATCGACTTTCCATTTCACGAACGACCCATCGCAAGGCCACAACAGCTTTTTTAGGGTCTGTAACAACTGGAGCCAAAAGATGAGGAATACCGTCATAGATCGATAATTCTAACATTTTGGGGTCGATCATGATGAATTTACATCTCTCAGGGGGGAGTCGATAAATCAATGAAAGAATCATAGCGTTCACAGCCACAGATTTACCCGATCCCGTTGTACCTGCAACCAGAAGATGGGGCATTCGGGCTAAATCCGCAATGATGGGTGATCCGCCGATATCCTTCCCTAAAATCAGGCTTAAGTGTGCATTTGAGTTTTCATATTCTCTATGGGAAAGCAGTTCTCTGAGGTGCACAGTTTCCCTAATTTGATTCGGGAGCTCAATGCCAATAACATTTTTTCCAGGCACGACGGCAACGCGCGCTGAAATTGAACTCATGGAACGGGCGATATCATCAGCGAGAGCGATAATGCGCGAAGATTTGATTCCAGGTGCAGGCTCAAGCTCATAAAGGGTAACAACTGGGCCTGGCTTAATTCCTACGATTTCCCCACGTATTCCATAATCATTAAGGACAGACTCCAGAACTTTTGCATTTTCGTGGAGTACGTTCTCATCAACATCAAGTTGGCCTGAAAAATCACTTGGTAAATACAGCAGTTCCAAAGGAGGGAGCTGCAAGGGACCGTCGGTACTTTTGATTTTAGGTTGAATAGTTTTCTTGAGTTTAGGTTCAGGTTCCTCTTTCTCTTCCTTTTTGTTTTCATTGATATAGTCAAAAATTCTTACGGATTTATCTTTAGGTATTTCCTTTGCGGGTTTCTCTGCTCTCTCTTTTTCAGAGCTTTGCTTTGAGAAAGTTTCCAAAAAAAGCTTGAGATAAGTGAACTTGAAACCATTAGCCAATAAAAGAAGTGGAATGCTCATAATAAAACCAAAGAGTGATGCGGCAAATAAGGGTAAACTTAAGCTCTGCAGTTCCTTAAGTGTCAAATAGCCGAGAGAACCTCCCTGTCCCCAATGGGCTAAACCGATTAATAAAAGGGGAAATCCAATAAAAAAAAGAACAGTACGTATCAGTAGGATTAAGCCTTTTTGCTTGATTAAAATAAAAACGCCGATCATTAAACAAAAGAGAACGAAGATGTAACTGGCAATGCCAAAGAGCTGAAGCAGAAGATCACTTACGATAGCTCCATAAGCACCAAGCATATTATTTACATTTGCTTCAGATGCGAGGTTCCACGAGGGATCTGTAGCAGTATGAAAAAGGAGAGAAAAGAAAGCGGAAACTGAAAAAAGCAAAAAAGTGAGGCCAAGCAACTCGTATAAACGGCTGCGAAAGAAAGCATTTCTTACATTATTGAATTTAACAACACGCATATAAAGGAAGTACACGACTTCAAGAAAGGGGTCAAGAAAAAGGGAAGTGACATTTCACTTCCCTCATAAAAGCAATCTAAAAAGCTTTTAGACTATTCTGCTTTTTCTTCAGCAGGAGCTCCTTGAACTTCTTCTAAAGCTGCTTCTTGAACAACAACATCTGAAGGTTCTGCTGTTTGCTCTTCAGCAAAGGCAGCGCCAAAAGTTCCAAAAAGAATTGCTAATGCAAAAACTGATGATTTCATATTATTTTCTCCATTATATAAACGACTCATATCGAGACGCACATCACTATGCTAGTGAAAAAAAAATTTTTCAAGAGGAATTTTATACAATTTTATGATTTTTTATTTAATCTCTAAATTTAGCTTCCTTAACTGAAATAAAACATAAGCTTAATCTGAAGACTGGAACAAATTTCGGATAAAACCTGGAGCTAAGGCTGACAAAGGATTTACAGAAACATTGGGATCATTGAAAGGCCCGTTGACTGTATAAGAAAACGCAATTAAGCCTTGTCCTTTTCCACCGTTGAGTAGATCACCAATAATCGGAATATTATTCAGCACAGAGTTAATAAAACGCGCGGGGATGATATTACCTGATAAGGAAAACTGACGGTTAGATCGGTCAAGCTTACCTTGGGTTGTGAATCCCAGAGACATACTCTTTCCAATCCCATTCCTAATGACAACGGCTGCTTCACTGTAGTCAAAATCACATTCAAATCTTTCCATTGAAAGGGTCTGTGAATCTGAGAATAAATTAGCAATCCCCACAGGTGATAGCACAGCTGCAAAACGTGCTAAAAGTGGGACTGATTGGGCTTCAAACGACTTCATTTTGAACGTACCAACGAAGGGGCCTCTCTCTCGACTTACGGCTTTGATGGTTAAATATCCTGAGTTTATCTTGTCGTATATGCTCAGATTTTTAAGGAACTTTCCAGCATCATTTGCCCGGACTTCAAGAGTTTGTGTGTTATTTGGCCCTGGTTCGATATTAAAGAGTATGCCGCCAGAAATTTGGGCCATGTCGCCTTTATTAGCTGTTCCTTGGCCGGCTTGAGCGCGTAGCTTCACCCTCTTCCAGAACTTTTCTTCCCCTTGAAGAATGAGATGAGCAGATGTTTTAACTTGATCAAAAAACTTGTCGGGCCCAAGCCGAAGTCTTCCTACGTTGGCAAGTACTTTAATTTGAACAGGGGTATTATAATTTTCGCTTTTTTGTTCATCCAGGTAACTTAAAAAGCTTTCCAAATTGATGCTGTTACCTGTAAAGGAAATTTCGAAAATATTTTTATCCGTGTGCTTAAATATGGCTTGGGTATCCGTATCAGGTCCTCTAAATTCTGAAAGATGGATTTGTGTCCAATCCTTCTGAGCGTCAAAAGATACGGTTCCTTTAACATTGTAGGGAGAAACATTAATTGCAAGGTGGTCGATCTTTTTTAATTCCCCATTATCAAAATCCAGGGCAAAGGAAATTTCCCCTTTTTCTCCGGCAGGTTTTTGCCATTTTAACGGAGGAAAAGAAAACGTTGAGGGTGTGATGTCCAGATTTAGAGAAAGATGTCCTTTGTCTTCCTGGTCTAAAGCATATGTGACAGTTGCATTTGTGGGGCCATTGATGTATTGGTTTTCCTCAAAACCGAATTGCCTTAAGTCAGCAAAATTTGTCTTTGTTTCAACCTTAATTTGAAGCAGATAGGGGGCATCTTTTGTGAAAAAATGTTCCGAAGATAGTAAAGAAGGGAATTCATTGACGTTTCCTTTGCCATTTATATGCATTTTATCTTGATTTAAGCTAAGAGAAAGCTCGCCTTTGGAAAGCTTTACAGTTTTCTTTTCAGTAATTTTTCGCTCTAAATAAACGTCTTTCATTTTCCCGTTTGCGGAAAGCTTTACATCACTAAATTTTAGGTCAGCAAGAAGAGGAAAATTCATTTTTAGGGTCGCATTTCCAGTACCTTTGACCTTATTTGGATCAAGTCCAGCGTAAGATGCATATTCTAAGGGTTTGTGGTCTAGGATTTCGAGTATTTCCGACAGAGGCCCATGAACATTAAGTTGTAAGGAAAGAGATTCATTATCTGAATCAAGACCTTTGATGAGGATTTCAGCATCTTGAATTTCAACAAATTTATAATTTCCAGAATAGAGTTTGATATCGAATCCTTTCGCGTCAAAAGTTGCATGAGCATGAACTTTTTCCAAAGGTGGAAGTCCTTCTAGGTAAGTGATTTCAGAATCAACACCATCAATATTACCCTTCAAATCATCAACAACAAAACCTTGCTCTTCCCCGTGTCCCCTAAATGCAAAGGTTGCTTCTTTGATAAAACCTTTTTTAATATTTTTAGTAATCCATTCTCGCGCACTCGTTGCAAGTTCTTCAGGCCAAATGGATCCTAAATGATCAAGAGCAAGGTCTTCAACTTTTCCTTGAAGTTCAAGCTGTTGACCCTTAGAAAAAAAGTTTGTCAGCTTTAGGGGAGTGGACGAATCGAGCTCTCCGTTGAAATATACAAGCATGTCATTTGACAAAACCGATAATCTTTCCAAATGAAATTTGTCCCTTGAAAGGGTAAATGCAAGGCTTCCTGAGGAGACTTGAAGGGGGTGAAAATGAGTCATAGAAAGGTCAAGAGTTCCCTTTTCTAAATCGATATCACCCTCTCCTTTAATAATTTGCAGCGTAGATGGATCAAATACAACTTTTAATTTACCATTTAAAGGCACATTCCAACACTGGAACAAATCGAGAACATCATCGAGTGTTTTGAGTTCAGGGTTAGGGTTACAAATGTGCTCCGCGTTACTTTCGAATAAGTTATTAAAGGCAATGCCTTTGAACTTCGCCTTAAAATCCATGCGACCAGAGCCAATTTTATGGAAAAGAGAAAGCCTTAGATATTCAGATCCTTTTTGAGGACGCAAAAACAGTTCACCAAAAAATCCGTTCCTATAGCGTCTCAGAGAGAAACTTGATTTGGGAAGTTGCCAAACTTTATTAGTAAGGTCATCTTTAATTGAGACATTTGCATCAACAATAGAAATTAATTTGAGACTGTTAAGGATTCCCAAGGATGCGGATGATTTTTCAAGGGTGATGAGTGTCATCAACTCTTCAAATGAAAACTCTTCTGTTGAATTCGATTCTCCCAGTCCAAGGAGAAGCTCTCCTTCAGTATTTCGTTCAAGCTTAATCTGTGGATGATAAAAGCGAATGGCTTTAAGAGAAAGCTCACCGACAAAAAGTTTGCTTAGGCTAAGGGAAATTCCAATACTATCAATTTCAATATCTTGAGGTTTTTTATCGATGTGGAGTTTTACATTCAGAAGCTCAATTTCAAAGGGATGGCTCCATCTATTCCAAGCAAGTTGGGTGTGTTTTAAGCTTCCTTTAACGCCAGTTTCAGGGGCATTTAAAGCAGATTCAATATCGGCATTTAAAAAATCGAGGTTAATGGGGCTATAGGCAAGACGACCAAGGAGAAGAGTGATGACAAGAAGAATGAAAGCGATTAGAACAATCAATGCTTCAAAAATGATCCGTATAGATTTTTTTTCGAAGATCCCTTTTCTTAAAAGGGATGGGGATGTAAACTTGAATTTATTCACACAGTCTCCTAATTAAAAGAGGTATAAATGAGTTTAAACATTGGCGATAAAGTCCCTAATTTTTCTCTTGCAACGGATGGTGGTGGGAAAGTTACACTTTCAGATCTTCAAGGACAAAAAGTTGTTGTATACTTTTACCCTAAAGATTCAACACCTGGCTGTACTAGAGAAGCCTGTTCTTTCAGAGATTACAAGAAAAATTTTGATAAAATGAATACTTTTATTATCGGCGTTTCCAAAGATTCACCACAGAGTCACGATAAGTTTAAGAAAAAAGAAGGACTTAACTTTGTTTTGGCTTCAGATGAGACGGGGGAAGTTTGTGAATCATTCGGTGTATGGGTTGAAAAATCAATGTATGGCCGTAAGTATTTTGGCATTGAGCGCTCAACGTTTTTGATTAATGAAGAAGGGAAGATTGAAAAAATCTGGAGAAAAGTAAAAGTCCCTGGCCATATTGAAGAAGTGTTGGAAACAATTAAAAATTAAGCAATTATATCTGGAATGAGCTTTGCTTGAAGTTTGAGAATTTCGTCTTTGAGTTGCAGCTTTTTTTTCTTCAATCTTTGGACGCCAACTTGATCGAAATGAGGAATTTGCATAATACGCTCAATTTCATCGTCAAGAGCGCGATGTTCTTCCTTGAGTTTATTTAGCTTGTGTAAAGTTTCTTCTTTTGTCATCGTGTGCGTTAATATTTTGTTAATAATTAAACATATCAAATTTTTTTGATAAAATCCTCAAAAAGTTGTTAACTTATTGATTCATAATGAAAAGGGTTTAAAAATGAAAAGAATAGGAATATTAACCAGCGGAGGCGATTGTGCAGGGTTAAACGCCGTTATTCGGGCTGTGACTTTACGATCTATTTTAAATTATGGATGGGAAGTCTATGGTATTCACCAAGGAACTCATGGTCTTATGAATCGCCCTGTAAAAGCAACTAAACTTGACCTCTCGTTTTGCACGGGCACACTCTTGCGGCAAGGTGGTACCGTTTTAGGTACAACGAATAAAGGAGACCCTTTTGCCTATCCCCAACCCGATGGATCGGTTGAGGATCGATCAAAGGAAGTTATTGAAGGATATCGTTCTTTAAATTTAGATGCTCTCATTGGAATTGGGGGTGATGGAAGTCAATATATTTTACGGAAACTTTCCCAGCAAGGGGGCATGAACCTCGTTGCAATTCCCAAAACAATTGATGATGATTTGGGGCATACAGAACATTCGATAGGATTTATGACCGCCGTAGATGTTGCGACAGAAGCTCTAGATCGTCTTCAGCCCACGGCCGCAAGCCATGATCGTGTGATGATACTTGAGGTTATGGGACGAGATGCTGGACATATTGCGCTCGCTTCAGGAATCGCGGGAGGGGCTGATGTCATTCTTATACCTGAAATTTCTTATACAATGGATGCGGTTGCCAGCAAGATTAAATCACTACAAAAAGAAGGGCGAAATTTTGCCCTTGTCGTTGTTTCTGAAGCCGTGAAAACAGAATCGGGGGAGAAAGCCAAAATTACGGATTTGGAAGGCAAAAGCCGATACGGCGGAATTTCCCAATATCTTGCAAACCGTATATCCGAATTAACAAGCGCTGAAACACGCTTTACAGTCCTGGGTCACGTCCAGCGCGGTGGTCAACCTGTATTTCAAGATAGGGTCTTGGCATCCGCTTTTGGTATTTATGCTGTGGATTTAATTGCTCAGGATAAATTTGATCGTATGGTGGCTTGGCAAAATCGTAAAGTTACCGATGTTCCTCTTGCCGAAGCGATCGCAGGATATCAAGCTGTAGATGCAGATGGAACACTTGTTAAAACAGCTCGTGGACTTGGAATTTGTCTGGGAGATGATAAATTTTAAAATTCTTATTTGCGTTTCTTTAAACCTATGGTTGAATGCACCCAGTAATTAATTTTTTAACATAGAAAGGTGGGAGCGTCATGACGGCACCCCTTATGCCTAAAGCGACGGCTGTTTGGCTTATTGATAATACGACTCTTACATTTGAACAGATTGGTGAGTTTTGTCATCTTCATCCCTTAGAAGTTCAAGCGATTGCGGATGGTGAAATTGCTGTTGGTATGGTTGGTCATGACCCTGTGAGTTCAGGCCAATTAACTTTTGATGAGATTGAGCGCTGTCAAGCTAATCCAGATGAGCGTCTTAAAATTATCCAACATGCTATTGAAGGGAAAGTTAAGAAAAAGGCAAAATATACCCCGGTTGCTTTGCGCCAAGCTAAGCCAAATGGGATTGCTTGGCTCCTGAAAGAAATTCCTGCCATTTCAGATGCAGATATTATGCGTACCATTGGGACCACCAAAGCTACAATTGAAGCGATTCGCTCTCGTACGCACAAGAATATTAATGAAATTAAAGCTGAAAGCCCGGCTCATTTGGGTTTGTGCAGCTCAAAAGAACTCAATGAGTTGCTTCATAAATACAACGTATGACATTTGAATTTGCTTTAAAAATCGTACTCGTCATTGCCCTTGTCGGAACCGCGGGTGTATTGATTATGGGCGTATTCAATCTATTTCAAGATGGTCAAAAAGCAAGTGAGCGCAGTAACAAAATGATGCGCTATCGCATCTTCTTTCAAGCCCTTGCCATTGTGGTCTTCTCGCTTTTACTTTTCATACAGGGGAAGTAAATTAATAAAATAATGTCTAAATCTGTGATATACTTTTGAAGTATGTATTCATTAACGAAACAAAAATTGAAATGAGCTAGGGAGGATCATGATGAGAATTCAATTTATAAATATGGCAATAATATTAACATTTGCGCTTTCATGGAGTGCTTTTGCTGAAAATCAAAAACAATCATCTTTAGATGATCAGAAAAAAGAAAAAGATTGCCTAAAATATACAAATATAGATGACTGCAGGAATGACTCCAAATGTACATGGGAGTGTACGGCTAATCCTGAAAAAAGCTGTGGTTGCATAAAAAAGAAAAGCGGCTGAATTTTTTGTATACGATTATAAATCAAGGTTCTGTAAATGGTTCAGCTGACACGTATATATACTAAAGGGGGGGATAAAGGAAAAACCTCGCTTGGGACCGGAAAGCGGGTGTTTAAACACGACCTTCGCATTGCGGCCATTGGTGATGTGGATGAGGCCAATGCGGCACTTGGTATGGCGCGTCTTCAGGCAAACCAAGAAATAGACGCTTTACTTTCTCGTATCCAAAATGATCTTTTTGATGTAGGGGCGGATCTATGTGTTCCTTTGGAAAAAGGGGAAGAGGGAAAGCTTCGTGTTGATACCCATCAAGTAATCTATTTAGAAGAAAAAATCGATCACTTTAATCATCACCTTCCAGAACTTAAATCCTTTGTTTTGCCGGCAGGAACAGCTTTAGCTGCCTCTTTACATCTTGCGCGTACAATCGTCCGGCGTGCTGAACGGTCTGTTTCAGAACTTAAAGAACATGAACCAGTGAATGATATTGTGATCCAATACCTGAATCGCCTCTCAGACCTTCTCTTTGTTTTAGCGCGCTATGATAATCACCAGAATGAAGGGGACGTCTTGTGGGTCCCTGGTGCAAACCGGTAATTGAAAAAAGTTTTATTGGAGAAACAAATGGTAAAATCAAAAAAACAAAATCAGCCCGTTTTTCAAGGGATGGATAAAAAAACGATTCTCTTCGTTCTCATTTGTGCTGGATTTTCAATTTTGATGAGCTTTTTGGGGAGGTCCGCCTTCTGGATTCACATGTTTAATCTAGAAGATGTGCAGCAAATAATGATCATTTCCAGCCTTATCAATTTTGTTTTAACTTTTTTAAAAGCATTTCCTTTTTTCTTTTTGGGCTTGGCTTTTGGTTTACGCCCTCTTTACCTCTCGGGGAGTATTGCTTTTTTCCTTTTTCCTTTGTTTTGGTTAATTGATAGAACTTTTTCTCATTTTCAATGGGCGGGCTTTACAAATTTTGATTGGAAAGTTCATCTGGCAAATTTTGATTGGGTTCTATTTGCAGCTATCTATTATTTTATATTCTCTGTTCTTGCTCCCATCATATTGGTTACGCAGGCTTTGAATACATCAAGCCGAGAACAGACGGGGCGAAGTACGTTAAAATCCCCTTTAATGGTAATGGTTTTATTGATGGTAATAGCCTCATTATACGATGTTGGGATTAATTATATCCCTTTTGGACAGTTTAATTCTTGGTTTGATGTCTACGTGATCTCTTATACGTTTATGAGCAATATCTTCTGGGCTTTGAATATGCTTTTGTGTTTTTTTGTCGCTCAATGGATTGTTGTAAAACTCAAATGGAATGTCTGCCCACCCATTTCTATCTTTTTGAGGTGATAGGGCGCTCTGTCTCTTCCTTTCCTTGAGGCCATCCCAATTTTATGGCATGATTAAAATATAAAAGTGTTTGTTTATTTCATATCAATAAAAGGGAGGTTTGTTGTATGAAAGTCTTTGTTGCCATCAAACGCGTTGTTGATTACAGCGTTAAAGTCCGGGTGAAATCTGATGGATCAGGCGTTGAGCTAAATGGCGTGAAAATGTCCATGAATCCCTTTGATGAGATTGCCATTGAAGAAGCTGTACGCCTAAAGGAAAAAGGGATTGCGAAGGAAATTGTTGTCACGTCTATTGGTGAAAGGGAATGCCAAGAAACACTCCGCGCTGCACTTGCTTTAGGGGCTGATCGAGCCATTCATGTCGAAACGTCTTTAGAAACCCAACCTTTGGGTATTGCGAAAGTTCTTAAAGCTCTTGTTGAAAAAGAAGAACCACAACTGATTATACTCGGAAAGCAAGCCATTGATGATGATTATAATCAAACCGGCCAAATGCTGGCGGCTCTTTTAGGATGGCCACAAGGCACCTTTGTTTCAAAGCTGGAGGTGAAGGGAGATGAAATCCAGGTTGTTCGGGAAGTTGATGGGGGCTTGGAAACGCTTAAAATGCCTTTGCCAGCTGTTGTTACAACAGATCTTCGAATGAACGAACCGCGCTATGCGACTCTTCCCAATATCATGAAGGCGAAACAAAAGCCTTTGGAATTAGTCTCACTAGATAGCTTAGGTGCTGACATGAAACCTCACATCGAAACCCTCAAAGTTTCAGAACCTCCCAAACGGCCACCTGGGATAAAGGTTAAGAATGTGGATGATTTACTGGATAAACTTCGTAACGAAGCGAAGGTGATCTGATGGCAATTCTTATCCTCGTTGAGCATGATCAAAAAAACGTTAGCTCGGCCACTTTGTCAACGCTGTCTGCCGCGAAGGAATTTTCCCAACCCATACATGCACTGGTTATGGGGAAAGAGTGTCAAAAAGTTATTGATGAACTTTCAACCATTCAGGGTGTGGATAAGGTGTGGCTTGTAGAAGACCCATCTCTTACTCATCCGATTGCCGAAAATATGACAGATACGCTTTTGGCATTAGGAAAAGACTATGAGTTCATTCTCGCACCTTCAACAACCTTTGGGAAAAATATTTTCCCACGTGTGGCGGCACTTTTTGATATAGCTCTTGTTTCAGATGTGACAAAAATTATTGATTCTCATACATTTGAGCGCCCTATTTATGCGGGGAATGCCATAGCCACGGTCAGATCAAAAGACAAAAAGAAGGTGCTCACCATTCGACCGACCGCCTTTGAGCAAGCTCCAAAAGGAAATCATAAGGCCTCCGTAGAGGCATTTATCTTTGTCAAACCCTCAACGCCATCCCCCACGTTTGTAAAACTGGAGGGGACAAAGTCTGAACGTCCGGATCTTTCTTCAGCATCTGTTGTTGTTTCGGGCGGACGAGGGTTTCAGACCAAAGAAAACTTTGCCCTTCTTGAGCAGCTAGCCGATAAATTGGGGGCGGCTGTTGGCGCATCAAGAGCGGCCGTCGATGCAGGCTTTGTCCCGAACGACTATCAAGTCGGGCAAACCGGAAAAGTTGTTGCGCCGGATCTGTATTTTGCTATCGGCATTTCTGGGGCTATCCAACATTTGGCTGGAATGAAAGATAGTAAAGTGATTGTTGCAATCAATAAGGATCCTGACGCTCCCATTTTCCAAGTCGCGACCTATGGATTAGAGGGTGACCTATTTACCCTTTTACCCGAGCTCATTGATAAGCTAAAGTAGTTGAGAGCAAATTGAAAAGGGGGGTCTCCCATGATCGAAAAAATCGGTGTCATTGGTGCAGGGCTTATGGGGAGTGGTATAGCACAAGTCTTTACGGCTGCAGGGTATGAAGTGTATTTAAGCGACGTTTCAGAGGCCGTTTTAAAAAAGAGCCTCGAAAACATTCAACATAATTTAGAAAAAAAAGCCTCTCGTAATCGGATGCTTATCAAAGATCTTGAAACAACAATGACGCGTTTGCATCCTATTACAGGATATAAAGCATTCAAAGAATGCGAATTTGTGATTGAGGCTGTGAATGAAGATGAAGAGCTTAAAAGGGGTGTTTTTAGAGAGCTTGTTCCTCACCTGTCATCCAAATGTCTGCTTGCAACAAATACTTCTTCTATATCTGTCACGTCTCTTGCAAGTACAACGGATCGGCCTGATAAATTTATGGGCATGCATTTCATGAATCCCGTACCTGTTATTCCTTTAGTTGAACTCATTAAGGGGATGGAAACATCGAATTCTACCTTTAAGATTGTAAATGATTTGGTGAAAACATTGGAAAAACAAAGTGTTGTTTCAGAGGACTATCCTGGATTTATTATCAATCGCATCCTCATGCCTATGATTAATGAAGCTGTGCATACCTTGTTTGAGGGTGTTGGTACGACTGAATCTATTGACAAAGCCATGCAAATCGGAACCAACCAACCGATGGGACCTTTAGAGTTAGCGGATCTCATTGGACTTGACACGTGTGTTTCGATCATGAATGTTCTATACAAAGGCTTTGGAAGAAATAAATATAAGCCCTGCCCATTGTTGGTAAAGTATGTAGAAGCGGGATGGCTCGGCAGAAAGAGTGGGCGTGGGTTTTATAATTATGAAGGAGAAAGCCCTGTTCCTTTGCGTTAGGAGAAAAGATGAATCCAGTAGAAAATATGAGTTTTGAAGAAGCTCTGCAAGAGCTTGAGCAAATTGTTCGCCGACTTGAGGAAGGAAAAACGAATCTTGATGAAGCGATTCAGGCTTATGAGAGGGGAGCCTCTCTGAGGTTACATTGCGAAAAGAAAATAAAAGATGCTCGCCTTCGTGTTGAAAAAATTGTAGTTGGAGCTGATGACAGTATTACAAAAGAACCGGTCAACTTTGAAGAGTGATGAATCTGCTACAAAACTTCAAGAATTTGTTGAAAAGTTAGAGCACACACTTTCCTCTATTCTTCCTCAAACCCAAACTCGTTTGGGCGAGGCCATGCGATACAGTGTTTTGGGAGGAGGTAAACGAATTCGACCATCTTTAACCTATGCGGCCGGGCTTATTTTCTCTGTGTCTGAAAAAGATGCTCTGTTAGTTGGGGCCGCGATTGAATTGGTCCATGCCTATTCACTGGTTCATGATGATCTTCCTTGTATGGATGATGCAGATTTTCGGCGGGGAAAACCAAGCTGCCATAAAGCTTTTGGAGAAGCTGTGGCAGTACTCGTGGGAGATGCATTGATTCCTTTGGCTTTTCAAACAATCCTTTCAATTGATGCTTCACCAGATGTTAAACTGAAACTTATCGAACGTTTGGGACAAGTGAGTGGAGCCGAAGGGTTGGTTGAAGGGCAAATGATGGATTTGGGTCTAGAGAAATTTCCGCTGAATGAAGAAAATATAATAAAAATTCAAAAACTTAAGACATCAACGTTGTTTGAATTCTCGGTTGAGGCTGGAGCAATTTTAGGTAAAGCTTCTTCTGAAGAGCATAAAGCCTTAAAATACTTTGGAATGAAGTTTGGTATGGTCTTTCAAATGATAGACGATCTTTTAGATTTTTGGGGGAAAGAAGACACACTTGGAAAACCAACTTTGCAAGATGATAAGAAATTTACCTATTTAAATTATATCTCTCCTGAACAACTGTATGAAAAGATATTGCAGACTCACCAAGAAGCCTGTAAGAACTTACTGCTTTTCGAAACAAAGGCTACTATTTTAAAGGAAATTGCTACGCTTCCCCTTATACAACTCAGAGAAATCGTTTCTGAAAAATTAACGTAGGTTAGAGTTAAAGAGAAAAAGGAGGGGAAACCCCTCCTTTTTTATAAAGATTTACTCTTTAGTGCTTTTTTTAGCTGTAGCTTTTTTAGCTTTCACTTTTGACTTTTCTTCCGAGGAAGCTTTCTCTTCTTTTGGCTTTTCCTTCGCCTGTTCAAGAGCTGCTCCTAGAATGTCTCCAAGGCTCGCACCACTGTCAGTAGATCCATACTCTTCCATAGCTTGGCGCTCTTCCTCTGCTTCGCGAGCTTTAATTGAAAGTGTGATCTTTCGGTTAGATTTGTCAATTTGAGTGACCTTGGCATCGACTTTTTCTCCGACAGCAAATCTGTCCGGTCTTTGCTCACCACGGTCACGGGAAAGTTCATTTTTACGAATAAACCCGGAAAGACCACCGCTAAGACTGACTTCGATTCCCGTTTCAAGGACAGCTGTAACCTCACAAGTTACAATAGAGCCTTTCTTAGCACTCGCTATACTTTCCTCAAAAGGATCACCTGAAAGTTGTTTTATACCTAGGCTGACCCGCTCTTTTTCAGGGTCAATATCTAAGACCTTGGCTTTGACCTTCATTCCTTTTTTATAGTCGACGATCGCTTCTTCTCCGGTCTTATCCCAAGAAATATCAGACATGTGGACCATTCCGTCAATTTCATCTGTAAGCCCAATGAATAGACCAAACTCTGTGATGTTTTTAACTTCACCTTCCATTTCGCTTCCAACTTTATATTGGCTTTGCAGGGATTCCCAGGGATTGGGTACGCATTGCTTCATGCCAAGGCTAATTCTTCTTTTTGAAGCGTCGACATCAAGGACAACCACTTCAACTTCTTGGCTTGTAGAAACAATTTTACCCGGAGGCATATTTTTCTTCGTCCAACTCATTTCGGTGACATGAACGAGACCTTCAATGCCCGGCTCAAGCTCAATAAAGGCTCCATAGTCTGTAATATTGGTGACACGGCCTTTTGTTTTCGTATCGACGGCATATTTAACTTCCGCTCCTGCCCAAGGATCACTTTCCAGCTGCTTCATACCAAGAGATATACGTTGATTTTCTTGGTTAAAGCGGATGATTTGAACACGGATAGGTTGACCGACTGAAAGGACTTCTCCTGGGTGATTAACACGGTGCCACGCAATATCTGTGACATGCAATAGGCCATCAACACCTCCAAGATCAATAAATGCACCGTAATCTGTGATGTTCTTAACGATTCCTTCAAGGACTTGACCTTCTTCGAGGCGGGAGACAAGCTCTGTTCTTGCTTCTGCTCTTGTTTCTTCAAGAACAGCTCGGCGGGAAACAACTATGTTGCCGCGGCTCCGGTCCATTTTGAGAATTTGAAACGGTTGTAATACCCCAATTAAGGGTGAAACATCTCTGACAGGACGAATATCGACTTGGCTCCCGGGCAAAAAGGCAACTGCGCCTTTTAAGTCAACCGTAAAGCCGCCTTTGACGCGCCCAAAAATAGTTCCGTCAACATGCTCATTTTTATCGTATGATTTTTCAAGTTCTTTCCAAGCGGCTTCTCTTCTTGCTTTCTCATAAGAAAGAACCGTTTCACCATTTTTATCTTCTAGGCGTTCAAGATAGACTTCAACTGTATCTCCAACATTGAGGTCAAGGTTTGTTCCTGAAGGGGAAAACTCTTTAAGAGGCACTCTTCCTTCCGATTTGAGACCAACATCTATGATAGCGAGGTCATTTTCAATTCCAATAACGATTCCTTTTATAACACGACCTTCTAGACTACCTTCTTTTCCAAAAGACTCTTCTAAAAGAGCCTCAAAATTTTCAGTTTCTTGGTGTGATTTTTCTGGGCTTTGTTTTGCCATTAATATATTCCTTAAAATTCCCCTTTATATGCGGCGTATAAAGGATGATAGAGTTAAGAGTGGGCCATGAAATAGATTTAGCCGGCGTCATCTATTTCTAAAACGAAGGTGCTAATTTATGAGCATTGGGAAATTTAGAATCTATAAATTTACAAGCTTCAGCAACGACATCGTTTATGCTTAGTTCAGAAGTATCGAGAATAAGAGCATCCTTCGCAGGACCTAGGGGGGAAATACGACGTGTTTCATCCCTCAAGTCTCTTATCTTAATATCTCCAAGAACATCTTTATATATACTGTTAATTTGCTTATCTTGCAACTCTTTGAGTCGTCTTTTCGCTCTGACTTCTTGTGAAGCTGTGACAAAGATTTTACACGGCGCATTTGGGAAAACGACAGTTCCAATATCACGCCCGTCTAATATCACCCCTTGTTTTTCGGGATTATGATGCGCAGCAAAGTCTCTTTGAAATTTAAGAAGTAAGGATCTAACTTGCGTAATTGTTGCAATTTTAGATGCGATATTTCCAATTTCTTCTTCACGTAAAGAAGGATTTTCAAGGTCTTGTGAGGTTATTGAAGAAGCTGCATCTATTGCCTGTTCTTCAATAAAGTCAGTGCCATGATTTTGAATTAATTTATATCCTACGGCGCGAAAGAGTAGGCCTGTATCAAGGAAATCTAAATTATATAGTTCAGCCAAATGGCGGCCGAGAGTTCCTTTGCCTGCACCAGCAGGGCCATCGAGTGAGATTAACATTCCTAAATCCTAAATTTAATTTAAATTTGTGATGGCATAATTTTTGAAAAAAAGCGATAAAAAATAAATAACGTATTGACAGAAGAGCTAAGTCATGACAAAGCCCTTTTCCATGTTAGTATAATGAGAGGAGACAAAAAAATGACAAAGCCTGAATGGGGTACGAAAAGGATATGTCCAAGTTGTAGTGCAAGATTCTACGATTTATGTCATCGACCCATTGTTTGTCCAAAATGCTCGGGCACTTTTGAAATTGAGGCTTTCATTAAAAAACGTCGTGGACGTCCACCATCCTCTGAAACGAAAACTCCTCAAAAACAGGAAGAAAATCTAGAACTCGAGATCAACGAAGAGATAGCGCCTCTAGAAGAAGCAGATGATGTGCTTGAGGATACTGATGATTTCGGAGAAGATGAGGAAGTTGTTGGCATTGAGAAAACAAAGGAAGATAATTAGGGGCTTGTGAAAAACGAAATGTTTAATTAACTTAAATAACGTAAATTAATAGGGAGAATCCAAAATGAATAATATTAAATTAAGTTTTTTTACACTGGCGTGTCTTGGTTTGCCTCAACTTGCCATAGCTGAAGAGGCTTCGAAAAGTTCTGAATTTTCAGAAGCTCAATCTGCTGAAATCCAAAAAATAGTCAAAGGTTATATTGAGTCTAATCCTGAAGTTATCGTCGCATCTTTTCAATTGGCTATGGAAAAAGAGCAAAAAGAAGCGGTGGCAAAAATGGAAAAAGCTGTTGCTGATAACAAGGACAAAATATATAAAAATAAAAAAGATCCTATCGATGGAAATCCAGAGGGTAAACAGTCGCTAGTTGTTTTTATGGATCCAATTTGTGGGTTCTGTAAGAAGTTTCATGGCGAGCTCATAACTCTCCTTGGAAAGAACAAAGATGTGAAAGTCATTTATAAAGATATTCCAATTATGGGTGAAAAATCTGAACTTGCTGTTCAGGCTCTAATTGCAGCCAAAGAGCAAGGAAAGTATGCTCAACTCCAAAAAGCTATTTTTTCATCTGACAAGCCTTTAACAAAAAGGCAACTTATGAAAACTGCATCATCCTTAGGTATCAATACCAAGAAGCTTCAAGAAGATATGAAAAGTAAAGCTGTTAAGGATCAAGTGGCTGAGACTCTTGAGTTAGCAAGTTCCTTAGGTGTTAATGCAACGCCTACCCTTATCATCAATGAAACAGAGGTTGCGCCTGGATACGTAACTGCCGATGAGCTCGAGGTGATGCTGAAGGGTAAAAAAGAAGAAAATAAAAAATCTTAAATTATTTTGGGGCTCATGGTGCGTGAGTCCTTTTTTTCTAACCTAGTTTTTAATGCGGGATTCGATGTTTAAGGTTTACATTAACCCATCATGTTTAAATGAAAAAAAGTACATACTTAATATTGTCTTGAGTGAATGGATGGGTATTGAATATGAAATCTGCAATCACAAAGACAAAACCTATAAGATAGAGCTTCCTAATGGTTCAGCTGTCGTAATTCCAGATATTTTTCTCTCTATGGAGGAAGGAGGCTGGCTTAGCATAGGTAGCCTTGCAAAAAGTGTTTCTAAGAAAACATTTACATTTAAGTCAGGCTCAGTTTTTCATGATGTTCCATGTTTTTTTTACAAGGATATAGGTGATCAAGATAATGATTTACCCATTGACATCTTTGGGTCAGCTTTTTATCTGCTCACGTGTTATGAAGAAGTTGTTGTTGATAAAAAGGATGAACATCAAAGATTTTTACACCAAGAAAGTTTGGCCTATAAGTTTGGTTTTCTAAATCGAGCTGTAGTTGATGAGTATGTGAGTATATTATTAAATGCTCTTTTAGATCATTATCCGAGCTTGAAGATAAAGAAAAACAGTTATGAGTTCCAATTGTCCCATGACGTTGATCGACCATATTTCTTTTGGGATATGGGTATTCAATCCTTTGTAAAGGTTTTGGGACAGGCACTTATAAAACAAAAAGACTACGCAAAAGCTGCTTTACTTTTAAAAAATTATCTCACGGTAAAAATGATTAACCCACAAAAAGATATATTTTATACGTTTGATTGGATTATGGATAACAGTGAAAAAAATAATCTTCGATCAACTTTTTATTTCCTTGCAGGAGGAGTAACTCCTTTTGATGGTCGATACTCTCTCTCTGAGCCAAGAATACAAAACTTAATGAAAAATATTCACCAAAGAGGACACCATATTGGGCTGCATGGTAGCTACGATTCCTATAATAACTATGAGATACTCAAATCTGAATACGATAATCTTAGCCAGACAATGGAAAAACTGGGAATTGATCAGGAGTTAGTGAGTGCTCGACAGCATTACTTAAGATGGGACTCTTTGGTTACTCCAGGAATTTTAAATCGAGTCGGACTCAAAAATGATTCTTCTTTATCTTTTCCAAAATATGCTGGGTTTAGGTGTGGGACAAGCCAAACATTTTCAATGTATGATATACACGATAGAAAAGCGCTCTATATTCAAGAAACGCCTTTAATCGTTATGGAGGCCAGTGTTTATGATTGCATGGGCATGTCTCCTTCGGAAGGTAAAAGATATATCTGTGGTTTAATTGATGAATGTAGAAAACATAATGGGACCTTCGCTCTTTTATGGCATAATAGCGAAATCAGGAATCAGCAAGAAAAGCAAAAATACTCAGACATAATTAGGCTTAGTACGTAAGGTCCTGTCCAATAAAGTGTTAGTAGGTCATTTATATAAAAGTGTATGATTTAACGTTAGTTGCCATTATATATTTCTAAAAGAAGATCTTCTTGTGCTTCCCAGTTATATTTTTTTGACACTATTTTTATATTTTTTTTAAGCTGGTCTCGATCCATAGATTTTATTTTTTTTATTGCTCTCAAGAGCCCCTGTGAGTCGTTTGTTTCCGCAGAAACGCCAACCTGAGAAGTTTTAATGAATTGGGTTAATTCAAAAAGATTAGAGGCAATAATTGGCAAATTAGCCATAGCATATTCAAAAACCTTATTGGGTAAACAGAACTTATGATTTAAACAGTTGTTTTCGTAAAAAATGATCCCATAATCAGCTGAAGCTGTATAATTAAGTAAGATTTTTTGCGAGACTGCGGGTTTAAAAAATATATTTTTAGCCGTTTTTGCAATAGTTTGTATTTTATTTTCCAACGGACCATAGCCCATAAATACGATAACATCTTGGTCATTTTGTATTTGCTGAAAGGCGTCCAGTAAAACCTCAATTCCTCGCCCCTTGGAAAGACCACCTTGGTATAGAAATATAGTTTTGTCCTTGGAAATACCTAATTCATTTCTGAGTAAGTTGTTGTTTTTTACGTCTTTGTATGTGGGGCAGTTTAAAATAATATAGGGTTTTTTAATAAAATTGTAAGATTTTTTGTATTCTTTAGCTATGGAGCTGCTGACAGTGATAATCTTACTTGCGTATCTAATTAAAGATTTTTCAACAAGAAAATTTATTTTCTTTGTAAGAAACGATAGATTGCTTCTTCCGATCTCATATTCATGGGCATCGTAAATAATTATTGGTTTGTTTTTCCAAAAAATTTTAGCTAAAACCCCAATAGGAAGAGTTCCTAGATCATGGCAATGTATAATTTCGGCCTGGGGACTTCCAATTAAAAATCGTACTATAAATTCGAAGTATTTTAGAAAAGTAAAATATCTTTTTTTAATATATTTTCTTGTAAATAGATTTATCCTACGCACTGTTATTTTATCTATGATTTCATGCTCTAAAAGAGATTTTTCATGAAGCGCTACAACAGTAACATGATATCCAGCATTTGCTAGTGTAGTCGTTTCTTTCAAAACCCGTGAATCATTTGTAAAATTGTTAAGTACGATATGGGTAATGGGTCTCATAGAAACAATAGGCTCAATTAGCTAAATATAACTTTTAGAAATCATAAAAGATATGTTTTAAAAGGGCAAGACGAAACTTTCTCAGAGACTTCTTAAATCAAAAATATAAAAATTCAGGAAAGATGATGTTTGAAAGGAAGATGATGAGATAGAGTTAATAAATTCTTTGCCGTTCTTTAGCTAAAAAGAGAATTTTTTATATAGTAAAAAATAGCATAATTAAAAAACATCCAAAGATAGTATTTCGATAACATTTTAAACAAAAATATTTTGCTAAATCTCAAATAGTAGAACAGCAAAAATATCCAAAAGAAATAATATATTAATATAACTATATTCATACTGAAAAGTGACAGAAGAAATTCATTAGTAAAAGATGCCACGACGATAAAGCATAGAATACTTAAAACGTTAAAGGCTACATCTTGAATGAGCATGACTTTTTGCTTTTTTATGATGTCATATGAACGATCAATCCATCCCTCAAAAATCAAAAGAGTGAATGGTATGAGAGAGATGACACAAATCTCAGCACTTTTACTCCATTTGGATCCAAAGAGATAGAAAATTAAATCTTCCATAAAAACAAATCCAATGGCCATCAAAAAACCACTAATCCAGGCAAATACAACCATTATTTTTTGAATTTGAGATTGTCCCCTCAATAGTTTTGCTTTTGTTGAAAACTCTGGTAGGAATGTTTGACTAAGAGTTTGTAATATAAGATTCATAGGCGATTGAATTAACCGTATCGAAATTGAATAATAACCTGCTGCTTCAATGCCAAAAAAACGGGTCGTCATAAATACAATAAGACTTTTAAAAGCTTGCCCGCCTAAACTATAAGGTGTTGTGTAAAGAGCAAAATTTTTGAAAGAGTAAATAGATGCAAACATGTGTTTGGAATTAAATGTATTTTTTAGTAAGCTTGGAAAGCAGCGTAAGCAATATAAAACTAAGGAAAATGATAAAAGAAACATACCTATGGCTGTTCCTAGTATTAAGCCATTCACATCGTAACTTAAGAAATAAAATAACATTTGGAATATGAAAATTAAGATACTTTGAGTAACTCTAAAAAAAGAAATAGATTTATACTGTTGGTTTCGAATCAACCAATGCAGAAAGATCTGGTACAGTCCTGTTCCAAATATATACATAAATAAGATATGAATATAGTGTTCGAGGTTTGGAAGTTGTATGAATGCACTGAGCATACCAGAAAATATGTAAAGACCTGATATATAAATGCATGTAACAAGAAAATTTAAAAAGAGCGAGAGAATGATAATATGAATAGCTGTTCGATCAGATTTAGCAAGAACGATCCCAAGCTCAAATCTAAGAGAAGACACGTTAGAGATAACCCCTAATGCAATTATATTTGCCCAAATCCCAAATGCATAAGGTTCATAAAAATGTGCAAGTATTGGAATGAAAAGCAAACTTAACGCTTGCGCAAAAACGCCTGCTGAAATTAAAAAAAAGAAGTTTTTAATTACTGGGAATTTTTGCCATAAATTGGGGATCAAAGTTATGGTAGAAGCTAAATTCATTCTTTAGTAAATACAACATGAAAACGATAAGGATATAATAAGGAACCAAAAAATTCTACTTTTAAGGGATACTTTTTGGTGAAAGTTCTAAAATCAGAAAAGGAATACCACCTTCCCATAGCGCTCTTATGGCTTTTCAGATAAGAGTAAAGCATAGCCAAGTAGGATGCTTTTGTTTGGTTAAAACCTCTGAAGTAATATTTTCTCTTACATAATTTCCAAGGAATTGATCCAATGACAATTTTTCCACCTTTATTCAGCATATTGTATGAAACGTCCATAAACTCATTAAGCATGGTTTGGTCGAAATGCTGTATAACTCCATTTTGAAAAATAAGATCGTAAAACTTTTTATCTTTATAAATCTCGCCGGGCTCAACGACAGAAAGCTTAATTTTTTTATTTGGGTGTCTTTTTTTAAAATCTTCAATCATAGTGCTTGATAGATCAACGCCTGTATAATTTTTTTTTATGAAGCCTAAATGAGGGTATAAAACACCATTTCCGCAGCCAACCTCTAACACTGAGTCAAAATTAAATTTGTTATAGAGTAAAGAAAGCTCCTGACCATAGATTTTATAATATTCATCATCGTCGCATGAGTGAAGAGGGCATTTTTTACCTTCCCAAAACACTTTCCATTTATTTGAAAATTTGGACATTTATATTCCTCTTAGCTTAGATTGTATATTCTTTGCAAAACGAAAGAGCTTAGTTTCTTTTTGTATTAAAAAATATGGCTTTTGTCGAGCACCAAAAGCCCTAAAAAAACGTTCTATATTTTCAATCATGGAACCTTCAAAATTAAATTCCTGTGTGACTGTAGAACAAAATTGTATAGCTTCCCAGAGCAATAGGCTTGTCGCGCCACTATTTCTTAGTTTTGGATCTCCGCCGCCCATAAGATAATAGGCCGATCGATTGTCCCATATGATGTAGATAGCTGCGTGAATTCTGTTTTCTTTGTCTACTGCATAGAAAATTTTGCGACATTTTTTTTTCTGACAGGCTGAATCTACGCGCTTAATGAATTCAGAGGTAAAGGGCATGGGAAGATTTTGCCTCTGAAATGTTTTCGAATGGATTTTCAAAAATTCATCTATATTCAGGTCTGTTTTAACAACTGTGGTTTTCTGAGCTTTGCGAATTTCAGTTTTGATTTTTTCTTGAAAACCGCTCCAAATTTTTTCAAAGTCTGTAAGATCCTCAATCACATATGTATAGAGCGTTCTTTGCGAAAATTCTTTCCAGTAAAAGGGTAACCAATTCGTTATGGAATAGTGAAATGATTGAGAGAAAAAATCTGCAGGGGGTAACTTATCTATGAGTTCATAGAATAGATCTTTTTCTCGAGCTAATTTTTTGCAATATTTTGAACCCGTATCTTTAATCCAGGGACCCAGGGTTTGAGTAAGCTGGGGCATATGAATTTTCTTGAAGCCTTTTTTATGAGTGTATACATAAGGAAAAGCCAAGTCAGGACTTTGCGGATCCCCAATAATAATTTTTTCCCAACGATTCGGAGCCACTGCATCAAGCCACCAGTCTTCCTGGAAT
Organism: uncultured Alphaproteobacteria bacterium; assembly: GCA_964474215.1. GTDB lineage: Bacteria > Pseudomonadota > Alphaproteobacteria > UBA9655 > UBA9655 > UBA9655. The sequence continues at coordinate 159,444 of CAYYRQ010000001.1, forward strand.
ATACAATTTGTAAAGGATGAGTCGGACATTTGATACAATAAATTCTCTTTAAAAGGTTTAGATAGCTAAATCATAACTCGGATCATTTATAGATTAGGTACGCATATCTGTCTATTAAAATTATATAAAAGAAAAAAGCATTTGAAAAAGTAGTTTAAGCGGTCTAGGTGTTGTTGTTTATGCATCAAAATGTGAGCGTTGCATGAATCTTTTGAGTTAAAGCTATTTTTTAGGGTTTATGATTAAAACTAGAGCCTTTTAGTTGCTCCTAAAACACTCTTAAATCGGCCGAGGGAGACCATATAGGCCAAAAAATAACGGCCTTATCTGAAGCTCTACATCAAACTTTGCCTCTAAATACCTCTCAGATAGAATAAGATGCTCTCATCATCGACTTATTCAGATGCCTCTATAAATGAAAAATACTCTACTTTACATTGTCACAGTCCTGATATGGGGAACAACCTGGTATGCTATCAAGCTTCAAGTTGGTCTCGCACCTGATGAACTATCAATTCTCTGTCGAGCCATCTTAGCAGCTATCTGCCTGGTTGGCTGGTGCAACTTGAGAGGAATGAGTTTGCGGTTTGAGCCTCGTGACCACTTATTCCTATGTGGTCTTGGCCTCTCTATGTTCTCCCTCCATTACCTCTTTGTTTATAGCGCTTCCGCCTATCTCGTCTCCGGCCTCATTGCCGTTGTCTTTTCAGGGGTGAGCTTCCTGAGTATCGCCAATAACGCTCTCTTCTTCCGAGCAAAACCAAGTATAAACGTTTGTTTAGGAGCACTTGTTGGCATCAGTGGATTATGTGTTTTCATCTGGCATGAAGTGATGGGAGTGACATTGGGAGATAACGCCCTAACGGGATTGGGATTGGCTACCATTGGTACTTTCATTTTTTCTTTGGGAAGCAGTATCAGTAAGCGTAATAATCAGAAGGGCTTAGCATTGGTTCCAACCATGACGATTGCCATGATCTATGGAGCCCTTGCAATGACTATCTATACGCTTATTCAAGGCACACCCTTAGTGTTTCCTGCCAGCACGATTTATTGGGCATCTCTTCTCTATCTGGTTGTAACGGGATCAATTGTTGCTTTTCTATGTTATCTGCAACTCATCAAAAACATTGGACCTGAGTTAGCGGGATACTCAACGGAATTGTTCCCAGCTGTTGCACTGATTATCTCTTCGCTCTTAGAAGGCTATACCCGGTCTCTCGTAGACTTCTTTGGTCTTCTGCTGGTTATTACAGGGAATGTTCTCGTGATACAGAAAGCTTCATTGAAAGACATCCTGCTCCAAAAACTGGGCTTTCAAGAGAAAGCACCTTCAACGTGATTCTGTAATCACTTCTTCAAGTGTCTTCTTCGCAAGTCCTGCCAAAAATGGATCTCTATTTTTATAATAGGAATACGCCATAATCCCAAAGTGCAGGGCACATCCTCTGGCTCGATCCCACATGGATTTATCTGGATTAAATACATTCCGAAATGTCTCGCGGGCATCTTCTTTGAAAAGCATCCAACCTATCATTAAGTCACATGCTGGATCTCCAACCCCTGACATCCCAAAGTCAATGACTCCGGTGATCTTCTTATTTTGCACAAGAAGGTTACCAGCATGGATGTCTCCATGAAGCCAAACTGGAGCCTTTTCCCATGTTGGAATTTTCAGGGCGGCCTCCCACAGTTGGGTTATCTCCTTAACGTCGAACACATCCGATAAAGCTGGTATTAATTGCCTCGTTTCTTTATCACTCCTCATGCTTGGGCTTTCTCGACTACACAAGGGGGCATTATTGGTGTCGACTCTCTGCAATTCTTTAATAAAATGCCCCAGATCTTTGGCAGCTTGAGCAAGGTCAAGAGGGTTGTTATCAGAAGGGCTACTTCCCCCTAAATAATTCACAATAGCCCATTGAAAGGAGCACTGCTCACACGGCTGGCCAACTTCTATGATATGAGGTATTTGAATTGAAAGGCCACTCTCAATCTTTGGCAACCAGAGATACTCCTTCTTGAGGTTTTCCTCGGATCGTTGTGTGCGTGGGAAGCGGATGATTTTGTCCTCACCAAGCTTCAGCATTACATTATCCGTCCCCTGGTGCTTCAGTGGCTGTATGGCCAGGTGAGAATAATCAGGAAATTGATCTTTGAGAAGCTGCTTGACAACCTCTAAGCTCAATTTGGCTTCTTTTTTATGGAGAGTCTTCACTGGCATGGTTATTAAAATTTGCATATAATAGTGGTCCCTAAACTTAACACATAACATTCCTATGAAACACTTTGGAAAAGTAATCTTTATTAACGGTCCTTCGAGCGCAGGCAAGACGACTCTCTCAAAGGCTCTTCAAGAAGCACTTGATGAACCTTTTTTACACTTAGGTATTGATAGCATGATAGCTATGATGCCGGAAAAATATAATGATTGGTTGGGGGAGTCCGTTACTAAAGGGTTCTATCAGGTCAAAACTACCGACTCACATGGCAATCCTGTTTCACCCGTGAGAATGGCAGACTACGGCCTTCACATGAGTAATATGTTGATGGAACTGGTAGTTCACTTGGTGAAGCTTGGGAATAACGTCATTGTTGATGAAGTGTGCATGGAAGAAGAGCGGTTTGATATATGGAAAAAACGTCTCAAAAACTTTAAAGTCCTATATGTTGGAATGAAACTTCCCATAGATGTCCTAGAAGATCGCGAAAGTCAAAGGCCCAATCGCCTACAAGGGTCTGTCCGAGGTACGCAAATCTGCCCCCAAATTCAGTATGATTTGGAAATATCTAACAGCAATATCGGAGAGATGGTTTCAAAGATTATAGATGGTTTAAGCCAAATTACAGAGAAAACCTAAGAAACTTGACAGATTCTAAGAACTAAACGATTTCTTGTATTGCGTCTTGTATCCTTAAGGTTGAAGTCTTAATTTCTCCTACACCCCGTTATTCAATTTATATTTCAATAGCTTATGAAACCGATCATTGCTACCCAACCAAAACTCAACCTCTGTAAACTCGCAGTGGTATCCCTGCCAGTTTTCAGGAAGAGCTATAATTTGATTACTCTCAAGCATGTTCTGTACCCTTCTTCGAAGCTCAGATTCGTCTTTAAACGGCTGGCTTTGTTGAGACATACTAGCAATTGATTGAGCACTCCTAACTCTCCCCTGAAACAACTGATCAGAATCTGTCTCTGACATTGGTGTTACAGTTCCCTTAAAATTGATTTGTTGTAGGGTTTCTTTCCACCAGAACGTACCAGCTACCTTTGGATTTTCATACATTTCAAAGCCTTTGGGACTAAGTGAGCTTGTACAAACAGTTAATCCCGTTTCATTAAAATCCTTCATTAAAAGAATACAGCTGGATGGCGTGCCCTCTTTATCGGCAGTACACAGAGTAAAACCTCACGCTTCGGGTATTTGAGTCTTCTGCTTGTTCAACCCAATTGGAGAATAACTCCAAAGGATTCTCGGGTGGGCCATTATAGTGTTTTGATTAATAATAGCCACGAAAGAAATGTCTAAGTGCAAGGTAAAGGGCGTTAAATTTGAGGATATTGTTTCTGATTCACTTCTTCATTTTGGCCCAAAAGTTTTCAATCCCATTAATATGGTTTTTCTTATCAGAAAACAGCTTAGAATGGTTGATCCGAAAATGCTTAAAATCAGATACATCCAAGACATTATAACCCCTCCAACAGTCAGAATAAACAATTCTATCAGGAATGACTTTGTGCTCGATGATGGGAATTAAACTCGCAGACGATGCATCGGGTATAACTTTCGCATATACCCTCCCACCTCTTTTCAAAAGCCCAAAGACAGGAATCTTGCCTGCAGCTCCTCGTCCCCTGTTTCCTTTCCGAGTTCCCCCAACATAGGATTCATCAACTTCTATCTCACCACCAAAAACTTCTTGGGCTTCATGTTCTAATTGAAGAAGTATGATATGGCGCAGCCTTTGAAAATAGTAGGCTGCGCTACTCTTGTTAACTCCAACCAAACACCTAGCACATCTTGCTGTTGTGCCTGCAACAAAATGTTCAATCAGTCGCTCTTGTTTCTTCTTGCTTATTCGACTTCTTCTCATTTGTCCCTTCATAACACTTTTTTGTGTTATCTAGGACAGCTCCTATTTTTTTTAATGTCTAAGGCTCCGAAATAAGTGAAGTATTTAAAACCTATTGAGTTTCGGAATTGTATGTAATTAAATGTGCTCTTACCATTTACTATATACAGTAACCTTTATATCCTCTAAGGAATCAGATCATTTTATAGTTGAATTCTCAAGGTGAGTCGTATATATCTTAAAGATTCATAATTTATATTGAGCTTAATTACCATGCCTGACGCCAAAATATGTCATTTTTTATTTGTTATATTATATTTTATATTTCCAATTTTGTTTGTTTTTTTTGCCAGGCTTTACAAATTTGATATTCTCAGGATTACAATTCCCACAGTTTTATTA
>CAYYRQ010000002.1:0-161609 GCA_964474215.1 uncultured Alphaproteobacteria bacterium
TTCGGGGTGGAATTTTAACAACCTTTTTTGAATTGAATATGGACGCAACCCTTGTGGTTGATGTAGATCGAGTAGCAATTAATGAAAATGACTTAGTCCTACCTCTTTTTGTAAAACGACTGGCCCTGACAAACAGCCAACAAAACTTAAAAGCGATAGGGCACGACTTACTGAATCATAGAGATTTAACCCATTTCGATTGTTCTGGACTTACTCCCGTAGAATCTATCGGTCATTGGTTTCTTAGGTCATGCAACTCTTTAACTCACTTCGATGGATCAGGGCTCACGGCTCTCAAAAAAATTGGGCACAGTTTCCTCGTTGGTTGTTTTTCTTTGAACCATTTTGATAGCTCTGGATTCACCGCTCTAAAAGAAATTGACGATTGGTTTCTCTCTGTTTGCTGTTCCTTACCCGATTTCGATAGTTCTGGGTTTATAGCTTTAGAGGAAATTGGCGAGTGGTTTCTCAGCCATTGTGATGACCTAACCCACTTCGATAGTTCTGGCTTCAAGGCTCTCAAAACAATTGGTAAAAATCCTCTCTTAGAGAGTACTAGATTGAGAGAATCGGATAGGGAAGCATTTTTTACTCTATATAATAAATCGGAGCATTAAAATTGATGGCCCCCCTTCGCTGAAGGGGATGTTATGGGCCGCGAATAAATTGCCATTCAAAACATCAATTTAAAAGAATTTCAGCTCCCCATAATTATTTTCTGTTGAAAATTTTTATTTATACATTATATAATTTTTATGTGTTTTTATTATTTTATTATATGGGATACAATTTACGATGACACATTCATTAACACGCACGTTTGCTTACACACTTCTTCTTTCCTCTTCATTCCTGAGCCTAAAGCCCGTCCACGGAATGTTGAATGAGCCAGAGAATTTAGAAAACGCTCATATTGTTAAACAGGCCCCTTTAAAAAGCGACTCAATCGGCACGGAGGTCTTAGAATCCGACGCTCCAGCTTCATCGCCCGGGGGTGCTGAAATCCCTACTGAAGTGGAAGAGCAAGCGAATAATGGCTTTCTCCCAAATATTCCTAATGCAATGTTTACAATTATAAGGAAATTTTCGAGCAAAAATTTAATTTCTTTAGCTTTGACAAGTCAAACAAACAAGGAACTTGTCCATCAATTCCTTATGAATGACATTGAAGATCTCGTCAGCCACTACCATCACCTTAAAAATGTCGTAATGATGGAATACGGCGCTGAATATACAGATCCTGACCCCCGAGAAGTATTTCGTCTCTCGCGCATCAAAGGCATGAAATTTACAGATAATGCTGATAATAGTGTTCACTCCTATCGTAAACTGCTTGACCAAGCCCTAGCCTCTGGAATTCGAGATGATAAAGGGGCTCAACAGAACTTTATAATCGTTCCTAAATCTTCTCCCTTAGCACGCTATGTTCCCAACCGGGACATTGCTCAGAACACCCTGCTCTCTCAAGCGTTAACAACAGAATCCTATCAAGAGTTGCGCAAGGGCTTAAAAAGGGATGTTGATCTTCCTAGCTTTCAACATGCCCTTTCTCGATATAAAGTCTTTTCGGGATCCGGGGAGGATATTAATCAACAAATCCTCATTCAAAAAGCGCAAGAGATTCTTGAAGTTTCAAACAGTCTTTCTTCCTATATATCTCTCGACCAAGTCCTTGAGAAAGAAGGAAAGATAGACGGAAATTATCTCTCTCTTTCTCTCGAAAATTATAATCAACTACTTCGGGGTGGAATTTTAACAACCTTTTTTGAATTGAATATGGACGCAACCCTTGTGGTTGATGTAGATCGAGTAGCAATTAATGAAAATGACTTAGTCCTACCTCTTTTTGTAAAACGACTGGCCCTGACAAACAGCCAACAAAACTTAAAAGCGATAGGGCACGACTTACTGAATCATAGAGATTTAACCCATTTCGATTGTTCTGGACTTACTCCCGTAGAATCTATCGGTCATTGGTTTCTTAGGTCATGCAACTCTTTAACTCACTTCGATGGATCAGGGCTCACGGCTCTCAAAAAAATTGGGCACAGTTTCCTCGTTGGTTGTTTTTCTTTGAACCATTTTGATAGCTCTGGATTCACCGCTCTAAAAGAAATTGACGATTGGTTTCTCTCTGTTTGCTGTTCCTTACCCGATTTCGATAGTTCTGGGTTTATAGCTTTAGAGGAAATTGGCGAGTGGTTTCTCAGCCATTGTGATGACCTAACCCACTTCGATAGTTCTGGCTTCAAGGCTCTCAAAACAATTGGTAAAAATCCTCTCTTAGAGAGTACTAGATTGAGAGAATCGGATAGGGAAGCATTTTTTACTCTATATAATAAATCGGAGCATTAAAATTGATGGCCCCCCTTCGCTGAAGGGGATGTTATGGGCCGCGAATAAATTGCCATTCAAAACATCAATTTAAAAGAATTTCAGCTCCCCATAATTATTTTCTGTTGAAAATTTTTATTTATACATTATATAATTTTTATGTGTTTTTATTATTTTATTATATGGGATACAATTTACGATGACACATTCATTAACACGCACGTTTGCTTACACACTTCTTCTTTCCTCTTCATTCCTGAGCCTAAAGCCCGTCCACGGAATGTTGAATGAGCCAGAGAATTTAGAAAACGCTCATATTGTTAAACAGGCCCCTTTAAAAAGCGACTCAATCGGCACGGAGGTCTTAGAATCCGACGCTCCAGCTTCATCGCCCGGGGGTGCTGAAATCCCTACTGAAGTGGAAGAGCAAGCGAATAATGGCTTTCTCCCAAATATTCCTAATGCAATGTTTACAATTATAAGGAAATTTTCGAGCAAAAATTTAATTTCTTTAGCTTTGACAAGTCAAACAAACAAGGAACTTGTCCATCAATTCCTTATGAATGACATCACCAATCTTGTAGGCCACTACCATCGCCTTAAAAATGTCGTAATGATGGAATACGGAGCTGAATATGCAGATCCTGATCCCCAAGAAATGTTCCGCCTGTCACGCATCAAAGGCATGAAAGATGCACAGAACTTACTTGACCAAGCCCTGGCCTCTGGAATTCAAGACGATAAAGGGGCTCAACAGAACTTTATAATCGTTCCTAAATCTTCTCCCTTAGCACGCTATGTTCCCAACCGGGACATTGCCCGGAACACCCTGCTCTCTCAAGCGTTAACGACAGATTCCTATCAAGACTTGCGCAAGGGGTTAAAGAAGGATGTTGACCTTCCTAGCCTTCAACATGCCCTTTCTCGATATAAAGTCTTTTCGGGGTCCGGGGAGGAAATTAATCAAGAAATCCTCATTCAAAAAGCGAGAGAGATTCTTGAAGTTTCAAACAGTCTTTCTTCCTATATATCTTTCGACCAAGTCCTTGAGACAGAAGGAAAGATAGAGGGAAACTATCTCTCTCTTTCTCTCGAAAATTATAATCAACTACTTCGGGGTGGAATTTTAACAACCTTTTTTGAATTGAATATGGACGCAACCCTTGTTCTTGATATAAATCAAGTAGCAATTAATGAAAATGACTTAGTCCTACCTGATTTTGTAAAACGAGTGGCCCTGACCAATATTCATGGGAACTTAACAGAAATAGAAGAGGAATTCCTCCGTGTTCACAAATCTTTAACCCATTTCGATAGTTCTGGCCTCACGGCTCTAGAAAAAATTGGCGTTGGGCTCCTTATACATTGTACATCCTTGGCCTATTTCGATGGTTCTGGGCTCACGGCTGTGAAAGAAATTAGTAGTGCATTTCTCGACCGATGTATTTCCTTAGCTTATTTCGATAGTTCTGGTCTCACTGCTTTAGAAATAATTGGCGATTATTTCCTCTATGATTGTAGCTCCTTGACCCATTTCGATAGCTCCGGACTCACAGCTCTCAAAAAAATTGGCACGCGTTTCCTCATGCGATGTTTTTCCTTAACCCGTTTCGACAGTTCTGGGCTTACTGCTGTAGAGGAAATCGGGGGCGGTCTCCTCCATGGTTGTAGCTCCTTGACCCATTTCGATAGTTCCGGACTTACAGCTCTCAAACAAATTGGCACGCATTTCCTCGAAAAATGTACCTCCTTAAACGATCCGGATAAAGCTAAATTTATTGAGCTAATAAATAAAAATAAAGAAAACTGAACAAATGCAAAGAGTTATAAACATAATGATTGTAGGATACTCTTGACCCATATCTATTCAGTAGAGGTTGGACGAAGGGCATTCAACGACCTCGATAGTATATACTTTTATTCACAGTCTGTTTGTTCTTGACCCCATCTTAAAATCCGCTATTTTAGGAGAGTTCTTTGGGCCTGTAGTTCAGTGGTCAGAACCCTCCGCTCATAACGGAGTTGTCGCAGGTTCGAATCCTGCCGGGCCCACCATTATTTCTGAGGAGTTTCTATGTCCAGCAACCAATATATCTATGTTATGAAAGGTCTCACAAAAGTCTACCCAGGCAGCCGTGAAGTTTTTAAGGATATATGGTTATCTTTTTACCCCGGCGCAAAAATCGGCATCATTGGTGTGAATGGAAGCGGAAAATCAACGCTGATGAAAATCATGGCCGGAATGGACACGGAATTTAATGGCGAAGCTTGGGCTGCCGAAGGAACGACCGTTGGCTATCTTCCCCAAGAACCGGAGCTGGATCCGAACCTCAGCGTTGAGGAAAATGTTCTTCAAGCCCTGTCATCGACTAAAGAGCTACTAGACAAATTTGAAGCCTTAAGTGCTCGCTTTGCGGAACCAATGGAAGATGATGAAATGAACGCACTCCTTGCAGAACAAGCTGAACTGCAAGATAAAATTGAGGCTGTTGATGGATGGGACCTCAGCCGAAAAGTTGAAATTGCAATGGATGCCCTACGCTGTCCACCCGGAGATGCGGATGTCAAAAATCTTTCCGGAGGTGAAAAACGCCGGATTGCCCTTTGTAAGCTTTTGCTTCAACAACCAGATATTCTATTACTTGACGAGCCCACCAACCATTTGGACGCTGAATCGGTCGCCTGGCTAGAACGACACCTGCAAGAATACAAAGGAACGGTTATTCTTGTGACTCACGACCGTTACTTTCTTGATAATGTTGTGGGGTGGATCCTTGAACTTGATCGTGGCCAAGGCATTCCTTTCGAAGGCAACTATTCTGCATGGCTTGAGCAAAAGCAAAAGCGCCTCGAGCTGGAAGGCAAACAAGAATCAGCCCGACAAAAAACATTGGCTCAAGAGCTCGACTGGATTCGCCAGTCTCCCAAAGCACGCCAAGCGAAAAGCAAAGCGCGTATTCAGGCTTATGAAGATCTTCTCGCACAAGACGCTCGAAAATCCCAAGAAACTGCACAGATTATTATTCCTGCCGGCCCCCTTCTTGGTGCGAATGTCATCGAAACAGAAAAGCTATCCAAAGGTTTTGGTGACCGCCTCCTGATCGATGAGCTCAGTTTTAAACTTCCTCCTGGTGGTATCGTGGGCGTTATTGGACCGAACGGTGCTGGCAAGTCCACGCTCTTTAAATTGATTACAGGAAAAGAACAACCCGAAGATGGCGGCATTAAAGTTGGTGACTCGGTTGTACTTGGGTATATCGACCAATCTCGAGACAGCCTTGATGATAGCAAAACAGTGTGGGAAGAAATCTCCAACGGCCAAGATGAAGTTGAACTCGGCAAACGCAAAATGCCCAGTCGCGCCTATTGCGCAAGCTTTAACTTCAAAGGTCCTGATCAACAAAAGAAAGTCGGCCAGCTTTCGGGAGGAGAACGCAACCGCGTCCATCTCGCCAAAATGCTGAAGACAGGCGTAAATGTCCTTTTACTCGACGAACCCACCAACGACTTGGATATCGATACCCTTCGGGCTCTTGAGGAAGCCCTCCTCGAATTTGCAGGATGTGCCGTGGTTATCAGCCACGATCGCTGGTTCTTGGATCGTATCGCCACCCATATCCTTGCATTTGAAGGCAACAGTCATGTGGAGTGGTTCGAAGGAAACTATCAGGCCTATGAAGAGGACCACAAAAGGCGCCTAGGTATGGATGCAGATCAGCCTCACCGCTTGAAGTACAAACCCCTTGTGCGGAAAACGGCGTAAAATTGACTGCCTTATCTACTCTTCAAAGTGAAGACTTATCAGTTCAAACAATTCTTTCTCTGAGGAGGAAAAAGCCTTTTCTTCCATCTTTTCGTGTAAAGATATAGCGATGGCTGAACTAATTTGACGAAACTCTTCGGGTGTAAAGGTACTCCTCGCCTCCATAGCTTCTGGCGAGTAGTTGCTTTGAATCTTTGAGGCGCTCGTATTTCTTGAGGACTTTCCCCAGTCCAATTTAACTGACCCTTTAAACGAATGGAAACGTTGCCTAAGTGTTTGCTTTTTGGGAGAAGAAGTCAGATTTTCTGTTCTTTGGATAGGAAAGCTGTTTTCTTTTTCTACAACACTTGGCTCTCTAACCTCCTCTCCCTTGAAATTCAAGCCTTCTAGATTCATTTCAACTTTTGATTCAGGAAGCTTAGGATTTAGTTTCGGCTCGCTCTTTGGAGAGTTGTTTGGGTTCTCAGGTTTTGACTCAAACATTCTACACAGCTCCGAGAACTTCTCTTTTCCAATAGAGGGGACATAAGTTTGTGTTTCTAAGTGAGCGGAAAAAGAAGGGAGTTGAGTTTCAAAGTCCTTAGGAGAAGCAGTTAGCTTGTGAGATTGAGGGCTATTGAGACAATCTTTTTCATTATATTTTAATACGATTTTCATATATTGGTCTTTAAATTGAGCAAGCGTCTGAAGAGCGTCCTTCTTTTCAGTATCAGATAATTTTCCAATTTGACCATTAAGTTCTTCCAAACTAAATCCTATATCACTAAAACGGCAAGGAATCAGAGCTGCGGTTTCCTCTATGGGGACCTCAACGATATTTGTTCCCTCAACGTCAGAAACTTTCCATGACTCACGTTTCTTAAAGAATCTTTTAAAACTCAACTGTGACAGTTCTTTCTTAAAGGCAGGTTTGACATTACTTAAAGAATGTGTCCTTTGCATACTGTTTGGTGATTCAGTTGGTGAAGATTGACTCGTTTCGCAAGGGCTTGTCGCTTTTTTTATGTGACCCAGATATATCCGCAAGGATCTATCTAAAGTGGTTAAGTCTCCACTGATCTGCATAATGAACTTTACTTTTTCGCTATCTTCTGGATCAGATTTATAATTCTGTTCAATTGCTCTTGCATACCTCTTAGGCCCAGGACTGTTGACGAGCCCCTCCTCCATTGCAGTTAGCGAGTGGGGACACAAAGCCGATGATAATAACAGAACAGAAAACAAGACTCTCATAAAATAAACCTCATCTACTTGATATATAATTCGTCATAACAGCGTTATGTGAATCGTGTCAATCTCGTTATGTATTGAGAAAATAGATATGAAATATATTTTCTTGCGAATCAATTAAGTCTTTGGATCATAATTTACAAAGTATAAGTCCACTTAATTTATTTTTAATATTATTTTGATATATTTATTTTACATATATATTATAATATCGCGGAGGATTTATGTCCTATTTTAATAAGTTTTACGCATTGAGTTTTTTAACTGCTACTATAACGCTAACGACTTATTCAAACGGACATGCCACAAGTCTTACTCTCAAAGTCCCACCTCAAACAACCACTCGCGAAATCATGCCTTATTGTGATACATTGTGTGAACTGGATCATAAAAGTAGCACGGGTATTGTGGATAATGGGATGCTGCAAACAGGAAAAAAGAAAGTCACCTGCACTTGTGGATAATTCCTGACCTGCAATTTTGCAAAGGATATATTTTTCCATACTTGCTCTTTTTTTCCGGAGAAGAGTTTTATTTTTTCCTTATTCTTGCGTATTAAACAAATCTTAATTTAACTATGTCATGATTCTAAATGTGAACATACTCAATTATAGTTAGGATGAACAATGACACATTTTAGACAAATTCCCATAACTATTGCTTTTATTTGGCTTATCCTATTTACCCACTTAGCAATTAACCCCGCGCGTGCCGATCTTACCTACCCATTAGGAACTCTCGATTACGCGCCTGAAACGCAACAAGACAGCACAGCTGCTAGGAACAAATGTGAAGCTCTTTGCAGGAAAGCTCTTCGGAGCAATTCTTCGGTTGCTTTCGGGAATTATGCTTCTGGAAGAACGACCGTAACCTGTTTCTGCAATTAAATAAAGCTTCCGCACCTTCGCCGACGGAAAATATGAAGGTAAGAGTCCTAAAACACTAAACTTACATCAACTTAACTCGGATATCCGACCTATCTCCATTTTTAATCTTTATTTATGCTTCAAACAATGCTTAGTTTAATATAATTATTAGAAAATATTCTTTATATATGATTATAAAAACAGTGTTGGCATTATTGATAATGGCATGCTGCAAACAGGAAAACGAAAAGTCACCTGCGCATGTGGCTAGGCGATTCCTTATGAAATGCAGCTTTATATATTTTAATATTTTTTTAAAAACAATATGCGATACTTAAATATACAAATATTTCATTAAGGAGGACCTCATGTCTAAATTACATCTTTCCAAATTTACCCTTAGTATTATTTGCTTCCTTACAGTCGGACTATTTCAAATAGATACCGCTCAGGGGAAAGTCTGTTACCCATCAGGTCAACCATTCGAGTTAGCCACATTGGATCATAATCCTCTCGCAGCTGATAGTACAACTTTCAGTTCATTATGTGATTCAACCTGCAAAGCAGCATTTCAAGAGAGTGCTGGTGTGGGTGTTCAGACCGCAGGCGTGCCCAGAGGCTCAAAATATATAGTAACATGCCAGTGCCAGACATGCCATTGAGGTATTGCTCCAATTATATGTAATCTGTGTCCTTTCATATATCATTATAATTTTCCTGCGCGCATGAATGGCTAGCAATTTAAATGATTTCCGTGTAGACTGGTAAGAATATATAAAATTTAAAAGAGGACACATGTTTACAACACTTTTCCGAAAATTTTTTGGTTCGGCTACTGATCGATATATTAAAAGCCTCGATAAAACTGTTGAGCAAATCAATGCTCTTGAACCTGAAATGGAAAAACTCTCCGACGCGCAACTTAAGAATAAGACGGAAGAATTTCGCTCTCGCCTGAAAGATGGGACAAAGCTTGATGACCTGCTTGTGGAAGCTTTTGCTGTCGTGCGTGAAGCCTCGAAAAGAACACTTGGCTTGCGTCATTTTGATGTTCAGCTTAAAGGCGGCATTATCCTTCACCGCGGCATGATCACGGAAATGAAGACGGGTGAAGGTAAAACCCTGGTTGCTACCCTGCCTGTCTACCTGAATGCTTTGGAAGAAAAAGGCGTACATGTGGTCACTGTCAATGACTACCTCGCAAAGCGTGACTCCGAATGGATGGGTGTCATTTATGAATTTTTAGGGCTAACCGTTGATTGTATCGTGCATGAGCTTGACGACTCACGACGTCAAAAAGCTTATGAATGCGATATTACCTACGCAACAAATAACGAACTTGGGTTTGATTATCTGCGCGATAACATGAAGTTCCGCCTTGAAGAGATGGTTCAACGGCCTTTCAATTATGCGATTGTTGACGAAGTCGATAGCATCTTGATTGATGAGGCCAGAACACCATTGATTATTTCAGGTGCCGCTGAAGACTCTTCCGAGCTGTATGTAACTGTAGATAAAGTCATCCCTGAACTAAAGCCAGAACACTATGAAAAGGATGAAAAAGCCCGCGCTGTGACGCTGACAGAACAAGGAACAGAATTTATTGAGGAACTTCTCCGACGTGAAGGCATTCTTGAATCTGAATCTTCCCTCTATGATTTACAAAACTCCTCCGTTGTCCACCATGTCAACCAAGCCCTTAAAGCCCACCAGCTCTTTACGCGCGATGTCGACTATATGATCAAAGATGGTCAAGTTATGATCATTGACGAATTTACAGGACGCGTCATGGAAGGCCGCCGCTATTCTGAAGGCTTACACCAAGCACTTGAAGCTAAAGAAGGCGTTGAAATTGAGCAAGAGAACCAAACTCTTGCCTCTATTACCTATCAAAACTATTTCCGTCTTTACCCCAAGCTTGCGGGCATGACAGGTACAGCCGAAACCGAAGCGACTGAATTCGGTGATATCTACAAACTTGAAGTTATTGAAGTCCCCACCAACGTTCCTGTTGTTCGCAATGATATGGATGATGAAGTCTACCGAACTGCGCGTGAAAAATACACGGCGATTATTAAGTTGATTCAAGAGTGCCGGGAGCGAAAGCAGCCTGTACTTGTCGGAACGGTGAGCATTGAAAAGTCAGAGTTGCTCTCTTCCCTTCTTACAGAAGCCAAAATCCCGCACAATGTCCTTAATGCTAAATTCCACGAAAAAGAAGCCATGATTATCGCTGAAGCTGGTGTTCCTGGCGCGGTCACGATCGCAACCAACATGGCAGGCCGCGGTACGGATATTAAGCTGGGTGGCAATGCTGAAATGAAGATTGCACAAGAAACGGAAGGCATGACTGACGAAAAGAAAATTGCAGTCAAAGTCCAAAAAATTGAGGCCAGCGTTAAAGAAAACAATAAAATTGCCAAAGATGGTGGAGGTCTTTTTGTGATCGGAACAGAGCGTCACGAGAGCCGACGCATCGATAACCAGCTCCGCGGACGTTCTGGCCGTCAAGGTGACCCTGGAGCTTCAAAGTTCTTCCTCTCCCTTGAAGATGATCTTATGCGAATTTTCGGTTCGGAAAGACTGGATACAATGTTGCAGAAACTTGGTCTAGAGGAAGGTGAAGCCATTATCCATCCTTGGATCAACAAAGCTCTTGCGAAAGCACAACAAAAGGTTGAGGCACGAAACTACGATATTCGTAAGCAACTTCTTAAATATGACGACGTGATGAATGACCAGCGTAAAGTGATCTATGAACAACGTCGTGAAATCATGGAAGTTTCTGACGTTCATGACTTTATTGACGCTATGCGCGAAGAAGTAATCGATGAAATGGTGGCTCGATTCATTCCTGTAAACGCCTACGCAGACCAATGGGAAACAGCCTCCCTTCATGAAGAATGTCTGCGCATCTTTGGTCTAGACCTCCCCATTAAAGAATGGGCAGAAGAAGAAGGCATTGCCGATTCGGAAATTAAGGCGCGAATTGAAACCGCCGTCCATGAACATTTGGATAAAAAAGAAAAAAACTATGGCGCTGATATGATGCGGCTTGCTGAAAAATCCCTCCTGCTCAGGCTTCTCGACCAGCAATGGAAAGACCACTTGTTGTCTTTGGACCACCTGCGGCAAGGCATCAACCTCAGGGCTTATGCTCAACGCGACCCGCTTAACGAATACAAGGGCGAAGCATTTGAGCTCTTCCAATCCATGCTTGTCAGCTTGCGTGAAAACATAACTGCTGCTTTAGCCCACCTTCAACTTGGCGAAGCTTCCAAAGAGGAAGTTGTTTCAGAGATATTTGAACCTGAAGCCGAGCAAGAAATGACCCTTGAATATCATAAGGATCCCTATGACCCTGGCGAAACAGAGGATGAAAAACTTGTGGGCCCAGAAAAGTGGGCCGCAACGCCACGCAATGCTCCTTGCCCTTGCGGATCAGGCAAGCGCTTTAAGGAATGCCACGGCCGTTTGAACGCTGAGGCCGCCAAAGTCTAGGTCATTGAGTACACTTTCTTCGATCTTATGAGCAATTAATATTGAAATTTCCATGGACCTTCAGCAAACGAAGGGCTATACATATGGTATCAATATTGAAGGAGTAGTATCATGAAAAAGAATTTGTTAATTTCCTTATCTTTAATAACTGTATCTCTGTCAGCTTGTAAAAATGCCCAAGAACATCGCCAGGATGTCGCTTGCGCTCCTTCAACATTCACTTTAGGCAAGGTTCAGTCATCAATCCACAAAGGAATGGCACAAAGTGCGGTTGTCTCACAGCTCGGTTCACCAAATATTGTGACTAATGACGAACACGGTAAAGACACCTGGGTATATGACAAGGTTTCATCGGAAGCTGCCCATTCCAGCAGTTCATATGGTGGTACCATCATTCTCTTTGGCGGGCAACAACGATCAGGTGCCTATGAGTCCAGTCAAAAGAGCCTCACGGTAACGATTAAGTTCGACGCTCATAAGAGAGTCGAGTCCATCAATTATCACCAAAGCAAATTTTAGAGGTTAATGATGAAAAAAGTATCAGCCGTTTTTGCTTGTGTTTTACTATCTGCTTGCGCAACAACCACTCCAAAGCCTGTCCGGACTCAGCTTGAAATCAGGGAATTTCAGACGCGAAACTTTGAAACAGGAAAAACCAACGAGGTCCTATCAGCGCTTGTCGAAGCTTTCCAAGATGAAGGATTCATGGTCAAGAACGTCGTGCCTGAAGTTGGCCTTGTTTCAGCTGTGAAAGAATCAGATGTGGAAGATTCAGCTCAAGCAAATATGCGAATCTTCTTTTTTGGCCATAATGCTATGTGGTCCAAAAACTCAACCATTGAAGCGACAGCAAATGTCCGAACCCAGGGCGGAAGAACAAAAGTTCGCGCAACCTTTCAAGAAAAGGTGATGAACAACCGTGGCGGCGTTGATTTCATTGAGACAATTGAAAATCCTGAGTACTATCAGATGTTCTTCGACAAAGTTGGCAAAAGCATCTTTATTGAAAAACAAAAGATCTCATAGACGACTGTTATTCCTTGTTTTCACTAGCATGAAAAAGCAGAGGTTTTGAAATGAGACCCAGTTATTTTAAGGAGTCACGAATGCGCGTGTTCAGGAACCCAATTGACGAAGGCTGCTCAAAGCCCTTCACGTATTGACGACGTTGTCCTAGGGCTATCGTATTTTTTTATGATGTTTCCCGATTTGTTTTCTCAGAAACTCTTCAAAGACGACGATTTTCTTTACGTTTTTTAGCTGAATGGGATACGTAAAATATATTTCGACCGGAGATCCTTTAATGTCAGGAAGAACTTCAACAAGATTAGACCCTTCAAGTGCGGGGAATTCTTCAGCAAGGGGTATAATTCCAATGCCTTCCACCCCAAGATTAAAGATAACCCGCCAGGAATTTGCACTCGCATAAGGCTGGAGAACTTCACCTTTTTTCCCGCTTAATCTTAGGTGCCAGTTTATATCATCAAATAGATAGATTTTCTCTGTCCCAAAACCAACCAAACGATGTTGCTTGAGATCATCCAAAGTTTTAGGAACGCCATATTCACTGAGGTATTCTTTACTAGCAAATAAACGCCGATTCCATGTCATCAAATGATTTTGTACAAGCTCGGCTTGCTCAGGCATATAAGGCTGAAGAGCGACATCGACTTCCAAGGCCTCAACGTCCAAAGACATATCTTTCGAAAGAATGGATAGGTTGATTTTTGGATACTGTTTAATAAAGTCAGGTACCAAAGCGTACAGCCAGTTATTCACAAGACCGACATTTGCACCGATTTTTAAACTCCCCTGTGGCTCAGTGTATTCATCATCTATCTGGGCTAATGCAGCAACGGAGTGAAGGTACATTTTTTCCACGTTTTCATACATCAACTCACCTTGCCGTGTAAGAGCAAGTCCACGTGGTAGACGTTTAAATAATTTATGCCCAACCTGATATTCCAAATCAATGATCTGCCGGCTGATCGCAGACTGCGAAATATTAAGCTCTTCTCCCGTCCGGGTGAAACTTAAATATTTAGCTACAAAATAAAAAGTTTTGAGCTTATCCCATTGCATCATTGACTCCTACACCAATCTTCTGATGAACTATAATAAATTAAAAAAAGATAAAAATTTATTAATGTGTTTATCCCTGTGTTTGACTTAAAGATAACAGATTTATTGCAATCTAGACAAGCTGCTTCTAAAAGTAACATATACACTGAAACCGGAAATCTATGATAGGATGTTGATCCGATGAGTCCCCTCCCCCCTCTCCTTTCAGAAGAAATTCAATGCGCAATCTCTCGCCTTGATCCAGCCTTGTTGAAACAAGCTTGTCAGGACTTATCAGCCCGCTACCGGCAAGCCAAGTTCCTTGACTCCGACCTGCATCGCTATGCCTATATTGCCGCGCGCCTTCCCGCTACCTATGGAGTACTCTGTGATGTTTTGAAGAAAATCAGTCCTCACCTAGAGTCTTGCTCATCATTTGTTGATGTAGGCGCAGGTGTTGGTTCTTCCCTTTGGGCGGCGCGAGATCATTTTCCGCATTTGAAACAGGCCGTCGTGATTGAAAAAGACCCAATGCTAATTGAACTTGGAGAAAGATTAGCCCGCGACCATCTCTCACCACTTGCAATCGACCGCCAAAACATAGACCTCGCATCCTATAACTTTAACACATCTTATGATGTTTCATTGGCGTCATATGTCCTGAACGAACTCCCTCAGAATCTGCAAAACGATGTCGTACTTGGTCTCCTAAAGTCAACGCGAAATATCTTGATTCTTATTGAACCAGGCACCCCTATCGGTTTCAAAAACATACTCTCCGCAAGAAACATATTACTCAACCAAGGTGCAAGCATTATAGCACCTTGTCCCCATCATGGTCACTGCCCTGTAGACCAAGGAAACACTCAGGGCTGGTGCCACTTTAGCACCCGCATCCAGAGGGAACAAATCCACAAGACCATAAAACAAGGCATCCTCCCCTATGAGGATGAAAAATATTGCTACTTAGTCGTATCACCCAATCCTATAACAGAAAGGACTACCGCTCGCGTTATTAAGGCACCTATACGAAAAAGCGGCCATATCATCCTTGATTTGTGCAAAGCAGATGGACAAGAAAATCGTGTTGTTATCTCGAAAAAAATGAAAAATATTTATACCGAAGCTAAAAGGTTAAAGTGGGGCGATACGTGGAATCATTCAGGCCGCATTGACGAATCACCTGAACAAAGCTAAAACAAACAAGACAAATGCATGGACAACCTACCGTTTGAAATGAAGAGGGTTAACATTGCTAAAAAAGAAGAACTTTGACATGTAGGATGGGGAATGAATCAAAGACCGCTTTCACCGCATTTACAAATTTATAAAATTCAAATTACTTCCTTCCTCTCTATTCTCCACAGAGGAACAGGTATCGTTTTGTTTCTAGGTTCGTTTCTATGGGTTCTGTGGCTCATTTCTCTTTCAACGAGTGAGTCCTCTTACGCAACATTTCAATATTATATATTTAGCCCTCTCGGGTTGCTTGCACTCTTGGGATGGTCCTTTTCCTTCTTTTATCATTTGTGCAATGGTATTCGCCACTTATTTTGGGATATTGGCTGTGGATATGAAATGCCAATGGTGCGCTTTTCGGGTTGGGTTACGGTTATTTCAGCAGTCCTGCTGACATTTTTCGCATGGATCTTCGGATTCTTTTGGGCAGGAATTTGGTTATGAACTTTAAATCATCTCTAAAAAAAGCCATTGGGCTCGGCTCAGCCAAAAGCGGTCTTCATCATTGGTTAATGCAACGCATCACTGCAATCGCTCTTGTTCCTTTGAGTCTTTGGTTTGTCGGACTGTTCATAATCCTCATCACGGCCCCTTATCAAATCTCCTACACCTTTTTTTCCAGCACCTTAAATGTGGCATTAGCGATTCTGTTTATTGGCGCCACCTTTTATCACGGTGCATTAGGGATGCAAGTCATTTGGGAAGATTATGTCCACAATGCCCGCGCCAGATGGATTTTAATTATTCTAACCAATTTTACGAGCATTCTGCTGGCGATATTAGCTATTCTCTCCATTTTAAAAATGTACATAGGATAAAACGAAAATATGCAAAAAGCCTATCCAATCATAGACCATACATTTGATGTTATCGTTGTAGGCGCTGGCGGGGCTGGTCTCCGTGCTACCCTAGGTATGGCCGCCATGGGCTTAAAAACAGCATCCATAACGAAAGTCTTCCCGACACGCAGTCACACCGTTGCAGCACAAGGCGGCGTTAGTGCAGCCCTAAATAACATGGGTGATGGCGATAATTGGCGCTACCACATGTACGACACCATCAAAGGTTCCGATTGGCTTGGTGACCAAGATGCCATCGAATATATGTGCCGAAACGCCCTCCCCTCCGTCATCGAACTCGAACATATGGGCGTTCCTTTCTCACGCACGAAAGAGGGAACGATTTACCAAAGACGGTTTGGCGGTCACACCATTGAATACGGTGAAAAAATGGCTCAGCGCGCCTGTGCGGCCGCGGATAAAACCGGGCATGCCATTCTTCATACGCTTTACCAACAATCTCTAAAGCACAAGGCTGAATTTTTTATCGAGTACTTTGTCCTGGACCTCATCATGGAAGATGGCGTCTGTCGCGGCGTAATTGCCTGGAACCTCGAGGATGGAACGCTCCACCGTTTTGCGGCCCACATCGTCGTCCTTGCTACCGGAGGGTATGGGAGAACCTATCTATCCTGTACCTCTGCCCATACATGTACCGGCGATGGAAATGCCATGGCCTTACGCGCAGGTCTCCCCCTTCAGGATATGGAATTCGTTCAGTTCCATCCCACAGGCATCTATCCAGCAGGGTGCTTGATGTCCGAAGGAGCAAGGGGTGAAGGCGGCTATCTGACAAACAGTGAAGGTGAACGTTTTATGGAGCGTTATGCACCGAATGCAAAAGACCTTGCCTCTCGCGATGTTGTAAGCCGTGCCATTACCATGGAAGTCAATGCAGGCCGCGGCTTAGGTCCTAACAAAGATTACGTGCATTTGCATCTTGAGCACCTTGATCCTAAGCTTATCAATGAGCGTCTTCCTGGAATCACTGAAACTGCCCGGATTTTTGCTGGTGTTGAACCTACCAAAGAACCCATTCCCGTGCTTCCAACCGTGCATTATAATATGGGGGGTGTCCCCACGAACCATATGGCTGAAGTCATCAACCCCACAAAAGACAATTCTGAACAGGTAGTCCCTGGCTTGATGGCCATTGGTGAAGGCGCTTGCGTATCCGTTCATGGAGCAAATCGCCTTGGAACAAACTCCTTGCTTGACCTCATCGTCTTTGGACGTGCCGCAGCTTATCGGGCGAAAGAAATTGTCGATAAAGAATCTTCCGTAAAACCATTAAATCCATCTGATGGGGAAGCTTCTATTGAAAAACTTGATAAGCTAAGAAATGCCAAGGGTTCTCTAAAAACCTCTGAAATTCGTACCAACATGCAACGCACCATGCAAAACCATTGTGCGGTCTTTCGAACTGAAAAGCTCATGAAAGAAGGCATTACGAAACTCAATGACGTTGTCTCATCCTATGAAGATATTCAGCTAAATGATCGCTCTATGATCTGGAACAGTGATCTTGTTGAGGCTCTTGAGCTTGAAAATCTCTTACAACAATCCGTTGTCACTATTGAGTCAGCATTGAATCGGAATGAAAGCCGTGGCGCCCACGCACGCGAAGATTTCCCTGATCGAGATGATAAAAATTGGATGAAGCATACCATGGCCTATCTAAAGGATACGAAAGTTACCTTTAAGTATCGGCCTGTTCATATGTATACCCTGACCGATGAAGTGGAGGTTTTCCCTCCCAAAAAACGCGTTTACTAAAAGGATCAAACAATGGTTCAGCTTCGACTACCCAAAAATTCAAGAGTTCAAAAAGGCAAGCACTTCCCTTCCTCAACCCAAAGTTCGAATATGCGGGTTTTTACAATCTATCGCTTTGATCCTGATGCCCAACAAAACCCCCGATATGACACCTATGAAGTGAACATGAATGAATGTGGGCCTATGGTTTTGGACGCTCTTATCAAAATTAAAAACGAAGTGGACACAACCCTCACCTTCCGTCGCTCTTGCCGCGAAGGGATCTGTGGTTCCTGTGCAATGAACATTGACGGAACGAATACATTGGCATGCATCAAACATATTGATGAGTGCAAAAAGGATGTAAAAATTAATCCCCTTCCTCATTTGGCTGTTATTAAGGACCTTGTGCCAGATTTGAGCTTTGCATATGCACAATATACGTCCATTAAACCGTGGCTC
This sequence comes from uncultured Alphaproteobacteria bacterium, assembly GCA_964474215.1. Classification (GTDB taxonomy): domain Bacteria; phylum Pseudomonadota; class Alphaproteobacteria; order UBA9655; family UBA9655; genus UBA9655. The sequence goes on from CAYYRQ010000002.1 coordinate 18,051, forward strand.
CAGTCATATGATGCCCCCCCACCTGATAAAGAGCGCCTGCAAAGCCCTGAGGAACGGGCTGAGATTGATGGACTTTGGGATTGTATTCTCTGCTATTGCTGTACAACAAGCTGCCCAAGTTATTGGTGGAATGGGGATCGCTATCTTGGACCAGCGACCCTCCTTCAATCCTATCGGTGGATTGCTGACACGCGGGATGAAGCAACGGGGGAACGCCTGGATGATCTTGAGGATCCATTTAAACTTTATCGTTGTCACACAATCATGAACTGCACAAACACTTGCCCCAAGGGCCTCAATCCTGGGAAAGCCATTGGCGAAATTAAGAAAAAGATGGTTGAGCGGACAGGGTAGGCTCATGAGTTTTATTTGCAGCAAATAAAAATGAGCACCCCCGAAAGGATGCTTCATTTATAAACCGATACTTTTTTAACGACTGACCTTCTCAAGATCGAGGATAACAAGTGTATTTCCTTTTACCGTTGCACCAAGTTTCATGGTAAAGCCGTCGATAACAAACTGTCCAAGCTCTATCGTTTTACCTGCAAATGCTGCTTCTCTGTCCTTTCGCTTACACATAAACTTATGGATGGCAGCACTAACACCCTGTTTTGATTCTTGGCCCTTTTTAGAACAATTGACGTTAGGCATGGCTGCTTTGGCTTGATCTTCAAAATTTGCCATGCCGAGACCATCCAGGTCGAGACTTTTTCCTGTTTCATTTTTGACGGTATCGATATAATCAAAATGCATTTTTTCTTTGAACGCCCTTTTTTCTTTTAAGGTTTTAAACTGTTCAGCATGAAGAGCTGAAGAGACGAATAAAACACTAACACAGGAGAGCAGTCGTATAGTTTTTACGGTTATTTTGTTCATGAGACACGTTTCCTTATTCTTATTTAATTCTCTCATGATCTCTGGAAAAAGTTAATTTCTCGTTAATGATTATCACTGCTTTGAATTAATGTGAGCAGCCAATGAATGATGAGATCATTATGAATAAAACTACTCTTTTCGAAACCCTTTACGGGTTAATAAATATATTTCAAATCCATTTAATTTCCGGATTTGATCCAATATAGATGCTGATCCAGCATTATGAGCAGCCCCATACTTTAATAAAATAGGAGCCATATTCTGCATATCAGATGCCTGCCCTTGCCTAGAGCGTTCCTCCAGCAGAGGGCAAATGGTATCTTTCCACCACATATCATTTCGTACATTAACCGCGGCATGTTCACGAACTTTCAAAGGTTGGCCTAACATATAACTGTATACCATTGGCTCAGATAAATTAATTGCATCAAGATGAGGGTAATAAATGCAATCATTTACCTCCATTAATTCCTGAAGACGCCAATTTCTAATCAGCTTTCCTATATTTTCATTACTAAGGGATATAATTGTGGCAAGAGAGATAAAATACTCATCATCATAGCTTTCCGTTCCCGACCATAATTCTTGATCAAATGCATCATCTCTATCCTTTTCACGCTCCAATCCTCGAATTTCTCTCGGCATTTCAGAAAATAAGTCTTCAATCTCTGAGTCCAAACCATAAATAAATGGTCTAAACTCCTCTGATGTCATGTTGGTAATCGTGTAATAGAAACAAAGGGGATCCATACTATTCAGTTGATCAAGTGCATCTGCATCAATTTCAAGTAACATTTCCTTTGCCTCATCGCTTAAGCAACGAGTCCAACCCTTCTCAAAAATATCTCGAAGTTCATTTTCTTTGCGTTCTCTGGCTTTATCCCAATCCCTAAGCTGAAGAGGATTTTTTTCGTCTTGAACATAAATATTTCTGAAATTACTCGTGTAATAGGCCAGCTCTCGTTTAATAGCTTTTTCAATATTAAGCTGTTCTCTTGGATCTCTTTTTTGAAAAATGTTCTCAATATCTTCGTCGTCACTATCATCATCATCTAGGATTTCAGTATAGAGAATACTATTTTTGGCGGACGCGATTGCATATATCATACTCCGAATATAGGGAGGAATCACTGTTAAAGGTAAACTATGAAATATGGGAAAAATGAAGATATTTAACGGTCTTGCCATATAACTAATACTAAAGAAGTTTGGTGTAGCAACTTTCTCGATAAATTCATTTCTCATCCAGCGCAAATAAGGTAGGACCAATACAGTGTCTTCAAATATAGCGTAATCCAAGTCAGATGCACCTGACTGATTCGTAGATGAAGTTATCAAACTATCGTCTACACACTCAAACCATTCATTCGCTTCACTAACTTGAGGTTTAGACTTCTTTGTTCTTAGTAACATTAACTCCTTATTTTCAAATTCCTCCCTCAAGGCTGTTGACCCAGCAAACAGGGAAGTACTTAGGTTTGACATGAAAAGCAAGATAATAAGTATGTATACTTTCATTGGAATATCGCATCAACTAATGTAAAAATATATCTACAATTGTTATAATTTCCAATGCGAAATGTCAAATTCATTCATATAATAGGATTTATTGATCTTGAATAAAGATCAAAAAGTTATTAATAATTCTGTTCACCAAATATGATGGAATATCACTCTTACTTCCATGGGGCCTTACGATTGTGAAACCCGCATTTTCACCGTGAATGTTAATGTGACTCCCTTGCATTGAAACAGTTGCTTTAACTTGTTCAGGAATTTCACGAACGATATTATTCAAAATCTTAAGCAGATCTCTGAATTTTGTTCGGCATTCAACCTTGTGCTTTTCAAAGAGGACTCGCGCACTATAACTTTCATTTGACTTTACTGTTCCAGGCTTTGGCCCAGAGGAAACTTGGCTTTTTCCTTTACTCTTACCTTTCCCTTTTGCTTTTGCTTTACCTTTTTTCTTTTTACCTTCAATTTTTCCTTCCTCCACCAACTTACTTCGCTGTAACTGTTCTTCTTTTATTCGAGCTTCATATTCGGATAAAATGTGACTTTTATAACCCTCTACTGAGCCATTTCTATTATCTAGCAAGCAATTGACAACTTCTGGCTGATTGTCATTTAGCTCAGATTGAATTTCTTCCAGGAATAACAGTTCTACCATCTGCCAATCACGATCAACTGTTGGTACTGGAACAAATACAACTTCATTTTCACGAAGTCTTTGCGTCCCATTAAGTACTTCAAATGGCAAAAGGCCAACAAACATGTTTAGCAAGTTGTTTTCAGGGCTAAGAAGTGTCGACGCTGTTGTTTTATGAGCTGTAAAAGAATGGGGACTCTGCTCACCATTATATCCCCTTACTTTTAAGCGATTGTTGTTCATAACCTCTAAAAGGAGGCCTGATTCACGCTGAACAGTATCTTTTCGAACTACTATATTGCCTTGGTGCTCAGGATCAAAAATACCCCAATTGACATTGACAACTTGATTATAATTTTCATTTAAAACAGGGAACGGTACATAACCATTTTCATCCATAGAATAGCCAATACTCCCTGTTTCAGTCGCAGGAATGACGCCTCTCGGATCAGTAAATGTATATATATATAAAATTCAGTAAGTCCTCTAAATAGATGATTCGTTATGACTTGCAGTTCAGCAAATGATTCCTGTCGTTCACCTTTATTTTTCAAGGCACTTGATCTATCTGGAACGCCGAGATTACCTTCAGCAACTACATCATGACGAATGAAAGCATCATTAGCTTGGTAAGCATAATTTACATAATTATAAAAATATGAGAAAAGCGCCTTAAAGTTACTTTTTCTTACGCTTAGTTTAGATCGAGAATCTTTAAAAAAACTGATAAAATCTGCCTTAAATCCCTCGAGATCCCCCGCCACTTTGAATGAATGGAAATTTCCAAAGGGTATTCCTAGCTGTTGGGCTCCAAGTTCATATCCTGCCTGTATAAACTTATTAAGTTTGTCCCACTGAATATCATCGATTTCTCGGTATGTAATTTTGGGGTGAACCGACCTGACGCTTTCCGACTCTGTATCCATAGCACGCAAAGAACCAAAGAATAAAAAAACGCTTAAAAACAATAATCCAAACTTCATATAAAAACCTACCTATAATACTTTCGTTTAAACTAATAATATTATGATATTTTTTCAAGCAAAAAACACTCAATTGATTTGGGATTTTACAACAAAAAAACTTTACAGATCAAACTCTGTTTCCTACAAATATTATGCGATAAAAAATAAAAACAATGAGGCTTTTCATGAAAATTAAAAATACAACTCTTGGAACACTCATGCTTACAACAAGCATCGTATTCCCAAACACAAATTTAAGGGCTGAAACACAAGCAACAAACAACCCCGTTCCCATGTGCATGTGTCAGTGTCCATATGCCAAAAAAGTTGATAATCCTCCTGCTGCAGCTTGTGATCCCCAGCCAGCTCCAGCATCCGATCCCCAACCGGTCCCTGTTTGCGAACCAGAGCCTGTTTCAAAGTGCCAAAGCAACCGAGGATTTTTTGTGAAAATCATGTCTGGTGCATCATTCACTAGAAATTCAAGAATCTCTGCACCATCCAGTTTTTGGGATCCTGCCCCAGAAGGATATAACTCTCGCCTCGGAACAGGCCCCATTATAGGTGGTGGCGTCGGGTATCAGTTCTCTGAATGGTTCTCAGCCGATATTACTGTAGCCCACCGCTGGAGCTATAAATATAACAAATTCCAATCTGGTGTTCCTAACCCAGGAACACCCGCAGCTCTTAGTGATAAAACCCGCCACTTTAGCTTGCAAAGCACAAGCTTCATGTTTACACCACGCATTAACGGAAAAGGCATGGAAAACCTTCATTACAAGTTCTGTAACGGTGGCATCCTCGCGCCATTCGCAGGTGTTGGCATCGGTTTTGCCCTCAACCGCATGAACAATTTCCGCACAACAATCGCGCCGAATTCAAACACAGGTGGATTCAATGGTGCAGCTTCTATTGGTAGCTCTTCGGTTACAAAAACCTCCCTTGCCTACCAATTTGAAACAGGCTTGGAATATCTCTGCAATAAGTGGGGATTTTCCGTTGGCTATCGTTGGTTTGATGCCGGCAAGTTCCGTGGACCTAACAATGTCATTGCTGGAACTGCCCAACCAGGAAATCCTATTGTTGGTGTGTCTGTTCCCCCATGGCGTGGAAGGCTTCGCGCTCACGAAGTCTTTGCCGAAATTACCTACTACTTCCATTGATTCATAAAAAAGAACCGGGGCCTCTGGGCTCCGGCCCCTTCTAGACTGTTGATTTAAAATGACATATTTTATATCGACATCTTAATATTGATATAGTCGCCACATTTTTTCTTGTCATTACAATATACACATGCTATTAAAGTTTTTTTACGAAAAGGATGACTTTAGTGCGCTTTGTTAATGTTTTTATTTATATGTCTTTTCTTATTCTTATGGGACATGCAAGTTTTGTGTTTGCGGGCTCTCAAACAGATGATAACGAAATTAGAGATGATGTTGGAAAAAATCCTTCACTTCCTGTAACAGATAAAGCGTTATACAATCAACTTGATTTAGAACTTAATAATGAGGTTGCAAAAGGTAATAAAGTCACTCCCTGCCGATTGTCGTTGTTGCCCAGAGAACTATTACAGAATTTTGTCCTACCCTTTCTAGATATTCATTCTCTGTTAGCCTTTCGAAAAGCTTATGGACGATATACAACTGAGGTTGAAGAGATTCTTTTTGCCAGAGTGATCCCATGGGTTCGAGAGAACTGGGAAGAGGTAAATGATGACGAAATGTTCTTCGCTGATAACTTTTGGACTACATGGGACTCTCTTCAAAATGATAACAGCCATAGAGAGAGAAAACTAGAAGATCTCTCAAGGTGCATAGATGTCTACATTTTTTATAACAGCTGGTTAGCATCAGAAGATTCCTCAGGTTTCATGTGCGATTACTGGGAAAGTCTTAACAAGGGAGATTTCTACAAAGCTTATGGACATGAGAAGAAGAAAAACATTGCTAAAAACAGGCTATTATTAAGAAATATGCCTTTTCTTTCGACACCTGAAATGAGTGAGGAGATTGATGAATTTAATCGTGGCCCTTGGGGGTTTCACAACTGTCCAAAGGAACCCCATCATCTTTCTCAAATTGTTACCGAAGCTCAGAAGCTAGATCGTTTAGAATTGTCTAAAAGGGCTCAGAATCTAAGGTTGTATCGGAACATCGTTTTGTGCCCAACTCAGCTGAATGAACAAGAAGCAGATGCTCAAATGGAGATCATTGCGTGGGCCCTCCAACATCCCGCCCCTGAATTTGAAAATCGAGCCCTGGTCATGAGAAAGCATCGCCAGACTTTCCTTGAGATCCTTAATCTTGCAGGAGTCTCCTCATGGGCATATTGCTTATTACTCTCTTCAGCCTTGGAGTTATCTGTAGATTCATTTGAGACAAATGCAGTTACTATTAGTTCCCATAGAGATTTCTTTACTCCCACAGAACAAGAACAAGAAAAGCCATGTGAACTTTGGGGTAGAGATAGAAATAGAATAATTTATTCCACCTTGGAAGCGGCGCTGCTATGCCCAAGTTCACATTTGGAAACAGCGTTTCTTTCCATGGAAAATCTTAAAACGACCTCAAGGGATTTTTGGGAGCGTATGCGCATAGCAACTGCAAAATTTCAAACCATCAGAAAAGAGATCTAAGAGAATATAAGCCGTTCAAGAACATAAAAAGATATTATGCTTATTTAAGTTAGTGTTTACATAGAAGTCTTAAAAGTGAAAGTCTGAGTAGAAGAATATCGAGCCAACTTTACGGGCTGTCTAACATTACCATTGAACAGAGAAACAGCTCAGTGGAATCCTACGCAAAAAGCCAATATCATTGTCATAGTTTAACAACGAAAACCTCCCTTGCCTACCAATTCGAAACAGGCTTGGAATATCTCTGCAATAAGTGGGGATTTTCCGTTGGCTATCGTTGGTTTGATGCCGGCAAGTTCCGTGGACCTAACAATGTCATTGCTGGAACTGCCCAACCAGGAAATCCTATTGTTGGTGTGTCTGTTCCCCCATGGCGTGGAAGGCTTCGCGCTCACGAAGTCTTTGCCGAAATTACCTACTACTTCCATTGATTCATAAAAAAGAACCGGGGCCTCTGGGCTCCGGCTTTAGTTTTTGTATTCTCTATTTTTTAATAAATGCATTTTCATATCTCAAGAGATACTCGGGTAAGCTATGGTAATGTTTTTCTTGGAAAAACAAACCATGCGCTTCCCAAGTATGACAGTAGAATAGGAAAAGAAGAAAAGAACGTCATCCTTGGCCTAGAAGAGCTTAATTTTCAGAGAAAATTATAGCTTTTCTTGAGCCGAGGATCTCATAAAATTATCTTCATTTCTTAGACACAGGTAATCCAGAATTATTTTAACTCTTGCAGAAGAACCTCTATATATCCAAGTCTCTCACAAACTGGGCATTTTCTTGGATATATTGAAACCGCTTTTCTGGACTGCGCCCCATGAGATCATCGACAAAGCGGGCAATATCCTTGGTATCAATTTGATCAGGCAAAAGAACCCTTTGCAATACACGATTTTTTGGATTCATCGTTGTATCTTTGAGTTGAGCAGCCGGCATTTCACCTAAACCTTTGAATCGGCTTACATCTACTTTTTTGGCTGCTTTAAACTCTGTCTCCAGCAACTTCTCTCGGTGAGCATCATCATGGGCATAGATGCTCTTTCCACCATGTGTCAGGCGATAGAGAGGCGGCTGTGCGAGATACAAGTGACCTGCCTCAATAATCGGGCGCATTTGCTGGTAAAAGAATGTGATCAATAGAGACGCAATGTGAGCCCCATCCACATCCGCATCAGTCATGATGATAATACGCTCATAGCGCAATTTTTTCGGGTCGCAGTCTCGCCCAAGACCGCACCCTAGTGCGAGAACCATGTCGGAGATTTCTTGGTTTGCTCGCATCTTATCAACGGTTGCACTGGCAACGTTGAGAATTTTACCACGTAAAGGAAGAATCGCTTGTGTTTTCCGATCGCGGGCTTGTTTGGCCGATCCCCCAGCCGAATCTCCTTCAACCAAAAAGATTTCCGTTCCTTCGGCTGAACTTATACTACAGTCTGCAAGCTTGCCTGGGAGTCGAAGCTTTCGTGTTGCTGACGCACGACTGACTTCTTTGGACTGTTTCCGGCGGAGGCGCTCATCCATTTGTTCAATGACATATTCGAGCAGGCTCTCAGCTGCCTCAGGATTGGCAATCAACCAGTGATCAAAGTGATCTTTTAAGCACGCATCCACATATTTTGTGACTTCTTGGGAAACGAGCTTTTCTTTTGTTTGCCCCTGAAATTGGGGATTCTTTAAAAAGACGGAAAGGACGCAACTTGTATTCGCCATACAGTCATCCGCCGTTAATTTTTCCGCACGTTTGTTACCGATCCGCTCGCCATATGCTCGCAAGCCGCGCGCCAGCGTCAGTCGAAAACCATTCTCATGGGTGCCTCCTTCTGGCGTCACAATGGTGTTACAATAGGATCGACAGAACCCTTCGCCCTCAAGAGGCCAGGCAATCGCCCATTCCATAGATCCTTGTCCATCAGGAAATTGTGCTTCCCCAACAAATGGCTCAGGCGTGGCAAGGGGTGTATCTTGCAAAGTTTCTTTGAGGTAATCCGCAAGCCCGCCCGGAAAATGAAAAACCGTTTCGGTTGGGATTTCCTCAGAAGCCAACTCAGGCGCGCAATGCCAATGGATGCTCACCCCTTTAAATAAATAGGCTTTTGAACGAGCCATCCGATACAAAAGCGCTGGCTTAAAACGTACTTGCCCGCCAAAGATCTTTGGATCGGGCCAAAATGTAATCTTAGTTCCAGTCCGCTGGGAAGTGGCACCTTTGTTTTCAAGAGATGTAACGGGGTGTCCTTCCGCGTATTCTTGTTCCCATCGTTCACGTTTCTTTGTGACTTCAATGACCAAGCGGCTTGAAAGCGCATTCACAACTGACAGGCCCACGCCATGCAAACCACCGGATGTTTTATAGGATTTTCCGCCAAACTTTGCGCCCGAGTGAAGGGTTGTCAGGATCACTTCCAATGCGGATTTATCTGGAAAACGAGGGTGAGGATCAATTGGAATCCCTCGCCCATTATCATGAACTGTAATCGATCCATCTGCATTCACATATAAGTCAATCCGATCTGCGTGGCCGGCCACGGCCTCGTCCATCGAGTTATCAAGAATTTCAACGACAAGATGGTGCAGGGCTCGCTCATCCGTGCCCCCAATATACATACCGGGGCGTCGGCGGACAGGTTCAAGCCCTTCAAGGACTTCAATGTCGCTGGCTGAATAGTTTTCAGATGTTTGTGTGTTTTCTTTAAACAAGTCACTCATGGCGCGCATTATGAGCAAGATCGTTTAAAATAGCAATACGAATCGTTAAGCTTCCACCCGTGGGAAGACACCCATGGGCTCATTAATCGGCGTGCCCGGGACCAAAGGTATTTTCAAAGATTCAAAATCACGCTCTGTTTGATTGAGTTGCCCCAGGATTTGGGCCGCTGAATCAGGCATGATCGGTTGCACATAAACAGCCACATGGCGGATGACTTCAGCAAGCACATAAAGGATGGTGTGCATGCGCTCATGATCTTTGGGAGACTCAGATTTCCGCAATGACCACGGTTTTTGGCTATCCACATAACGATTGGCTTCACTTATAACTTCCCATATATGAACACAGTAGGTTTGTATGGCCTGCTGTTCCATATCATCCCTCAAAAGTTCATGAAGATGAGTGGCTTTCGCAAGCATTTCTTGGTCCACACCCTGTAGTTCACCTGGTTTTGGTATTTCAGCATTCACATTTTTATAGATAAATGAGAGCACCCGTTGCACTAGATTGCCTAAATCATTGGCAAGATCACTGTTGATTCTTTGGGTAATCGCCCGATCTGAATAATCCCCATCCTGGCCAAATGATATTTCACGCACCAAGAAATACCGTACCTGATCCAAACCATAGGTTTCGATGAGTTTAAAGGGATCCACCACATTTCCTAGGGACTTAGACATTTTTTCCCCATCATGGGTCCACCACCCATGTGCAAAAATACGATTGGGCGGCATAATATCGGCGGCCATCAAAAAAGCGGGCCAATAGATAGCATGAAAACGCAAGATATCTTTCCCAATCAAATGGATGGCTTCAGGCCAAAATTTTTGAAATAGCTCGGAATCTTTGTTTGGATAACCAAGAGCCGTAAGATAGTTTGTTAGAGCATCGATCCACACATACATGACATGCTCAGGATCTTCTGGAACTTCTATTCCCCAACTAAACTTTGTTCGTGAAATCGACAGGTCTCGAAGACCACCTTTGATGAAACTCAGAATTTCATTCCGACGGCTAATCGGCGCCAGAGCATCCGGATTGGCTTCATAGTAATCAAGTAATGGCTTTTCCCAAGCTGATAACCTGAAGAAATAGGATGCCTCTTCCATCCACTCGACGGGAGCTCCTGTTGGTGCCTTTCCGTCAACGATTTCATCTTCATCATAATAAGCTTCGTCGCGCACAGCATACCATCCAGAATAGGTACTTTTAAAAATTTCACCCCTTGCAACAAGCTTTTGCCATAGTGCTTTTGCAGCCTCATGATGGCGCTCTTCAGTTGTGCGAATAAAAACATCTTGGGATGAATTGATGACTTTCGTCATCTCATGGAACATCTTTGCCATACGGTCTGTATAATCCTTTGGCGTTTCCCCAGCGGCGTCAGCGGCTTGCGCCACCTTTTGCCCGTGCTCATCGGTGCCCGTCACAAAGTACACATCTGCTCCCGCAAGCCGCCAATAGCGACTTAATATATCTGCAGCGACTGTTGTATACACATGGCCCAGGTGGGGCTCTCCGTTCAGATAATAGATTGGTGTCGTAATATAGCGAGTCGTCATGCAGCTTCCTTATATTTTATATGGGACATCACACATGTAAGCGTTGTTTTTTTGTCCAATTGTGCTTGCCAGCAATTATTAAATAACTGTTCTATTGTATCATAAAGATCAAGTGATTGCTTCACCGAAAGGTCCTTAAAAAAGGATACATTTCCTTGCGCCTTTTCCAAAATTTGACGGTGCATATACGTTCTTAAAAGATCCTCAACAATCGCAAAGCTTTCTTCATCGCCCCCATAGGTCTGGGCAAATGAGGGCACATCTTCGCCCGCATAAAGTTTCTTGAGGTCTTCATAGATTTGCGGGCCTTTGCCTTCCAACATACGGACAATCCTCCCTGGGCACCCTTGAAAGATGGACGAGAGTTCAGGCACAGCCATCTGTAATATCTCAAACACCTGCTTCACTTCCATATCTGTCAGCGGATTAAAGTTCAATACCTGACAACGGGAGCGAATTGTGGGTAAAAGTTTTCCAGGGTAAGACGTAATTAAAAAAAACACCGTCTTTGCTGGCGGCTCTTCCAAGCGCTTCAAAAGGGCATTAGCCGCATTACGATTCAGCTTTTCGGCGCCATCAATAATAACAACCCGCCATCCACCTTCCATCGACGTTTGATTGAGAAAGGTATTAAGCTCACGAACTGTATCCACAGATATTTCGTTACTGTCTTGATTGCGCAGGACATAGAGATCACCATGACTTTGGGCAACCATTCTGCGATAAACAGGATCATTGGGAGTAAACGTTAAATTCCCATCTTGCCGATCCGACAAAAGATAGCGCCCCATATGAAAAGCAAACGTTGCTTTCCCGACGCCCACAGGGCCACTCAGGATCCACGCATGAGCCATACGACCTGATTGCAATGATTTTAAGAAAAAATCCCGTTGTTCTTTGTGTCCAATAAGCTCTAAACTTTCACACGGTGTTTGCATTTCTCTTCCTCACTTTGCGCCAGCCATTATAGCTAAAAGACACTGATTCCCATGTATTATTTGCCCACCTAAAAAGCAACCCAAAATTTTCATTTACAGAAAGCTTCCACAAGCCACAGGGCTGAACATACTTGAGAGGATATTTTGAGCTTATCAATCCAGCTGCATTCAGATAATCAAAAAGCTCTTCCATTCCCAAGCTATATGTAAAAACATTTAGCATTTTAGCCACTATGCTTTGAAGCGGATTTCTTAGGTTGGTTGATAAAGTATCATAAAAGATTTGCTCAGCAAACCTCCCTCCAACACTTGGAGCAAAATTTATGTGAACTTTCGATTTTTCCTTCTTAACTGCCGGTAACGTTCCGCGTTCCAAATGAGCTTTCATAGTAAGGTATGTAAGTGCCTCGATTAAAATGGTACATTTTTCATCCAACCCCTTTACGGGTAAGGGACTTCCATAAGAAACGTCTTGGATCAGACCAACTGCTTCCTTTACTAAACTGTACAACAGTCGGTCCAGAGAACAGCCAGAGTCAAGGCTTTCAAGTATATTTAACCGTTTAACGAGACGATCTGCCCTCTTCTGCTGTTGCTTTAAATCGTGATGCACTGTCACTGGTTTGCCCCATTTATGAGCTCGTTGACTTTGCGCTAGAGTCTGTGCCGCTTGCTTATTCATTTCAAGCTGAGTCAACATTTTTCCTAAACTTCTTATACGCAAATTCCCTGGATCAATTTCTCCATTTAGATAAGCATAAAAGCTGAGCATTGACTTCGAATAAAGGTAATACAAACGGGACATAGGTGATGAGGCGTAGAGCTTTTCAAGCGCTTGTAATCCGCGGCGATACTTCTTAGTTTCTCTATACAAATTCAGCGTGATAAAATAAAACATTCGCAGATCATCCCCGACGAATACGGCCTCTAAAGGTGCGAGTACTTTGATGAAGCGCGGGAAAGCTTTGGCGACAATTTTTTCATATGTAGCTGGGTTCTCATACTGAGACTTTAAATAGGCTCCATTTATATCTGAAAGAAGGGCTCTTTGTTTTACGTAATCAGGTGTATCAATTTCAGGTGGGTGTGTGCGAAAATAGGCACTTCCAGCCTTTTCAAATTCTTCAGAGTCAAGCCGACCGGAACCAGCAAACACGTTTGAAGATATGCAGATTGTGAGCAGGAGTCCATAGCAACACAACAAAATGTATGTAATTCGAACCATCAGAACTCTCATGGTGAAACAGTCTAATTTTAGACAAACTTACGCGCATTTAAATGAAACATAAAGATCTCTCTGCTAAAAACTGTGATTTATATCTCAACTACAATTAATTGCGGGACGCATATTGGCCTGACCCAACAACAAATGAGCAAGTATTTATTGTTGCATCAAAATCAGAAAAGATGGTGGATAACTCCCTAGCTCTGTTTGAGGCCATTCATGATAATGAGACTTGTATCGTTCCGAATCTATCGATAGGTTAGCACCTTTCTTTTTGATTATCCGCTTCTTAGTATGATTCTATATTTTGAGGAGTAAGACCAAATCGAGAAAGATGTAAGCGAGCCAATTCGACGAGTGCCGGATACATAAACCGCGTTTGCCCTTTTGCATTTTTGCCCCGCATATGAGGACGGTGAAGTGTAAAATGATGTTTTTCAACATCTTTACCAATCTTTTTACGCTTTTTATATTCATGAAGACTTAGAAATTCAGAGAATTTACCACCGTGGGCTTCGATATAAACTTCATAAAACTGTGATCGCCTACTACCATATACTCGGCCACGAAAGCCTGCCTCACTTCTAATCATATTATCAAAATCATCGATAGAAATGCCTCGGTTGATGGGATCTGTAAATATTTCCAGCAAAACTTTTAAGTTCTTTTTGCTAACAGTTAAGGTCTCAAATTTAGAAGACTCTTTCTTTACAGGTTGTTTCTTTCGAATAGCCTTTGGATTTTTAGATTTTTCAGTTGGTAAAGTAGAAGCCACACCTTCTAGATCGACCTTAGAACTGTTTTTACTTTCTGTTTCCTTAGGTTGGGACCGTGGGGAACTTGGTGTTGTTACTGGAGTCGTGATTTTATTGACTGCAACCATCGTTTCTTTTGCTCGTTCGCATTCAATAGATTTGTTCTCTTTCTCTTCTAAAGATGCCTTGCCAGTAAGTTCTTGCTGTTGCCGGAGTTCTGCTTTCTTTCTTTTCGCGCGCTCGCGCCTCTTTTTATTTCTATCAGCTTTCTTTTTGATCTTTGCCTTTTCATCTTGCAGTTCCACATCACTTTTATGCTTAGTCACTAACTGTTCAGGAGGATGAGAAGAATAGGGCAAAAATAACTCTCTTACCTTAGTCCACAAATCCTTTTGGTCCTGCAGCATGCCAATCGCATGATCTTCATCTCTAAAAATATCTACATATTGCAATGAGCGGTTGGACTGCCTTGGCCTTCTTCTATGAACAATTTGATTTTCAGCATTTTTCAAACACCCATCAAATCCCCAGGAACTACTTATCCATTCATCAAAACCGCCTATGAACCTATCAACTTCACATGTCCAATGATCTGTCCTCTCACTGTGCGTTTTGTAAAGCTCATTATTTAACTGAAACATCATACGGTACTTATTTAAACCAGTTTTTAGCTTCGCATGAAGCTTCTCTAGCTCTTCAATGTAATCCGAGCCTTCTTTTCCAGGAGCAGTCATTATTCTACCAAAGTACATCTGGTACTTTTTCATTTTTGCGGGAATAGTCGTTTCACCCTTAACCTCTTTCAAGAGACCGTCTAGAAATTCAATATTCTGAACTGAAGATGAAAAGAGCTCGAAAGCACATGAAAAAGCTTCGCCTAAATTGGAAGTGGCAGTGGGATAACTTTCCAGGCCCATCCCTTCTGCTAACTCTTCACGCGCATTTTTGAGCTTTGTACTAGAGGAAGCGGAAAGAAGTTCAGGCTTTTCCATAGCAAATGTTGTTGATGTCAAAGACAATAAGGAAAGGAGTGATAAAATAGCAAATTTTTGGTTATAAACAAACATATGCAAATGAATTATATTTCGGTATATTTTTTGACATAATATTATTAATTTAGATATATATGGATAAGTTTCAATATGTATTATAATGAAAATAACCTAAGGCATTCTTTTTATTAACAAAAATATCTTAGCCCTTATCCCTTATGAGCCGACCCTTCTCCCGATCCCAATCACGAGATTTTTCGGTGGCGCGTTTGTCATGCTTTTTCTTGCCCACCGCAAGGCCAAGGTCGACTTTAGCTATACCGCGATCATTAAAGTAGATTGAAAGAGGCACAAGGGTTTTCCCTTTTTTGCGAATAGCTCCCAGCAGTTTGTTGAGTTCACGCCGCTTCAGTAATAATTTACGAGGACGCCTGGGTTCGTGGTTATAACGACTCGCCTCAAAATATTCTGGAATAAAAGAGTTAATCAGTAAAAGCTCATCTCCCCCTTCGTCAGAGGCATAGGACTCGGTAATACTCCCCTTACCGGCCCGCAGTGATTTAACTTCGGACCCGAAAAGAACAATACCGGCCTCATAGTTTTCTTCAATATGATAATCAAAACGCGCTCTTTTATTTTGGGCAACAATCTTTTTGCCTGTCATTGCTCCCTCACCACAGTTGGGGGAGACCAAAGACCAAGATTTTGAAGCGCTTCCTTAATAGCCCTTTGGGTTGATTCTTGAAGAGGCTCAAAAGGTAAACGGGTTTCAGGTGAAACGCCATGAAGTAACGTCATTATATAGCGAATAGGTAAAGGATTAGATTCACGGGACATCGACTCAAGAAGGGGAAAAAGCTCAGCCCATTTCTTTTTAAAGAGCGCAAGATCATTTGTTTGCCAGGCATCTACAAGCCTAACGAAATCAGCCGGAATTGCATTGGCTGCTGATAAAATTCCACCATCAGCTCCCATGCTAAGGTAGGCTGCCAATGTATCATCATTGCCTGCAAGGACATTTAGGCTATCCCTAAATTGATCTTTGAGTTGGGATACGCGTGCAAAATCTGTACCTGATTCTTTATATCCTTTAACATTTTTAAATTCCCCAATACGTAACAGTGTGCTCAGTGCAATCTCTACACCAGTCCTTGTGGGATTATTATAGACGATGACAGGGAGGTCCGTAGCTTCGCAAACCTGCTGATAATGCTTAAGTAAACTATCTTGGGAAGGATTAACATACCAAGGTGTTGTGACAAGAACACCTGATGCTCCTGCTTTTTCAGCCTCTTGCGTTAGCTCAATTGTTTCCTGGGTTGTAATGCGCCCTGTTCCTGCAATCACTTGAAGCTGCCCAGAACTAACAGAAACGCAAATATCAAGAATATTCTTTAGTTCATTTGCTGATAGCAAAAGCCCTTCACCCGTAGTCCCACACGTAACGATTCCGCGCACGCCAGCAGCAGCTTGGAGAGAAACAAGCTCTTCAAGTTTTTTTCCATCTACCCTCCCGTCTCGGAATGGTGTAATGATAGCTGTGTAAACGCCTGTAAACATTTTAGGTCCTAATGATGAATGATACCACTTTGACAATACCTGGATTTTCTAGCCTACACAAGGTTTTCTCTCTCATAATTTGCCTCAGCACTCCTCTTTCAGCCACATCTCACATTCAAGAACTAAAAAATTGTAAGGATATTCTTGTTGGCCACATGAAGGGAAAAGATGTTGAAAAGCTCAGGAATTGCCCCATTTCAGAAAAGTTATCCTATTGGTTTGGAATTCTAAAAAACCCTTCTCAATATTCAGCAAAAGAACTCATTGTCTTTTTAGACAAACATCCCCATTGGCCCCAACACAATGCACTATGTCGAAAGGCCGAAGAAACAATTGCGAAGGGCTCATCAAACAAAGAGATCATTGCTTGGTTTACAAAGCACCCCCCTGAAACACCCGTTGGTATTATTGGCTATGGAAAGGCCCTCTTAGCCAATCAGCAAAAAGCAAAAGCGAAAGAAGTTGCAACCAAGGCATGGCATTCTGTTGATTTTTCACGGGACGAGGAAGCCAAGTTTTTTTCAGCCTTTTCAAGCCTTCTCACCAGCCACGACCACGCAGAACGACTAGATTTCCTCCTTTGGAATAACCATTTGGCAGAAGCCAAAAGAATGTTATCGCGCGTCCCTCAAAATACCCAAAAGCTGTCCCAAGCTCGAATCGCCCTACTTGAAGGAAAAAGTGAACCAAGTAACGTGAGTGCTGACCTAAAGAAAAATGAAGGATATATCTTTGCCAAAGCAAACAAGCTAAAGAAAAATCACCAGTATGAAGCTGCTGCAAACCTGATTATGACGGCCCCCATCAGTACAAAATGGGCTGATCATTGGTGGAATTTACAAAACTATGTCGCGCGGGAGCTCATTGCGGACCGAAAATATGATAAAGCCTATCAACTCTCTATAAAGCATAAGCTTCAGCCTCGAACAGAAAACTATGCTAACGCAAGATGGATAGCAGGTTGGTTGGCCTTACAGTTCCTAAAAAAGCCCGATAAAGCGAAGATTCATTTTGAGAACCTTTTTGCCCACGTCAACAGCGCTCTAAGTAAGTCCCGCGCAGCATACTGGATGGGACGTGTGTTTGAGAGCACAAATCAAAATGATCTTGCGCGAAATTGGTATAGCCGCGCCGCAAAATATAATACGACCTACTACGGCCAGCTTGCGGCTTCAAAAATCCAACACCAGCCCCATCCAAAACTTGAGGTCAAGTCATCAGTTACAAATGCGATCAGAGCAAAGCTTCAGCAAAATGACCTTGTAAAAGCCGCCCATATCCTTAGAGGTTTGGGGCCTGATGCTAAATCCTATTTATCAAGCTTCATCCGCCACATAGCGGATAAGGCTGAGTCAAAATCGGAGCGGGAATTCGCCGTTGAACTAGCCCATGATATAGCGTCTTTTGACGTGGTTTGGGCGGCAAGAAAAGCAGGATTAGCAGAGCCGATTACCCTCAAAAAGGCTTACCCACACCATCCCCTTCCTAAAGGTGCAACCCCGACGGAACATGCACTGCTTATGGCTATTACATATCAAGAAAGTCGATTCGATCCGTCTGTTAAAAGTCATGCAGGTGCTATAGGGCTGATGCAGCTGATGCCCCAAACAGCCCGTCAAGAAGCTCGCAAGCTTGGCATTCCTTATAAGGAAAGTAAACTCTATGACCCACATCATAATATCCACTTAGGAAGCTCACACATATCTTCATTGCTAACACGGTTTGATAAGTCTTATATTCTTGCTATCGCCGCCTATAATGCAGGTCATGCCCCTGTTGAACGTTGGCTGCAGACTTTCGGTGATCCGCGCAAGGGTCAAATCGATATCATTGACTGGGTCGAACTGATTCCCTATGCCGAAACCCGTAACTATGTCATGCGTGTTCTCGAAACAATTACTGTTTATCGAAGCCACGAAGGGATACCTAAAGCCACACTTATCCATGACCTGACAAGGTAAGGTTCACTTGAAGGCGCCCTAAGAAGTAAAAGGTGCACGCTGTCGATTTTTAAACAAAAATATTGAAATTAAGCTTAAGGCATACTATTTATAAAGATGAAAGTTTTATTGTAAGAGGTTAAAAATGGCATCTATCAGAAATGTAATGGTTTTACTTTTAGGCGCAACGCTTTGGATGAGCTCTGCTCAAGCACGAGATCAAGATATGCTTGAAGGAATTCATACCTTAACCCGCAAAGCTCTTGCGGAAAGGTATCTTCATGAACATAGGAAAACTTCACCTTATGGCGACTCTAAAAAGAGGCATGCCTTAGAAGAGGCTTATAACTTACTTAGACAACAAAATGAATTTGAACCTCTTGCACCTAATGAGCGTGCTCGCATAGAGAGCCTTATTACGGGATCTCAAGAACATGCTTTTCTTCGATCAAATTTGCTTTACGCATCACTCTAATAAAAGCTATAGGGATCGATATCCGTTTGGATACGTAACGAATTCGGTAGCTTAGCGGATTCCAACCAATACTTAATTAACGGCTGAGGCGCAATATCCTTGGCCGTTTTTACAAGGAGCCGCCAGCGATGTTGACCCCTGAGAAACGAAAGCGGGGCAGGCATAGGCCCTAAAAGGTCAGCCTTGTCGGTCAAAGGAAAACATCGCGCCAAATAGCGGGCCCCTTTTTCAACTTCATCCTTCCGCCTTCCTGATACAATGATGGCTGCAAACCGTCCATAGGGCGGGAAACCATGAATAAGCCGCTGGTCAGACTCAAAAGCAAAAAACTCACTCCGATCATGATTGACCAAGGCTTGCATCACAGGATGCTCAGGTGTATGGGTTTGAATGAGCACCCTCCCCTTTCGCTTCGCGCGGCCTGAGCGACCTGAAACTTGATGAAGAAGTTGAAAGGATTTTTCCGATGCCCGTAAATCTGAACCTGTCAGCGCACTATCACCGTCAACAATTCCAACCAATGTCAGCAAAGGAAAGTGGTGCCCTTTGGCCATAATTTGCGTTCCAATTAATATATCCACCTCATGATTTTGAATTTGATTCACCAGGTCAAAAACTTTTTGTGAAGACGTTAGTTCATCACTGGTCATTAAAGCGCAGCGCGCGTTCGGCAAAAATGTTTGAACTTCTTCATAGATGCGCTCAACGCCTGGACCGATGGATGAATACGTTTCTTCTTCATTACACTTTTGGCAAGACTTGGGGATATTCATCATATATCCACAGTGGTGACATAACAGCTTGTCCAGTGATTTGTGATGAACAAGCGAGATACTGCATTGCGGGCACATCACCCTGTCTCCACAGGCACCACAAATCATCAAAGGCGCGTACCCTCGACGATTTAGAAAGAGCATGGCCTGCTCACCCTTTCCAAATGTTTCTGTAAGGGCGGTGCGCAAGTCAGCTGAGAGCCACTCTTTTTTCTTTGGTCGCTTTTTTAGGAGATTTATAAGCTCAACCTCTGGCATCTCGGCCCCACCGTATCGATCTGCCAAATGAATATGTCGATATTTTCCTGAGCGCACATTTAGCTCTGTCTCAAGACACGGTGTTGCTGAGGCAAGCACACAAACGGACTGACTCAGACGTGCACGTACAACAGCCATGTCGCGTGCGTTATAAACAACACCTTCCTCTTGCTTATAGGACCCATCATGTTCCTCATCCACGATGATGAGCTTGAGGTCGGGATAGGGCAAAAATAAAGCTGATCGCGCCCCCACAATTACAGGCACATTTCCTTCCATCAAAGAACGGAGGGTTGCTTTTCGCTGACTTTGCTTTACGTCAGAATGCCACATGGCTGGCTGAAATCCAAAGCGCTTTTCAAACCGTTGCAACCATTGGGCTGTCAAAGCAATCTCCGGCAGCATGACGAGAGCCTGCCCACCGGATTGTAGAACCTTTTCAATGGCCTCAAAGTATACTTCTGTTTTTCCTGAACCCGTCACACCTTCCAGAAGAAAGGTTTGAAACTTTTCGTTTTCGAGGCTCTTTTTGATATCTTCACTGGCCGCCATTTGATCAAGAGAAAGCTGCACCTTTTGTGGGCTGAGCTTAAATGTAGGCAAGGGTGAAAGCCAAGGCCTTTCCCCTTGTTGGGAGAGAGCGCCTTCTTTAATAAGGGTTCGAATGATGCCTTCGCTTACACCCGTCTTTTCAGCAATTTCGCCCAACGATATTGGCTCAGGATTTTGGTCAAAATATGTGATAACTTGCTTTCGCTTTGGTGTCATTCTCTTGGGCTGCTTAGCAAAACCAAACAAAGCCTCTCCTGTGGCTTCAAATATGTCAGGCGTCGGCATCACCATTTTAAGGATCATGCCATAAGGCGTTAATGTATAATCCCCCACCCACTCGATGAACTTCATAGACTCTTCTGGGAGGCATACATTTTGAAAGACATGTTTTATAGATTTTAAGGATTTGGGAGCCTGTGCATTTTGATGAATCCAAGCCAAACCATATAATGTGCGTGGGCCGAATGGAACTTTTACCAATGTCCCTGGCTTTAAAGGAACATCAGCATGGTAATCAAATGTCTGTTCCAAAGGAACAGGCAGCAGAACTGATACCTTTACAGTGTTTGTATTTGAACCCATAATACGCCCATATTTTATTGAAAGGATCATAGCCCATGAAATTTTTTATTGATAGCGCCGATGTCAAAGAAATTCGCTCTCTTGCTGAAACTGGCATGGTAGACGGCGTAACAACAAATCCAAGCCTCATCGCGAAATCTGGAGAATCCATTGTGAATGTCATCTCTGAGATTTGCGACTATGTTTCTGGACCTGTAAGTGCTGAAGTGACGGCTACTGATTTAAAAGGCATGCTGACCGAAGGGCGCTATCTTGCAAATATTGCTTCTAACGTAGTGGTTAAAGTTCCCCTCACGCCAGATGGGCTTAAGGCTTGTCGTCAACTCACGGACGAAGAAATAGATGTGAATGTCACGCTCTGCTTTTCCCCTGCCCAAGCCATCTTGGCGGCTAAGTCCGGAGCTGCCTTTATCTCTCCCTTTGCGGGCCGACTTGATGACCTTGGCGAATCAGGCATGGAATTAATTGAAGATATTGTCGATATCTATGACCAATACCCGGATTTTGAAACGGAAGTCCTGGCCGCATCCATCCGAAGCCCCTTTCATGTCGTCGAAGCAGCACGACTAGGCGCTGACATTGTAACTATTCCACCAAAAGTTATGCATCAGATGTATCATCATCCCCTGACGGATAAAGGGCTAGAGGCATTCCTGAAGGATTGGAAAGCGACAGGTCAAAAGATCATCGATTAGGGTAATGGAAGAGCGCTCAGCCCAACGACTGAGGGAAGTGATGCCTCTGGTATCAAATGACCTGCAGCCTCAGCTTGAGGGCTTTTATCAAAAACTGGTTTATGAAAAACGCGCGTCTTGGCATACGGTTCATGGATATTTTTCTGACCTAAAGCATTTTTTTGCGTTCATGATGAATCACTTGGGACAGCCCTTTTCCCTCGAAGAATTTAAGTCTATCAAGTCCATTGACCTAAGGGGCTTTTTAGCAGAGCGTCTCAGCAATGGAATAAGCAAACGATCTACTGCGCGACAGGTTTCGAGCATTAAAGCGTTTAACCGATACCTTCGTCAGCAAGGGCATGAGACCTCTCCTGCCTTTGATATTTTATCATCGCCCCGCTTAGGTAAAAGACTACCCCGCCCCTTAACAGAACTGCAATCCATCGATCTTGTGGATCGTGAAACCGAATCCTGGACCGAACTTCGAGATCAAGCCCTTTTCACCTTACTCTACGGCTGTGGCCTTCGCATCTCAGAGGCCCTTAACTTAAATGGCGATGATTGGACGCCTCCCTTTCTACTCATTCGGGGAAAAGGAAATAAAGAGCGGCAAGTGCCTGTCCTGGAACCCATCATTGATAAAGTGGAGACATTTCTTAAGAGCGCGCCCTACTCCCTCGAACCTGATCTTCCTCTATTTCGTGGAGCAAGAGGCGGAAGACTTAATCCAGCTGTCGCTGAACGGGCCATGCGCAACCTTCGTATCGAACTTGGGTTATCTGAATCCGCTACCCCCCATGCTCTTAGGCATAGCTTTGCCACACACTTGTTGGAAAGTGGAGGAGACCTTAGACGCATCCAAGAGCTACTTGGGCATGCATCGTTAAGCTCAACTCAAATTTATACGGACCTCACACAGGAAAAACTTTTAGAGGCTTATACAAAAGCTCATCCACGATCGAAAAAAGCAGAGGGATAAAAACGAAATTTACTGAGTTTATAAGCTTCTAGCTCTCGGATCAAAATCAGGAGTATAAATTAATTGATTTTAGAGTTGTGTCTATAATGCTGACTTACTCTTATCCTTTTGAAGAATTTGTTCTGGGTTATAAGGAACATAGGGGAGTTTTAGCAAACGATCTTTCAATCCTGGAAGCTCTTCAAGAAAAGGGTCGGCTGGCATTTCACGAGAAGTCGAAGCATTTAAAACCGCAAGGGCAAGTTCTCTGTGTTTTGGAGGCATTATCCCAAATAAATATTCTAGCAAGCCAAGCTCATTCTCTTTTCTACGCTCCCTATAAAAGGTAAAGGCGGCTTTAAACACATATATTGGAACTTCATAGTCATTAAGTTTTGTTGTGCTTGCTCCTTCCATAATAGAAAGACCTCCCCCACACTTGTCTAACCCAAATTTGCGGTAAAGTCCTTTTTTAAGTTCAGAGGCTTTAACATCATCATTCATTGCTTTAGTCGGGTAAACAGAGACAATCATGGCAAGGGAAAGCAGGGCTAGCCATGTAATTTTGTTAAACATAAATGACCTTTAATTAAGTTAAAAAACGCAGACTTAACTAAGCGCATGTTTGAAAAATATGCAATCCCCATTCCTTCGTGACAAACCTCAATTATCGAGATATTATAGCAAAATGAAACAAAGAATAACGTCTGCATAATTATCTGGGAGACTGAATGTCACTACTAACTGCGATTCTTTCCATCGCTGCTGTTTTTTTCTTCATTCTTTTCTCAGCTCTCTGCTCTGCATCGGAAACGGCGGTCCTGGCTTCCTCGCGCGTGCGCCTTCACCATTTAGCAAAAAAGAATACTAAAGCATCCATTGTCTTGGCTATCCAAGCCCATATTGGTGGTTTTATCGGAGCGATTCTCTTGCTAAACACTTGGTCAAATACAATTTTAACCGCACTTGTTACGGGTGTTTTGACTTATTTTTTTGGTCCTGCTGGAGCTGTCTATGCCGCACTTGGAATGAGTGTGCTGATTACAATCTATGCCGAGGTCCTCCCTAAAATGTACGTTTATACAAACCCCGATAAAGTTGCGATGACATTTGCCCCTGTCTTTCAACCGATTCTCACCGTGATGATGCCCCTTACAAAAACCATTGAGCTCTTTGCTAAGTCTTCTCTTCGACTCGTCGGCATTCGGGTGAGCCATGAACTCTCCAGCACGTCTGCCGAAGAACTTCGAGGTGCTATTGAGCTCCACGCTGGCTCTTCGCGAGAAGCTGAATATGAACGAGCGATGCTACGAAGCGTACTGGATTTAACGTCCGTGGAAGTCACTGAAATCATGCGCCACCGAAAGAAAATGTTTATGATTGATGTGGATTTACCCAATACAAAAATCGTAGACCAAGTCTTAAAGTCTTCCTACACACGCATTCCAATTTGGAAAGAAAACCCAGAAAATATTGTCGGTGTCCTTCATACAAAAGACTTATTGCGTGCTCTGCAAGCCTTGAAAGGAAATCCTGAAAATATTGATATTCAACAAATCGCAACTCCACCGTGGTTTATCCCTGAAACAACCACCCTATTCTCTCAACTTGCTGCTTTTCGTGACAAAAGAGAACACTTTGCGCTTGTCATCGATGAATATGGCGACCTTCAAGGTATGGTCACCCTAGAGGATATCTTAGAAGAGATCGTAGGAGAAATTGTTGATGAGCATGACATTGAAATCGCTGGTGTTCGCTTAATGCCTGACGGGACATACTCAATTGATGGCGCCGTTACCATTCGCGACCTTAATCGCCAATTTGAATGGAATTTACCTGATGAACACGCAGCCACACTTGCTGGACTTATTCTCCACGAAGCTCGAGAGATCCCTGAAGTTGGATATAGTATAGAATGCCACGGTTTTAAATTGACGGTTCTACGGCGCCATCGTCACCAAATTACGCTTGTGGGCCTGGCGCCCCTTCCTCGCCAGGAACAAACAGCCGAAGAGAAAGGGCATGAACCCCTGAATTAAGCTCCTCAGAAAGGCAACCATAAACACTCTGATGGCGCCTTATGCGCGGCATATCACGAAAAGCTTCTGAGACAAGAGTAACCCGAAAATGACTTTCACCCTTTGGATTATGACCTGCATGACCCTCGTGCAAATGAGACTGATCTAAAACCTCCATATGTACAGGAGAAAAGGCTTCGGTTAATTTGAGCTCAATACATTGCTTAATGCGCATAATTTATAGCGAATTTGGCATTTTTATTGGGTAGACGCATTGATAACATGCCAAAACTCTTCCAAAATCAAGCTGGCCCCGCCGACAAGCAGTCCATCCACATTAGGAATAGAAAGAATATCTTTAGCATTTGTTTCATTCACCGAACCACCATATAGTGTTGGTACAAGTGATCCTCCAGGAATGCGCTGTGAAATGTAATGTTTGATAAAGCCAATCATTTCCTCAATTTCATTTAACGCTGGCAGCTTCCCAGTACCAATTGCCCATAACGGTTCATAAGCAACGATTAAATCATTCGGTGCAAATTGGTCGGGCAAATCAACTTTTAGTTGGCTCTCAATAACTTTAAAAGCTTGTCCGTTTTGTCGTTCAGTTGCGCTTTCACCAATGCACAGTATAGGGCGAAGTTTTAATTTGATGGCACTCTCAATTTTTTTCCTGATGAGTGGACTACCTTCTTTGTGATGGTGCCTTCTTTCACTATGCCCAACTATAACAAACTTGCACCCAACATCCGCTATTTGATATACACTCACATCACCTGTATAAGAACCGCATTTTTCATAGTGACAGTCTTGTGCTCCTACCTGTATAGGCGAATTTTTTAAAATCTCATGAACAGGAAGAAGGTAAGGATAAGAAGGGCATAAAACGATATGTGGCAAAGGGCGCTCTGCTTCTTGGATTCTTTTTAAAAATCCGACAGAAAGTTTTTGGGCTTCTTCTTTCGTCCCATTCATTTTCCAATTGCCAACGATGAACTGCTGCATGTTTCATATCTTTCTAATTTTTTCATAATATTTCTATATGTTAGTTGTAACACAAAATGAATGTAATTTTCACAAAATTCTATCTTTTTATAATTTTTTTTTGTAAACTAGCTAAAAATATAAAAAGGGTAGGGATGACATGTCAGGTTCTGACGGCAGTCTTATAGACGAAAAAGCTATTCAGGACAAAGTCCAACAAGCTCACGATGCTGTAGCTAAAAACTCAGCAGCTTTGAGCGCTGCTCGTGCAGAGAGTTCTGGCTCTAGCAGTTCAAGCCCTTCTTCATCCTCATCAAGTGACGCACCAGCTGCAAGTTCGTCTGCGTCTGCACCAGCTCCCGCACCTACACCAGCACCACAAGCTAAGCCCGCGACACCTGCCCCCCCTATTCCACCGGCTGCTCCGACTTTACCTATAAAAACCCCAGCTAAGCCGAAAAGCAAATCAAAAAAAAAAGGAATTGAAATTATCATGAGTAAGCTGTCATTATTTTCTATAGCTCTCTCTCTTATCTTTTTTGGAGCACTAACTTTTTTGGGAGGTTTCTTTATTGGCGCTTGGTTTGCGGGGCCATCTACGACTCACCCCATGTATGGAGCCCCAATGACTCACCCCATGTATGGCGGCTATCCGGTTCAGCACACGGGAGCCGTGCAGTACCCAACGGGTGTGGCGCAACATCCATCTGGCTTTAGGCAAGATATCCCCTCTGATTACGGGCAAAAAGCTGGGTATGCTGTGCAAGCAGGACTATCTTCCGTTGAAGTCCCTGGCGTACCGAGTATCCTTCATCCTTTTGTTCAAGCGACGCGAGACGCCATCGGCGCAGGAGTAGGCAAAGAAGTCCAACATGGAATATCAAACGTTCAGCAAGGACACCCTGCAGCAGGGGGAGCGCCAGGATACGCTCCTCATCAATCAGCACCAGCAACCGTCCCTCACCATGCAGCACCAAGCTCTCAGCATCACATGTCAATACCAGGGCTTTCGTATTTAGAACATACCCTTCATGATTCAAAGTCGCAAGCAAGCCTAGACAAACAACTTGCACAAGCCCACGGGGCTTCAAAAAAAAAGAGGATTATGTCGTCCAACTTGGGGTATTTGCTTCACCGGAAAACGCACAAGCTCTTGTTAGTCACTTGCAAAATTTAAACTTAATCGCCACTGTAGATAAGAAAAAAACGAAAACGGGAGGGCCCCTTTACTATGTTTACAGCGGAAACTATGACAGCTATGACTTAGCTTTGAAAGCTGCGAGTCGCTTTATGAAGTACAACATACCTGGAGCAATTGTAGTAAAAGCACCTAAGTCTAAGGCTTCGAGCTCACATGGGTCTTCAAGCTCGCATGGATCCTCTAGTGCCCACGGATCTTCTAGTTCGGATGAATCCTCAAGCGCACATGGATCCTCTGATCAACATAAGGATAAGAAATAATGTCAATGTTAAAAAATCAACTTTATCAAGGTCTTGTTTTTGTTGTCTGTATGGCACTTTGGGCATGCTCGTCTAGCACAGAAAAGCCAAAGTTAAGGATGGACACTGTTACTATTTATACTGATATGGATGCCAATCAAAATTCTGCAACCCCCGTAGATCTTGTCATTGTTTATGATAAAGAAGTTGAAAAAATGCTTAGTAAGCTAACTGCCGCCAAATATTTTGCTTCATCAAAGCAATTACGCATGGACAACCCTACCCTACTTGATATTTGGCATTGGGAACTGGTCCCCGGTCAAATTGTGCAAGATTTCGAGCCACCACAAGAACAAGGTCGCGCCTTTGCGGCTTTCGTTTTTGCTAACTATCTCACTCCCGGAGACCATCGGTTAAAGGTTGCCCCAAGTGGTGTGGTTAAGATCCTCTTACAAAAAAATAATCTTGTTAACTTAGCCTCCTACGACGTTCATGAAATGCGTTCAGGGACAACTACCGCTGAAGAAGTCGCAAAACGTGACGAAGGAGAAGAATCACTTCCTCCTCTTAAGGTAGGACCTGTGCATGGCAAAACTGGAAAAGAGGAAGAAGATGGACCTAACTCTTGTGCAAAAGGCCCCCCTGAATGCGAAGATAAAAACTTTCACATCGCTCCTTGTGAACCAGCACCAAACGCTAGAAGTGCTCCCGTCAGTACAAGGCAGCTGTGTCCGCCAAAGCAAACTGAGAAATCAACTGTAAAAATGTGCAAACCCTATAAGAAGTAAGGTGACCCGATGGCAAAAATGAACATAAATCCAATACAATGGCATGATGGCATGCTGCTTATGCCCCAGCACTTTCAACAAGCTGATCTAAGAATGGAAAAGATAGTTAACTATCTTATTTCAAACTCGTTCTCCTATTATTGGGGAGTTATCAACCTGGAAATTGACGAAGCCGTTTTAACAAATGGTATCTTTCGCCCTACTGAACTTGAAGTCATTATGCCGGATGGTTTGATCGTATCAGGTATTCCTGACTCAGACACACCTCTTCAAATTGATTTGAATTCCTACAAAAAGGACCTACAAACGAAGCCTCTTTTCGTATACTTATGTGTACCCTATGGCTTATCAGACCCTGAAGACGAAGACAAAGATCTCAAACGATACAACTCTATAACATCTTCAAATGTGGAAGATATAAATACGGAGTCTCAGGCTATTGATATTCCAAGGCTTGTACCAAACCTATCTTTGCAAGTCGGAGAGACCCCCCCTGCCCACTTTGTCACCCTTCCGATTGCACAAGTCACATTAGATGCGAAAAGTTATTCTTTAACGAATTACATTCCTCCCGAAGTTAAGATTAAAAGTGATGCTGGAATTGGACAAATTTGTAGAGAACTCTCAGACCACTTGAGGGAAAAACTTGGTTATCTTCAGCAAAAAGTGCAAGCTGTGCAAGATCAGGCCACACAAGATTCCTATTCTGCTGAAGTTGAACAAGTGCGTTTAAAGTTAATTGCTGGTTTGCTGCCATTTGAGGCGGTTATATCCACTAAAAATTCCCACCCTTTTGATGTATACCGGTCACTATGCGGACTCGCGGGGCAAATCTCAGGTATTAAATATGGTGAAATACCACCAAGGTTTGATGCTTATAATCATTTAGACCTCGCAAACACATTTAAGCAGGTCATAAGCTATATTTCTATAGTTCTGGAAGAAATTCAGGAAAGCTATAGAGTTACACAATTCAACCTGCAAGACCGTACATTTACCTTGCAACTCCAATCAGAATGGGTTGGCGATCGAATCGTACTGGGAGCGAAACTGCAACCAGGAATGACCAATGATGATCTGATAAACTGGATTAATACGTGCGTTATTGTAACGGATCAGTTCATTAATCGAGCAAAAGATGATCGTGTGTTAGGGGCTAACCGTACGCTAGTCTCTGAAGTACCAAGTATGAGCCTCATTGCCACAAAGGGCATGCAACTATTTGTTGTCGACGTTGATCCAACTTATATTGATCGAACAGGAATTCTGAACTTATTTAACATTTCAGACAATGTACAAACCCGTCCAGAAGAAATAGTTATGTATAGGTCCAACCAATAAAGAAAGATCGAATGTTAACGCATTTTTAAGAATAATTTATGTAAAATTTTAGATAGAATGTACGGATGCTATTAGGCAAAAAGATAAAAAAGGAAGAAAGTAGTGGCTCGTTTTAATAAATCAAAAGAACGAAATAGTTTTATCATAGAAAGTTTTGAAGAGTTTTACTATGAGGTATTGAAGCATAAAAACTATGTTCTTTCTAACCCCTGGAAAAAAAACAAAGGGGAGTCGGAATCATCTCCTAATGCAACAGCTGAATACATCCTTTCGAAGCTACAAGCATTTCTAGAAGAGCAATCAATTAAAGCAAATTACGGCGGCGACAGCTTCGCACAAAACTATTATCAAGAAGCCCAATTTATTATGGTCGCTCTTGCTGATGAAGTATTCTTAAATTTGAATTGGCCTGGCAAGCAATATTGGGAGTCAAACATCCTTGAACAAAGATTCTACGGAACGCATAGTGCAGGACAAACATTTTTTGAAAAATTAGACCTTCTGATTTCAAACCAAGACCCGGTTAAGGTTGAGCTCGCGGTCATATTCTTAAGTGCATTAGGCCTTGGATTCCAAGGGAAATACAGACATATAAAAGATGGCCAAATCCTTGAAAATTACAGGAAGCGCTTGTTTACTTTTATTAACAGGCGAGCTCCATATTTGTACGACAAGAAAATCCACCTCTTCCCTGATGCATTTTCACACACGCTAGAAGGAAGAGAACCGAAGGAATTACCAAACTTAAGAAATTGGTACTTCATCTTTACCGGCATTGGACTAACCTATTTGCTAGCTTCATACATAATTTGGTATTCAGCTACAAATGACATTATGGATGCTGCAAATCGTATAATTGCATCACATATTGCTTTAGAATAGAGGAAATCAAATGATTGGCGACCGTATCTCTGCATTAAGCTATTATTTTCCATGGAGCCTTGTGATTGCGCTTCTTGTTACAATCTTATTTGCGGCTATTGGAGTGATCATATTCAAACGAGCAATTAATAAAGCAAAAGAAGAACCAACTGACCCCACGCCCTCTCCCATCATAGAAAAAATAAGGGAATACATAGGTCGTTTAGGCTACTATGGCACCGACCCCTTGAGCCAATCTTTTAACTATGCCCTCAACTTAATGTTCGAGTTTATTGGGGGAACCAATTTTAGATACAAACTTCCTTGGATCGTCATGATGGGCGCATCTGATTCAGGAAAAAGTACAGCTCTTGCAAGCATCAACCTCGACCGTCCTATTGGACGGCCTATCTTTGAAACGGAAGCTGGCGAAATATCGCCTTGTGACTGGTGGTACTATGACCACGGTATTGTTTTAGACGTCGCAGGTAAGCTTGTCCTTGAGAAAAACCAACCTATCTCGAACGAAGATGACTGGAGACAGTTTGTAGCTTTACTCCAACATCATCGTCCTAAAAGAGCTTTAGATGGTGTTGTCCTAACCATTCCTGCATCTGAATTTATTGGCCCCACAGCACTCTCCCATGATGATATTATGATCCGCGCTGAATATCTCTATGGTAAACTTTGGCAACTACAACACTTAACTGGAATTCGCGTTCCCATTTACACCTTGTTGTTACAAAGTGCGACCTTGTTCCAGGGTTTATCGACTTCTCTAAGTCAATCCCATCCCACAATAGACATGATATTTTTGGTTGGTCCAATGACCACGCTATAGATGCCGTTTACGAAAGTTCATGGGTAGATGAAGCTTTCAAATCTATCAACAGCAGTTTGTACCAAAACCAAGAAGAAATATACGCCAGTGGAGAAGCCGTTGATGGTCGAGACGGTGTATTTTTATTTCCAATTGCACTCAACCAATTAAAAGGCGGCTTAAGAACATATGCTGACCACATCTTTAAAAACTCGGGCTACCATGAATCATTCTTTTTAAGAGGTTTATATTTTGTAGGAGAAGATGAACTTCCAAAGACCTCTTCTTCACCTGTAAAAGCCATGAAAGTTTCTTCTAAGCCTGTTTTAGATTTGAAATCTTTAAAAAGAAGCATCAGTTTTGCAGACAATATTTTTGAATATAAAATTTTCAGAGAAGTCGGACTCGCTCGACCTGTATCAAAGATCCTACTGGGTAATACAACAGTTATGCGGTTTGCAAAAATTGGTGTGGCTGCGGCTGTCATATTGGGTACCCTCGGGCTGCTTAGCGCTAATCATTCTCTACAAACCGCTAAACTTAAGCTGACTCCTGCTTTAAACCAAGTTGATGTCACACTTAAAAAAGTAAGCAGCGAAAAGCAAGAATCAAACATTGGGCGCGTGTTCTTTGAAAACCAAGCTGAAGTCCTCCTCGATACCATGACAAAACTTGGCTCCAATCGATTAAGCAGCATTTTCATACCTCCCTCTTGGTTTTCAAATATCAATTCAAAAGTTCAATATGTGATGGGAATTGCATACGATAAAGTTATCTTGCGTTCGATGGCCAGTGAGTTGGCTTACAAAGCTGGCCAATTATTCTCTCTCGACTCTATTATACCTGTTAATGAACCAACTGAAACGGGAATAGACCCCCTCCGCACCACTGAATTTTACCGTTTGCATAGATTTGTAACGGAGTCCAAAAACCTTGAGAGAGCCGCGTACAAATATAATGAACTCGGCAAAACGTCAACAATGCAAGACGTTGCGGCAATTATAAAATATTTGTTTAACTATCAAATGCCTGAAAGTTTTTATGACTCATCAAGCTATTATTATGATGCTCTTCAAAGAGCAAACTTAAAGAATTTTGATTTCAATATTTACCGCGATGATGCCACGACGAAATTAAGAAAATTGTTTGATGAATTTCAAATTGCAGCTTTTGACCCTAAAGAAATTATTCCAGGCCTGGGCGTACTCGTTACAAGTTTAAATGAGTATACAGGCTCGCATAGTTATGCCGGCTATGATGCGAATTTACTGCGCAGGATATATGATAGCCTAAACATAACTATAAATTCTCTACAAAATCCAGGTTTGGGTTGGCTTAGCGCTGATCATTTTAGTCCTGGACCTGCATACGAACAAGTTATTGGACTTATTGTTGGTTCAACTTTTTTCTCAGAAGCTGCGACTTCAGATTTGGTAAATGAAGTCGACGATAACTATACAAAATTTAGAGAAAAACTTGGCCGTTTGAAATCACCTATCATAAAAGGTGGTGATATATTTGTCGTAGAAGATGGCAAAGCTGATCCGAAGCCTTCTAAAGGAGCTCTCGATCTCCAAAGTAACTTAAGTTTATTCTTTGACGAAACATTTATGCAACCATCAGATGCAAAATCAATCATAACTGATATTCCTGCTGGGTCTGTACTTATTTGGGATACGCTTCGCTTGCAAGAGGCAACTGACCTTATCACAGCCTATAATAAATTCACAAATACAGAACTTTTAAGCATGCCGAAGATTCTTCAGCCGATGCTGCAGAAAATTGGGCGTGAAAACCTGACAAACAATCTTGTTCGCCTTATCACAGATGCTGAAATCTTTTCAAGCGAACACCTTAGAACGTTCAGTGACTCACCAGAAGATGCCATCTTGTCCCAAGTCCAAAATTACAGAGCCTCTGCTCCTTACCTCGAACAGATTTTGTTCGCTTTGAAAGCAAACAATGCGAATAGCGCGTTCACCGTACTTAAAGACCTACTTACTAAACAAGCCTATCTTCCTCTTCAAACACTTACTGGTATTCTAAATAATGAGAATCCCTACTCTACCAAAGATGATAGTTTTGATTGGTGGGAAGGTGAAAATCTTGCTGCTCTTGAAGCATTTGGCGTTAATAACCTTACCGAGCTTAAGAACTATCTTGAGCTTGAGCGGGATCGGATTCATTACCTAGCAAAAGAGTTTGCTGCTCCCCTCGTTTCATTCCTTAGTGAAGTTAACAAAGAAGGGATGCCAGGGAATCTACCTCTTGTAACGAAGTGGGAAGGTATAATTAAAGACCTGCAAGGATATCAAAAGAAAACACCTGGGAACGCGCTCGTTGAGCTTGAGAAATATATCACAACCACTCTAAATGAAGTGACTTTAAGTACTTGCAGTAAGTATGCAAGTTCACTTTCTCCGCTCTCTGAAAATCAAAATTACTTTACCACGATCCTTATCGGTTTAGAGGAAAAGCTCTATAAGCGCTGCAAGAATCTCTCTGGTTTGGTGTCTACAAATGACTATAATAAGGTCGCTGAGTACTTCAACGCAAACTTAGCCGGAAGTTTCCCATTCGTTGAACCTCACATCACAGATGTTCCCGATGCAAGCCCAGAAGATATTAGAGCCCTTTTCCAATTGATTGATAATCAAAAAGGAAATCTAAAAGAAACGCTCAAGCAAGCTACTCATTTAGGCCCTGCGGGTGAAAATGCATACGCCTTTATGGATCAAATTGAGAAAATCCGGGAGTTCTTTGGAGGCTATCTCGTTGCTGACTCGACACTCCCTTATCCAGCATTTACTTATGATGTAACATTTAGGGTGAACGAAGATCGTGAAGAACGTGCCAATGAAATTGTAAATTGGGAAATGACCTCTGAGGATGCAACTGTAACGATGAGGACCCCTTCCCACCTTGGCTTTTGGAAACAAGGTGATCCCGTCGTCATGAACTTTAAATGGGCCCTCAATAGCCCCTTGCAACCTCAAGATGGCCAATCAGGCTTAGCTTACTCTGTGAGTGGAGAAAATGCTTCATTCTCATACGGCGGGACATGGGGGCTCTTAAGACTGTTAAAATGCCATAAAGCAAGTCCAGGAGATTTTGATTCGTTAAATGATGAGAGACCAAACACACTGAGGTTTAATATCCCTCTGACTTCAACGACGACAAATAAGTCAAATA
This sequence comes from uncultured Alphaproteobacteria bacterium, assembly GCA_964474215.1. GTDB lineage: Bacteria > Pseudomonadota > Alphaproteobacteria > UBA9655 > UBA9655 > UBA9655. The sequence continues at coordinate 52,086 of CAYYRQ010000002.1, forward strand.
GCTTTGCGAAAGATACACCAGAAGCGATCGTATTCGTTAGAGTGGAAGTGTCTCCTGTAGAGCTAAAAAAGACAAAAAAAGAAGACGACAAGTCCAAATCAGGAGATGATGCGAAATCGAGTAGTGCAAGTGCAGGTGGATCTCATTCATCAAAGAAACATAAACTTAAAATGGGCAAACCAGTGTCTTTACCCTTCTTCCCTGCACGTGCTCCTCAGATTCCACAAACAACGGGAGGAAACTGATGACCAAAACATTACCTTCACAGTATGATTTATCTCAGCTGCTAGAACCGGTTAGCGCCGGTCAACCATGTGGAGAATCACTTCGGTATACAAATGTATACGATAAGATAAGAGAATCTCGTCGAGAAGAAGATAAAAACCTTCCCCAGGGTGTATGGAAAACTGAAATCAAAAAGGCAGATTGGGAATATGTTGCTGAGCTCTGTGAAGATGCTCTTAAGTCCCAATCGAAAGATCTTCAGATTTCAGCTTGGCTCGCAGAAGCATGGATGCATATTGAAGGAATGACGGGTCTCGCGCGGGGCTTAGAATTAATACTCGGACTCACACAAAACTTTTGGAAAGAATTATACCCAAAGATAAATGATAAAGGCTTTGAGCTACGCGTTGTACCTTTCGATTGGATTAATACACGTATTAGCGAAGAAATATATTCAATTCCGATAAGCGCCCCCTCAGACCCAACAGCACTTGCTTACACGTATGTTGACTACACAGAAGCAAATCTACGTCAGTTCTCTCAAAAGAACGCTAAGTCCTCTGCGAGTACTGCGAAGGCTCAGGAAAATAATGCATCTCTTGCTAAGATTACTTTAAGCTTGGACCAAACCCCAACACCGTTTTATAGAATGATAAAAGAGGGGTGCGACCAAACTTTAAAAGTTACTTCAGAATTAGAAGATGTCCTTCGGCTTCACCTTGAAGAAGCGACACCTGGATTTTATCGTCTGAGAGAAAAAGTAGAAGGATTAAAACGTTTCGCTAATCAAATTCTTGATGAAAGAGGTGAATCATCACCCCCTCAACAACAATTAACTAAAGAAGAACCCGTAAATGTAAAACACTCTAAATTGCCCAAGAATAGTATCGAAACGCGGGACCAGGCTTATGCTATCCTCGGAGAAGTTGCTGCTTTTCTTGAAAGAATTGAGCCCCATAGTCCTACTCCCTACCTTATCCATCGAGCGATTTCATGGGGAAATATGTCCTTATCAGAAGTTGTCGAAAATACACTTCATAACGGCCAGGATATGTCTTTGCTTCTGGATATTCTAAACGTTAAGAAGCATAGCAACAGCGATCTTCAGTAGACTCACTCAGCTAAGGCTATAAATGGATATGTGTGCATTGAAGCGCTGTAGATTGTGCAAAAATTCAACCCTAAACTAAGCACAGTATCATTGAGATTATAATAGATATTACAATTCCAATTTATGCTTCTTTATACCCGTTGGTATAAAATAATCTGTGGCTCATTCAGCAGGGCAGCATGTATGTAAATCTATAAGATTTTATGATGTGGTCGTATCGAAAAAAATGGGCTGCTTTAAACAACCCATGATTAAAAAAGGTTTAGTATGTGAAGAGGATTTATCGAGGCACGGTTAAGATTCTAGCTTCACGCCCCCGCTCAGAAGAAGATGCTTTCACAATGACTCTTACACCTGGCTCCAAAGTCTCATACCCAGCTGCACGCAAAACAGATGCATGAAGGAATACGTCTCTCCCTCCATCATCGGGGTATACGAAACCAAATCCCTTAAGTGGATTAAACCACTTAACTTCACCTTCAATCTCTTCCAATGTTTCAGGATCAAAGTTCGGTGAACGTGGGCCAAGAAATGCTGGCGCAAATCGGGGTTCTCGAGGCACGAATTTAACTTCCAAAACACGAAGCACTTGTCTTCCCCTTCGGCCTGGACCAATATCACAAACGATACGATCGCCTTCTTCTACCCACCGGCATCCAGCAGCATCAAGAACTGAAAAATGCATAAATATGTCGTTAGATTCATCATCTGGAACTAAAAATCCGTACCCTTTTTCAGGGTTATACCACTTTACCCTGGCTTCGATACGTTCAATCTCAGTTTCGTCAATTTCATCGATTTCTTCGGACTCACACTCAGAAACATTACTTGTAAGATTTTGATTCATCATATTCTACTATCCCTACTCAAATTATTATTTTTTTTATCACATAATCAAAGAAAAAGAAGATATTATCCTTACTCTCTAACTACTCTGTATCTTCCCATGTTTTTTTTGCAACATAAATTGCTTTTGAATTTAATTTATACCACAAAGCGATCGTCTTTTCCAGAAAATAATCATAAAGACCTTTCATTCATAAGCATTAGATTAATTTATTCATAGGTGGGAGAAAATACGCTATTCAGAAAATTATCAAGCCATGTCGACTCTTCTACAGGAAAACTAACAGGTTGCTCTAGTTTATATCGAGCGTCCAACTGTCGTTGCAACGAACCTCGTGACGCCGACGTTCCTGTACCAGCTCCCTTCAGGCTTCCCCCACTCCCTTTTCGCCTGCCTTTAACTTTTGAACTTTCTTCAATACGCGTTGGCGTTTCTACTTCTGCTTCAGCTTCATCTCCACCAGACGCCTGAACAATTTTCAATGATTCTTGCGACTGGTAAACGCTTTGCTCGTCATCAACATGCTGAAAGTTTGAGTTCACATCAATAGCATGTATTACATTTGACCTGCGATGCACTTCAGCTTCTGGAGTATATGCGCCAGCTGTGTTTATGAGTATTATAAATTGTATTAAATTGAGCATCATAAGCTCTCATGCTTCCCCTACTTTGAATTAAATTATAACCCATAATACATCTTAAATTCAATAGGCTGTGGTGTATGATCTAAATTTTTAACTTCTTCCCGCTTTAACTCAATAAAGCTATCGATAAGATCATCACTAAATACATTACCTTCTTTTAAAAACTCACGATCATTATCAAGTGCATCAAGCGCCTGTTGAAGTGACTCAGCTACATGCCCTATACCTTGAGCAACTTGTGGATCATAAAGATTTCCTTCATGAGGTTCTCCGGGATGAATTTTATTCTTAATCCCATCAAGACCTGCCATCAGCATAGCCGCAAATGCCAAATAGGGATTCGCCGTAGGATCGGGGAAGCGGGTCTCAATGCGCTTTGAATTCATTGAAGGCGTATGCGGTATACGAACTGCAGCTGAACGATTACGCGCAGAGTAAGTTAAAATAACGGGCGCTTCATATCCTGGGACAAGTCTTTTATAACTATTTGTGGTTGGATTTGTAAAAGCATTTAAAGCATGTCCATGCTTGATGATTCCACCAATATAGTATAGCGCCTCTTGGGATAGATGTGCATAAGCATCTCCAGCAAACAAAGGCTTTCCCTTATGCCACAAGGACTGGTGGACATGCATCCCCGACCCATTGTCATCATAGACAGGTTTTGGCATAAAGGTCGCCGTCATGCCATAATTTCGCGCTACATTTTTCACAACATATTTATAGATTTGCATATGATCAGAAACTTTTGTCAGCGTATTAAATTTAAAGCCAAGTTCATGCTGACTTGGAGCAACCTCATGGTGATGCTTTTCAACTTCAACACCCATTTGCTTAAGTGTTGTCAGCATTTCACCGCGTATGTCAAAAATTTGATCCGTTGGGTTTACAGGAAGATATCCCCCCTTAATGCCAGGACGATGTGCAAGGTTGCCTTGTGGGTCGACTTTCCCTGAATTATATTCGCCTTCATTTGAATTAACGTAAAAGTAGCTTTCCTGCATTTTGACATCAAACCTGACATCATCAAAAACAAAGAATTCGGCCTCCGGCCCAAAATAAGCCGTGTCCGCAAAACCGGTCTCTCGAAGATAAGCTTCCGCTCGCTTAGCAAGTCCTCGGGGATCGCGCGTATAGGGCTGACCTGTTAAAGGCTCAAGAATATCGCAAGATATTACAAGAGTTGGTTGCGCTGCAAAGGGATCAACAACAGCTGAATCGAGGTCTGGCTTCATTTGCATATCTGAGTCTTCAATGGACTTCCAACCTGCAATGGAAGAGCCATCAAACATGATTCCATTAGTTAAAATTTCATTGTCAACAACATCGACATCAAGCGTCATATGATGCCAAATCCCTCGGGGGTCGGTAAAACGTAAATCAACAAATTCGATGTTTCTCTCTTTAATCAAAGAGATGACAGATTCAATATTTTTACTTTTCATGGATATCTCGCGATGTTTGAGTTAATATATATACACCGCTTTTAACAAGTAACGGATTACGCTCGTAACCGCAAGAGGGATATTTAAGGATGACAAAAATAAGACTTTCCCATTTTGCTTTTTCTTATCTAAAAATACTATGTGTGCTTCTCATACTACCCATGCATGCGCAGTCTAAACCTTTAGAAGTACATGCCCTCTATGAGACACCTCCTGCAACAACCCCTTCTGACGTTATGGATGATCCTGCCATTTGGGTGAACAAAAGTCACCCACACAAAAGCCTTATACTCACCACGCATAAACGAGAACCGAATGGTGGATTATACATATACAACCTTCAAGGCAAACTCACTCAACAAATTCTTGTAGGCCCCCTCAACAACGTCGATCTCAGAGCAAACTTTCCGCATAAAGGAAAGGAGATCGGCATTGCCGTGGCAAGTCATACAGGGAACAAAAAATTAGCTTTTTTTTCCATAGACCCGAGAGATGGCGTTACTAAGCTCATTGACTATTCTCCAAACACCTTCGAAAAAAAGCCTTATGGGGTATGCCTTTCAAAAAAAGGAAATGACTTTTATGCCATCGTTACATTTTCTAAAGGTGGCGCAGAAAAATGGCAGTTTTGGTCTGATCATGGGCAAATCCAAACAAAAAAAATTCGAAGCTATCCCATCAAAACCCAAGCAGAGGGGTGTGTTGTAGATGAACTTGATGACCGTCTTTTCCTGGCTGAAGAAGACAAAGAGATATGGGCCTTTAAAGAAGGGCAACCAGATGAAATTGTTGCTAAGGTAGGAGAGCATGACTTGCAAGATGATCTGGAAGGACTCACCCTTTATGACAACAGGTATCTGATTGTATCGAGTCAAGGGAACAGCACCTACGGTGTTTTTGCGGCCCAACCTCCATATACCTATTTAGGCACATTCGCCATTACACCCAGCAAGTCCCATGAAGGCACCGAAGAAACAGATGGTATTGATGTGACGTCTGCCAATCTTGGAGGGCCCTTTTCCGAAGGCCTTTTTGTTGCTCATGACAATCGATCCTCAAAGGGAGGAGGATCAAACTTTAAGCTTGTTCCATGGTCAGAGATTCGAGAGAAACTAATGCTCAAAAAGTGAGCACACTTTTAATAAGTCCTTAACATTCTTAAAGTATGATGAGGTCAGTTACGAAATGAACTTACGAACGATGGCATGCTTATGAAGATGAAAAATATAGTTTATGTGTTTACATTCGCTGCAGGAATGCAAAGTTCACTTGCGCTTGCTCAAGCTACTACTTCAGATATTCAAAAATCTGGAGACAGTAACTACGTTTGTTGTAAGATCATAAAGATAACATGCTACATGCAAAAAAATTGCCGTCCCCACACTTTAACTAAAACTGTGCCTGCAAAAAATCAAAATGATTGCTTTTCAAATGTGCCTGAATCCGACACCTATTATAGTTGAACGACACCGTCTAATAGCAAGAATTCATAAGACGAAGATAAATCTGTACCTGAATCTTAAATTTCAGCATCTATAACTTTACTAATGCATTTTAAACTTTTTCGCGTTATGGTTAAAATAACACATGTGAAAGATTTATACGATGCGTACATCTAACGAAGAAAGCTTTTTTCCATACTCTTCCCCTATTAGTTTGTTAGAGGAACTTTTTTTCCAGTTTGAATGGGCAATTGAAAGACCAAATGAGCATGAAATTTCAGCAGAAGCTGAAGGAAGATGGTGTAACTATCGTTTGTTTGCCTTGTGGAAACCCGACTTTGAATGCCTGATGTTATCGGCCCTTGTTGATATCAAAATACCTCAAACGAAACATGCACAAGTTTCGTCACTCTTGGGTGAATTTAACCCCAAAATCTGGCTTGGGCATTTTGAAATCTCTCCCAGTGACGATGTTCCTGCTTTTCGTTATACCTTAACCCTACGGGGCAATCCTGGCGCAACGCTCGAACAGGTTGAAGAAGTGATTAGTGCGGCTGTTATGGAATGCGATCGCCTTTATCCTGCGCTCCAGTTTGTATTATGGGGTGGGAAAACGCCCGAAGAAGCACTGCTTGCCGCCATGCTTGACACACATGGGGAAGCCTAATGCAGCAAACCCTAGCCCTTGTCGGGTGCGGGGGAATGGGTTCGTCCCTTCTCAAAGGCTGGTTAACCTTATCTGAATCTCCCTTTCAAGAATATTGGGTCATTACTCCTCACCAAAATAAGGTTGAACCTTTTCTGCAGGATAAACGGGTGAAGTGGTTTTCGAACCCAGAACAACTTCCTCAATCCCCCACCGTTATTGTGCTTGCGGTAAAGCCTTATATTCTTGATGATATCCTTGAAGCGTATAAGCCGTTCGAATCATTATTTATATCCGTTGCCGCGGGAAAACCCCTAACCTTTTTTGGATTAGAGGGGGCTATTGCAAGGGCTATGCCCAATACACCGGTCGCCATTCACCAAGGCATCATTGGACTTCTTCCTTCACCCAACATGGAAAAGGAAAAACTCATTTTACTTCAATCTTGTTTCCAAGAATTGGGCCAATGCATCTGGGTTTCGTCTGATGAAGAAATTGATAAGATCACGGCCATTAGTGGCTCGGGCCCTGCGTATATGTTTTACTTAATCGAGAGCTATACCCAAGCCATAAAAGAGATGGGATTTGATCAGAAGACAGCTGAAAGGTTAGCCCTCGGAACATTCAGAGGAGCTGTAAATAGTGCTTTTATCTCTGATTCGCCTCCTTCGGAGCTACGCGAACAAGTGACAAGTCCACATGGAACAACTTACGAAGGACTGAAGGTTCTCAAAAAAGCTGACATTTCCCATATACTAAAGAAAACAATAAATGCAGCCTACAAACGTGCACGTGAGCTTATGAAATGAAAGATAAAACATTTAAAGCCTGTCTCAATGTTATTGAAGAGTATGGATTTGCAAAATTCACATTTTCTCTCGCTTCTGAAGATTCAGGAATTCCCATCGAGACTTTCCACAAACATTTCCATAATCCAATAGATGTGATGAATCACCTTTTTAAAAAAATTGATGAACAGGTTCTGAAGAACTTTGATCCATCCCCAGAGATTTCACAGAAAGACCAACTCTTCGATATTCTCATGCTTCGCTTTGAGATATCTGAACCCTTCAAGCCCGTCTTAAGGAACTTTTGGAAGGATAGCCTTTTTATACCTAACGAGTACCCTCCCCTTCTCTGTCAAGCTCTCGAATCGATGGGATGGATGCTTGACGCAACGGGGATCAGCCCAAGGGGATTAACAGGACTTCTTAAAACGCAAGGACTTTTGGGAATATATCTTTTCGCACTTCGTGCCTGGTTCTTTGATGATTCAGAAGATCTTGGTAAAACCATGGCTGCCCTTGATAAAGGCCTTTCAAATATGGAAAGTGCGGCAAAATTGCTCGACTCTTTGGCAGGCGTTACATCTTCTTCCTAATGGAGAGAATGCTCACAACAATCAGAGCAATGCCTGCAAGCTTTAGAACGCTTAGGCTCTCATCATACACGCCCCATCCAAGAACGCCTGCTGTCGCTGGAGCTAAGAAAAGAATAAGTGCCACATAATTCGCAGGGACTTTGCCTAAAGAAAAAGCTAGCAAACCTTGCCCTAGAACGTGGACCAAAATCGCTTGGCCGAAAATACTGACGAAATCCTTGATTGTCATCGGCCAAAAGTGTTCACCGACAAGGAATGCAAAAATTCCTAGAAAAAAGACCGATACCATCGCCGTCCAAAACATTAAATACCCCGTGGAGATATCTTCACGAACGCGCCTGAGAGCGATAAGATACAGAGCAACCATCATCCCTGACAACAATGCAACTGCATCGCCCCATATATTGGAAATACTTACGGTCAGGCTATCAGCCATTAAACAGGCGCAGCCAATAAAGCAAACCAAAACGGCAAGGAAAAAGATGGGTGATTGGCGCTCTCTATAGAGAACCCATGTGATAATAGGAACAAAAAAAGCCGCTGTATTATTAAAAAGTGTTGAGTTTACAATGGAGGTATAATCAATTGACCAGTACCAAAAAGTAAGGTCCAAAGCAAAAAAAAGCCCCGCAGCAACAAGCCCCAAATAATCTTTTTGAGGAAACTTACTTAAGAGGTAACCCTGCTTCTGTTCCCAGACCATCCATATGGCAAGGAGAGGCAGGGCGAACATAATGCGGTAAAATGCTGTCGCAATAGGCCCGAGATCCGATAGTCGAACAAAAATTGCGGATGCACCAAGTAAGCTGCTGCCAAGGCACGCCGCTAAAATAGGAAGCATCGGTAGGACCTTTGCCCATCTATCTTGGGATGTTTCATATTCCATGTATCAAGAGTACCTGAAAAATGTAAATTTTCAACTTAAGTGTTATTAGAACTCATACTCATTCGAGCTATCTACTTTTCAAATGAGCAGAGGCTTCTGCATAAAAGGCTTCTGTTGTCATCTCCGCGAAGGCGGAGATCCATAAGTAATTGAAATTTATAGATTCCCGCCTACGCGGGAATGACATTTTCTCTCAGATTTCCTATTATGCAGAGGCTTCTGAGCAAAAGATAGGATAGACATACATGAAAAAATATTTTTAAGTAAATGTATGTTTTGAAACTTACATCTATTGATTCTACAAACCAAGTTTTCTATCTATAAGATAAGAGTTTCTGGAGCCTACAAATGCTTTTAAATTTTATTACACTTTTTTCATTTTTGTTTTTGTTATCACCAACTTGCCATGCCATGGATGAAGCTTCTCGCCCCGATTTTTACGCATATCCAAAAAGGCCTACACTCGTCATTGGCTGTTGGTCTATGACTGAAGCAGAGTATTTACAAAAATGGAGTGGTATACACAGCATACAGCAAACAGACTATGACCCTGATACCCATTCACACTCCGGATGCACTACAATCTGTGAAGGACATCCTGTAACAAAATATAACTTCAAGTGGGGAAGTTTGGATAGCTATAATTCTATGTACGATGTCTCCAACAGACCCAAATTTACCAGTCGGACAATCCTTTATGAGTGCCTCGGGAAAGACCCCACGTGCGCATTAATTGGCGTTCAGGATGTTGTCCGTTCCTTCAATGGTTATACTGGAACCTTTATTATAGAAGCATTCCATCCAAAATGGTTTCAGCGGGGACAAAATCCAAAATATATTAGAGGGGAAATTGCTGGAGAAAGAAGATTAAACCACAGTCCCAATCGAGAGGAAGAAGCGAGAAAATCTGATTGGGATATGACGCATATAAAGAATTCTCCCATGACTCCTGAAGATGAACAGGCCATCATAAATGCTGCAGCACAAATTGAAAGAATTGAACTCCTGGAAGGCGACAGCGATTCTATGAGAGATTTTATTTTGCGGGAGGTTGACCCCGTATATCTTTTTACACTTTCTCTCTATGGATTCCAAGATTTTGAAATACGTCGTACCAACCCCATAACAGGCCGTAAAGGTTTATATAGCTTATGTTGTCGACACAACCCAAATAGCTTCACAGATTCCAAAAGCAAAACATTTGATTTGCTTAAATTTATGGATCCAAGGTATGAAATCAGAGACATTTCTCATGACAAAAAAACGACTCCAGCTCTATATTTAGGGGAAGAACACATTTTAACGAGGGGCGAACTTGCTGATCATCCATATGTTTTAGGCTACGCTGCTTATTTGTCTGCCTCGCTTAATTTAAATGACTAAAAACTGGCCCCTTAAGGTTTTGAAATTAATTTAGCCCATCGTCATCTTGAAGCTATAGTTGCATTTTGTTCGTCATACGCGTATTGATGAGATTGATTGATGGATGCGATTGTACCTATGACCCTTGCTTTTGGATTTACATTTGAAGAATTCTATTCTCAGGAAGGCCTCCAGCGCCTTGATGAAACATTTTTAGGTTTTCTCGAAGCCGCTGACAAAGAGCTCTTTAATCGCTTGATCATGGGGCGCCAGGAAACTCTAGCGAGTATTGCGCGCAGTGCCCTTTTAATTGATCTGGCTCCACATGTTGAGGATTTCTTCAGTCAACTTTTCAATATCAAACAGGATATTAACCAACAGCAAAGAGAAGCCTATCGGCTTGCTCCCCTCTATCAATGCAAGAGGCAATTTGTGCAGCGCCGCGCGGAGATTGCTTACTCAAAAGAAGAGGCTCTCACGTTTGACGGACAGCAATTAAAAGAAACGATAGTGGAAACCATTGGCTCTCCCTACTCAGACCTCTCATTTGCCGAGCATGTTTTAGAAGCACTCGAAAAGGATAACCAGGAATTTCTTGACCTAGCGCTCAAGTTCGCAGCGTGGTCACTTCACCAAAGTCATCCTAGCGTGCTTTTCAGGTTGCCAAAAAAGATAGATCCTGAAAACCTTGTTACGGGCAATGCAAAACCGGAACTCGTGACTCTCGAGAAAGCTCTTGATCAGGTGAAGTACTGTATATTTTGCCATGAACGGGAAAAGGATACATGTTCGAAAGGACAAATAGATGTCAATAAAGGGTGTCCACTTGAACAAAAAATTTCAGAGATGAATGTATTGCGATCTCAAGGGTATGCCTTAGGAGCTTTGGCCATCATTATGATTGATAACCCCATGGTGGCTGCCACGGGGCGACGCATTTGCAATGACTGCATGAAAGCCTGTATCTTCCAAAAACAAGATCCAGTTGATATACCCAGCATTGAAACACAGACTCTGGATAGCGTACTGGAACTTCCTTGGGGTGTGGAAATCTACTGCTTGTTATCGCGCTGGAACCCCTTAAACCTAGAGCATCCCCTGCCCCAACCTGAAACCGGTTATAAAGTTATGGTGGCCGGCATGGGCCCAGCTGGCTTTACCCTTGCCCACTACCTGCTGAATGCAGGGCATACGGTCACAGGTGTTGATGGGCTTAAAATTGATCCCCTTGATCATACACTGTTAAAGCCGATCAAGCATTGGTCGGATATAAAAGAATCGCAAGATGAGAGAAAACCGCAAGGATTTGGCGGCGTTGCCGAATATGGCATTACGGCACGGTGGGATAAAAACTATCTTACGCTTGTGCGCCTTTTGCTCGAAAGACGGAAACAGTTTTCTCTCTACGATAACGTACGCATCGGCGGTACGCTCACAATTGAACAGATTTTTGATCTGGGATTTGATCACCTCGCTCTCTGTCTCGGCGCTGGCCAACCCAACACCATGGACATTCCAAATATGACAGCACGCGGGGTACGTATGGCCTCAGACTTTTTGATGGCTCTGCAACTGTCAGATACACAAAGCGAGACATCCATTACAAACTTACAGATCCGAATGCCCGCCTTGGTTATTGGCGCAGGGCTTACCGCCGTTGATGCAGCAACGGAAATACTGAACTATTACCCTAAGCAAATACAAAAGTTTAAAGAACGTTTTGAATCGCTCGATAAATCTGCTCTATCGAAAGAAGAACAAGAAATTGCTGAAGAGTTTTTGCAAGAAACCTCTGATCCAACAAGCTCAATCGTATACCGCAAACGTATGCAAGATTCTCCCAGCTATCGGTTGAATGCAGAAGAACTTGATCTGGCGATTGGACAAGGTGTGGGATTTATTGAAAACGCTATACCCGAAGAAATCATCGTTGATAAGCATAATCATATTAAAGCCCTTAAAGTACAAACGTCAGATGGTGCCAAGGAACTACCATGTCGGACACTCTTGATTGCAACGGGAACCCATCCCAATCGAATTCTTGAAACGGAAGAGCCTGACCTTAAAATTGAAGGCGACGAATTCTATGCAACCTATCAAGCTAACGAGAAGGTATCCTACTTTGGCGATCTTAACCCCGCCTATAATGGAAATGTTGTTAAAGCTATGGCCAGCGCAAAACATGGGTATCACGCCATAAACAAGGCACTATTGAAAACATCTCCAAAACATGTGCATGCAAATTTGGATGAGTTATTAGAAGCACGCATTGATTCCATTTATCGTCTCACACCAACCATCCTGGAGTTTTTGATAAAAGCTCCGCAAGCCGCCCGTAACTTTCGGCCGGGACAGTTTTACCGTTTGCAAAACTATGGCTCCCCTGCTCTCGAGGGTTTGGCATTAACCGGTGCCAGTGTTGAAGGTGATTTACTCTCATTGATTATTCTTGAGCTCGGCGGTTCTTCTGAACTCTGCCAGCACTTAAAGCCAGGCGAGAGAGTTGCCCTTATGGGGCCAACCGGTACGCCCACAGAAATCCCTAAAAATGAAACCCTTCTTTTGATCGGTGGGGGCCTAGGAAATGCCGTCCTCTTTTCCATAGGAAAAACACTCAAAGAAAATGGGAATAAGGTGATTTATCTCGCGGGATATAAGTCCCCCCAAGATCGTTTTAAAGTTGAAGACATAGAGGCTGTTTCGGATCACGTGATTTGGTGCTGTGAAAACGCACCAGGCATACAACCCAACCGTCCGCAGGATTATGCATTTAAGGGGCATGTCATTGATGGCCTAATGTCTTACTGTAAAGAGAGTCCTGCCATCCCCTTAAGTCAGGTTAACCGAATCATCACAATCGGATCCGACGGGATGATGGCAGCGGTTATGCAAGCGAGAAAAACTATCCTCAAGCCCTACCTCAAGGATGACCATAAAGCCATTTGTAGCCTGAATGCACCGATGCAATGCATGATGAAGGGAATTTGTGGCCAATGCATTCAAACCCTTGTTTGTCCTGAGACAGGCGAGGAGCAGGTTATTTTTAGTTGCATCAATCAAGATCAATCAATGGATGAGGTGGATTTTGAGGTCTTGCAAAATCGACTCAAGCAAAATAGCCTACTTGAAAAGCAAACAAAGGCATGGCTAAGAAATGTTCAAACCTCTTAAAGTGATTGGGCTTATGTCAGGAACGTCGGCGGACGGCATCGATGCAGCCCTCATTGAAACGGATGGTCATACGGTCTCTACCTTTGGCGCAACCCATCATGAACCCTACTCAACGGAACTCAGATCACAAATTCGACAAGCCTTCGGTAAAGATTACCATGATTTGGCGCTTGAAAAGATCATTACGGAGAAACATGCTGATGTTGTCAAAAAACTCTTAAAAAAAGCAAACTTGAAACCGCGTGATGTTGACCTTATTGGGTTTCATGGGCAAACCCTCTTTCATCAACCTCCCCTCACAAAGGGAGATGTTGGTCAAGCTTGCATTATTGGCGATGGTTCCCTTCTAGCTGAACTCACGGGGATTTCTGTTGTTGATCAGCTGCGTCTCAATGACCTGGCTCATGGCGGACAAGGAGCGCCCCTCGTTCCTATCTTTCATCACGCCCTCGCGCATGGCCTTGATAAACCAGTGGCACTTCTCAATGTGGGCGGCGTTGCGAATGTCACATGGTTGAATGGCAATGAAGAAGACCTCATCGGATTTGATACAGGCCCTGGCAACGGCTTGATTGATGATTGGGTAAGGTCCCACACCAATCAATCATGGGATGAAGGTGGAACAATTGCGGCAAAAGGAAAAGTGCATGAGGGGTTGCTACGACAGTGGTTGACAAAACCCTTCTTTGAGCGCCATCCTCCTAAGTCACTCGATCGACTTACATTTAAAACCTGTTTAGAAGACATCAAAGGGTTATCGTTAGAAGATGGAGCTGCCACCCTGACAGCTTTTACCGCTGCTGCCGTTGCAAAAGCTCATGAGCATTTTCCAGAGCCTCCGCTTAAATGGCTGGTTGTTGGTGGCGGGGCTCATAATCCAACATTAATGAAGATGCTCCATCATACCTTGAAGGTCCCTGTTCAAAAAGGTGCGGAATACGGTTTAGATGGAGATATGTTGGAAGCGCAAGCATTTGGGTATTTGGCTGTGCGTTCTTTGAAAAACCTACCCCTTACATTCCCAGGAACAACGGGGGCGTCTTATCCATTGAGTGGAGGTAGAAGCTGTAAAGCCTAAAATTTCTTTTAGGAGCACTTACAATGAAACCCTTTCTTATATGTACCGTTGCCCATATCAACTTCGCAGGACCCAGATTCTACATGCGAATCTGAGCAATTTTTTGCATGACAAGTCATCTCGCAACTATGGTGCTTATCAAAGTCTGCTACTTTTTGAATACAATAGGTTTTATTCACACACTTGGAACAATTTCCTTGGTCGGTCATTAGAAAAAGTACAATAAAGCTTAGTGCATAAATTACTTTCATGTTCATTGACCTCGCTTAGGGTTACCTCTAAGCCAGTTTATAGAACACATATTAAAGATTCGTTAAAAGCTAAATCTAAGCACTCGCTGCTTTTGGCATTGGATTCATAGCAGCCGTAACGTATTCACGAACGTGCTGTGAAAGCTGTGGCAACTGATCACCAAAGAAATGGTCAGCTTCCGGAATTGTGCGGTAATCTATATGCAAACCACGTTGAGCTGAAAGACGCGTAGCAAGCTTTGAGACTGAATCCTTAGGAACAATCTCATCTTTTGCCCCTTGTAGGATAAGGCCTGAAACAGGGCATGGCGCGAGGAATGAGAAATCATATAAGTTTGCAGGAGGCGCAACAGCAATGAATCCGTCCAATTCAGGACGACGCATTAAGAGCTGCATACAAATCCAAGCTCCAAAAGAAAAACCTGCGACCCAGCATTGTTTTGGCTCTGGGTTTTGAACTTGAAGCCAATCCAGGCATGCTGCAGCATCGGATAATTCACCTTCACCATGATCATATTTACCTTCAGAGCGACCTACACCACGGAAGTTAAAGCGAATAGCGCCAAATCCCATTTCAACAAACGTGCGAAACATGGCATAGGTAATTTTGTTATTCATCGTTCCCCCATGTTCTGGGTGAGGATGAAGAACTATAGCGATTGGAGCGTTAGGATCTTTACTTTGGTGGTAACGCACTTCGATACGCCCTGCGGGACCGGCGATAAGTACTTCTGGCATAGAAAACCTTTCGTGGAAATAAAAAGTTAGCTGCTTATAGCAAAACTTCTTTAAAAAGTCAAATTTTTCAGACTTTACTTAGACAGCCCTTAGACTCAGTAAAAAACGCCATAGATCAACGAAAAGCTAAGACCCGTGCATCATCTGTTAAAATGTAAAGTGTTTCCTGTGCCACAATGGGTGGCAGAGAAACGGACGTGTTCAGTTTGCGCTCAGAAAAGAACTTGCCAGTTTTAGGATCGTAGGCTGCAAGCCCTCCTTTAACATTAACAAGGTATAGCTTCTCTCCCGCAACCACAGGACCTTGCCAAATAACTTTATTTGCATAATCCGCATCTTGCGGTAATTTTTCAACCCAAACTACTTGACCATAGTCCTTTGTTATACAGAGCAGTTCGTTGTGGGAATTGATCATGTAGATATAATCACCGATGACAGCAGGTGTCCTTGTGCCGCCAATGCTACGTTCCCATATTTTTTCTCCGCGCAAAAGATCAAAAGCTGCCATACGCTGATTATGACCTATGACGAACACTTTGTTTTCATCAATCACAGGTAAGGCCCGAATATGGGAAATTGCGGAAAGGGAGTCAGGGCGTCTTGACGCACTTAAGGTTTCAGACCAAAGAGGCTGTCCGTTTTCAGATTTTAAAGCAAATACTTCACCCGATGAATAGGGCACAACAACAACTTGACGCGCAACGGCAGGACTTGCCGTTCCAAGCAAACCAGCAATTTCCGTAATACCGGCATGCTCCCAAAGCCTCTTTCCACTATCAACATCAAGAACTTCGAGCTGGTTGCTAATTGTTAAGACGTATAACTTTCCGTTTGAGTAGGTCGGTGCAGCACGCACGGGGCTTTGTGTGCTGTATCGCCACAAAATCTCTCCATTCTTTGCGTCCAATGCCAAGACTTCAGCATAGGGTGATGTCGCGAAAATCTTTCCATCCCCATAAGCGAGGCCGCCACCAATGATCGACTTGCTTTCATCTTCTGGAGCGATAGAAGCAACCCATACGCCTTGCCCGGTGAGTGTATCAACAGCCGTAACTGTTCCCCGTGCATCCATGGCATACAAACGCCCATCAGCCACAATTGGGGTGGATAATATGCGACCAACGCCTGCTCCAGTCCCCACCGATGCATCCCATACCTCTTTAAATGTTTCTCCAAGAGAAGAGTGGGCACTCACATGATCTGCATTTCCACCAACTTGCGGATAGTCCTGCCCAATACTGGTCACTGGCAGGTAAATCTGAGCGTCAGCTGCATTCATATCTGGTTTTACCGTATTTTCATAATTTACAACGGCAACACGCTCTCCCGTTAGAGGTGTTTTTTTAGAAGAACAAGCGGTAAGCAATATAAAAGGAAGACACCATAATAGTTTTACTTTCATTGAGATTTTCCTTCCTTTTGTTGAGCAATCAGCTGATCTAGTGGTACATCAATCTGGGTTATCATCAGGCGAGCTCGCGATTGTTCCGGCAACGTCGATACTTTTTCATCGAGAATTCGCAAATATTTTTGGGCAGCACTCAAAGGTTCTCCTTTTTTCAAGTTCTCGAGAGCCAATAATTCTAGAGATAATGGAGACCAAGCATGGTTCGGCGCCGATAAGGATTCCAACGCTGACACGGTTTTGGAATTATTAATATCATGAACAGCCGAAAGAACTTTTACGAGTTTACCAAGTGCTGGGTCAGACGCATATTGCTTTGACATTTTTGCATATAACTCCGTCGGATTTGAGAGCAATGAGGCTTCATAAAGCTTAGAAAGCTTTGCGTATCCCCCTTTTCCTTCTGCCAGCTTTTGGAATGCTTGCAGAGCTTGGTCTTTCTTCCCAACACGCACAAGCTGAACAGCCGTTGAATATTCCGCATGCGCTTGCTGCTGCCATTTGTTATTCATGTACTTCCAAAATGTATAGCCAATAGTTGCCAATACAATTGCAACGGCTAATCCGATAAGATAGTTTCCGTATGATCTCCAAAAGTTAACAATTCTCTCATCTTGAATGTCTTCTTCAAGCTCTCTTATAAAGTCTGACATCTGCATGCTCCATTTTTATTGACATACCATAATTTAAGAAACACAGCCCGTAAAGAGGAGAAAAGAAGATGTTACTTGTATTCACGGTTTAAGAATGCGACTTATTATGATAGAAAAAGGCAGAAATAAGTATGAGAAAAACAATGATTGAAGTTCCTCCCCATATTGAAGAACTGTCGCTTCGTGTGGTTGCCATGCCACGAGACACCAACCCTCATGGCGATATATTTGGCGGGTGGCTTGTATCGATCATGGACATGGCTGCAGGAACCATCGCCACACAGACCTCGAAAGGACGGGTTGTCACCGCCGCTATTGATAGAATATCGTTTCTCCGCCCCGTTTTTGTCGGCGATGAAATTAGCTGCTACGCCCGCGTTCAAAAAATCGGGAATACATCCATGCAAATTGATGTTGAAGCATGGGTCCGGCGGCCAAAGGATGGCGATATTCACAAGGTTACAGAAGGACTTTTTACCTTTGTAGCGATCGATGAAAAGAGAAAACCAAGAGTTTTTTCTAAAGACTAAAATTTTTTCCTTATCTTACCGTAGGATACAAAATTTATTAAAAAAGAGTTAAAATTTATGTACCGAAATTGAAAATGTATGTTATAATCTGAATATCAGATAAGAGATGATTACAAAACAAACATAACTTAAGTTCTTGTCATTATTTTAAGTTACTGTAATGCATCTCAGAGCACAATTTAATAGACGTGTCGCATTAGCAATTTTGTTTTAAACATTCAGGAGGTTCATATGGCTATAAAAGAGACTTTGAAGACCGCAATTACCAAACTTCAATCCATCTGTGAAACTTATGAAAATAGTCCCTATGTTAAACTAAATGACCTTGAACAAACTGTTGAAAATTTAAGCCACGAAGTCCAATCTCTTGATCTAGCCTCTGATACCATTCTCAAAAAAGATTTAAATACCCTCCAAGGCGCACTAGAAAAGCTATCGCTTGTACTTAAAGATCAACAAGTGAGCTTGGAGCGCCAGGTCAATGAAATTGACCTCCACCAGAAGGCCCTTCACGCATATTCGTCAGTGGCCAATAATAATCTAACTTCATTGGTGTAAGACACAACTAAAGAATTCTCTTTAGTTATATATTTTTCTTAATTATCGTAAGTGCGAAAAACACGTGTTTTCAAGCTATTCAGAAACGCATTGATTGTTGAAGGATACAATAAAATGAAATTCCTGACACCGCTTATGCAGCCGTTGGAACGGACCTACGTTTAACATCTCCATAGCTGAGGAAAACAACAGCGATCATCAGAACGAGGGCTCCTCCGCATGTCCACGAGCTGGGGATCTCATTAAAGGCGGCAAGGCCAATTAGAGCACTTGCGAACCATTTCGTAAACCCATAAGGAATAAGGTAGCTGACTTCGGCCGTCGCGTAAGCTTTGCTCAAACATAAGTGTGCGCCAGCTGCAAATCCACCCATCATAATAAGCCATGGCCACTGCCACATATAAGGCATAATTCCACTAAATAATGTCGGAATTAATAAGGCCGGCGCCATGAATACAAGAAGGTATGTGACTACCAATTGCGGTGAGTCATCCTGCGTCAATTTGCGAATCATGAGCGTCGCTCCAGAGAAGCAAGTTGCTGCTAAGATAGGTAATAGGGCCAACACAGAAAATGCCCCTGTCGTGAATGTGGTTTTGGAGACAAATGCCCCACCGACAAACCCAATAAGAATGGCTAAGCCTCGATCGGTTCCAATGCTTTCTTTTAAAAAGACGCGAGCACCAACAGCCGTTATCAGTGGCCCCAAAAACATTAAAGCTACAGCTTGAGCGATTTGCATATAGGCAAGCGACGTATACCATAACACCACCCCAATAGCTGAAAGTGCAATGCGCGCAACTTGTAAAATGGGTTGTTTTGTTTTCAGAGAACTTGGGCCGTTATTAACAATCCACGGCACAAGAAAAATAAGGCCAAATAAATTTTGGAAGAAGGCAACTTCATAGGATGGAAGCGCTTGGTGTCCAGACACCTCAGCAGCCTGCGAAAGGTACCTTACGATACCATTGATTGCTGAAAAACAAAGGAAAGAGGTAACTTTCCAAAAAGCACCTCGCAAATGGGGGGATGTTTCCCAATATGTGATGGACGACCGGATCATATGGACTCCAATCATGCTGCCGCAGGCAATGGGGCTTGTTTCTTAGCTTTCATATGTTTAACCTCATTTTTACAAAGGCTAACCGTTGCAAGTAGGATAAAGAAAGATCCAACACCTGTCCATAGGGTTGGCCATTCACTAAAAAATATCATACCAATGGCAGCACCGGCAATAAGACGGGTGAAGCTCATGGGAATTAAATACGTAATATCTGCAACCACATAGGCATTTTGTAGGAATATATAGGCTGCTGCAAGAAAGGCCCCCATGACAATAAGGCACGGCCATTGCCAAGCGAGTGGCTCAACCCATTGCAAAGAGGCTGCAATCCCTAAAATGGGGATAGAGAAAATGAAAAGGTACAAGCAAACAGTGCGAGGTGAATCCTTTTTCACCAGAGTTTTACCTAAAATAGCTGATGCTGCATAGCAAGCTGTTGCTCCAAGTGGAAATAGAATAAGAAGCCCAATGTCAGCAATCTCGGCTTTTCCTTCAAAAAGCCCCTGCCCCGTAATCATTAACGCACCTGCTATAGCTGTACCAATCGCGATAGCACGCGCCCAACTACACTTTTCACCAAGGAAAAATCTTGCTCCTAAGATTGAGAAAATAGGTGCCGTATATTTAAAGGCAACAACCTGAACAATTGGCATTTGTGAAAGAGCGGAAAACCATAGAATAATACCCAGTGAAGCAGCGGCTGCACGTCCAAGGTATAGCATTGGATTTGATATTTTGAAAGCGGATGTCCCTTTAGATAGGATCCATGGGAGGATAAATAATAACCCAAAAACAGATTCAAAAAAAGCCAATTGCGTCGCAGGAAGCGTCGCTACTCCAGCCTCTTTCGCGGTTAAGGTTAAGTACCGTACAAAGCCATTGATGGCCGAGAAACAGAGACATGAACAAACTTTGAAGAGAGCCCCCTGTATCGCCGGGTCGCGCCACTTTTCCCAAAGTCCACCGTTGGAAAAAGCTGGTAGAGTGGTTGACATTTCAGTCATGGATGGATCTTTTTCCTCATAAAAAGATGCTTACAATCTTGATATAGCAACTCATATGATCTTTTGCTAGTCTTCTTTTTCAGAAATTGAAATTATTTTATAACGAGCTGATTAATAATGCTTTTTCTCTTGCCTCCACCTCGTCGGCTAAATGGCCTAACACGGTACTTATAATTACATCACGGCACAATTAGCTTTGAAACTTTATGCGACAAAAAGGCCCTCATAAGAGGGCCTCATCATTCTTTGCTATTCTTATATCAGTCGCCCCAGCCATTATCCCAATCACTTTTTTTCACGCTGCCTTTTAGTGGCTTTTTTCTTTTTTCAAGAATTTCTTTTCCTTTATTTTTAGTTGAAGGTTTTGCTTTATGCCCTGCTCCGGGCTCCATATTTTCTTTGTCGTATTGATTTGTTTGGAGGCAAATATGGATTTAATTAACAACAAACCTCCAATGTTTTTCTTTACCTTTCTTAATCCCAATCCGTGGCGTAGCCTCATATTTTGGGGAAAATGGGGAGTCTTTGACAAATATATTTTCAGAAGCTACTAAATCTAATTTATTATGATCACGTGAGACTCCAAACTCTCGACATAGTTTTCCTGGCCCATTTATATGTTTCGCCTCTGGATGCGTCTGCATAACGCCTCGTATCAAAACGGCCGCTGGCGTTCCTTCCTCTTCAGTTACAAAATTTAAGCAGTGGTACATGCCGTAGATAAAATAAACATAGGTAAAACCAGGAGGACCAAACATAACTTCAGTCCGGGGTGTCTTTCCCTTTGAGGCATGACAGGCTGGATCCCCCTGCCCTATGTATGCTTCTGTTTCAGTGATAATCCCTGCAGCACCATTAAACACAAATATCTTTCCAAGAAGTTCTTGAGCTACACCCAATGTTGGTCGATTAAAAAAGTCCCGAGAAAGCCTCTTATCCATGAGACTTCCATGAAAAAAATGTTGAGAGAATTTTTTTAGGAATCTGTGGCAGGGTCAAAACTTCTTCAATACGTTTATCCAAAAACTGCCACGTTTTAACATTCTCAGGAGACTCATCGCGCAACCAAAACAAAAGTGTAGACGAATAAACCCAAGATAAAAGGGCGCGTTTAGTATAAAAGTTATAATCTGTTGATATGTCCCCTGCATAATACCAGATCTCATTAACGGTCTGATAAAGTAAACGCGCACCTTCACCTGCGTTGGGTGGGAATGCCAAACATTTTGCTGTTTTACGTGCGGCCTCTCGCTGGGGCCCGAGAAGGTCTATGCGCGTTTGAACAGCAAGGGTAACTTTATCACGAACACGCATCTCTTCCGATACAGGCAATTGATCGAGCATTTGTTTATCAAGCTCTTCACTCCAATAAGCAATTGCCTCGAGTGGTCCTTTTGGAAAAAGGCGCCATCCATAAGACGAATCACCAAATACATCAAGAGCTGCTTTATCTAAAGTCTCTTGATTCCAGCCATTGATGGGAACATAAGTTAGAATAGTTTTTAAAAGCTGGCGCTTCATTTGTTGACGTTTTTCCATTTTTTCCTTTTCTTAACTCTTTCAATATATTATATTCACACGAATTTACGAAACTCTAGCTCATTTTGGAAGGAGGTGTTTAAGGTTTATGCAAGTTATTGTCCGTGACAATAATGTTGACCAAGCCCTTCGTGTACTCAAGAAAAAAATGCAAAGAGAAGGCATTTTCCGAGAAATGAAGCTACGCAGACATTATGAAAAACCATCAGAGCGAAAAGCCCGTGAAAAGGCTGAGGCCGTTCGCCGTGCTCGAAAACTCGCCCGCAAACGTGCTGAGCGAGAATAAATTACTAAGGGAGCTTCGGCTCCCTTTTTTATACATCAATCCATTCTGGAATTAGTTCTTTTAAATCAATGATTATTTCATGACCTGTTTCTTCAACAAGTTCCCGTTCCAAGGCAGTTTTCAGCTGTTTCTTTGAACTCTATGTGCCCGCCTGGTAAATAATAAAAGGGCGTATTCAACTCATAATAATGCATAGGCTCAGGCCGTGGATCATAAGCCAGCAGTATATGCCCATCATCAATAATGAGTGCACGAGATAGAACATGAATGTTTTGATTCTTAACCAGGGCCCCTCCTAGTCGCCTGTTTGGATTCTCTCCAATAACTCTTTAACAGTTGGAATAAACCCTCCTGCATAGAATGGATCCTCTGCAAACCGGTACGCCGCATGCCCAGCAAACATCAACTGGTTATCCACTTGGTTGCTATGACTTATTTCTTGAAGCGTTTTTTGAATGCAAAAAGATCGTGGATCCGCTTTTTTACCTGTCGTTCCCGATTCATCCTGTGACCAATTACTAAACAAACAGGCGCTTAAGCAACCCATGCAATTAATTTGGTCCGTTAGAATTTCATCTGATTTTGCAGGTGTTACAAAAATAAGCGTCGACTCAGGGGTTTTCATTGGAACCGTATATCCCATTTTTACCCATGATTCTGCCATTTGCTTATCGTGAGGCGTTAAATACACCATACGGCCACGAGCACCCACGGGGAAACCTTCGGTGTGGTCACCAACGGGACTCATAGAATAAGCAACTTGATGTGTTGCGCGTTCTTTTAACTCATCTAAGAAAGGATTTGAAACAGCTGATGAATAAAACCCCGTTGGGCTAAACCGATTAAGATATATATCTCCAGGCTTTAAAGTTAGCAGCTTTTTTTTCCAAGCGTCCGAGATGGGGCTTTCTTTGGTCAATAATGGACGCGTTCCAAATTGAAAAGCAACTGGGCCAAGATCTGGGTTATCAATCCAATCAGTCCATTCTCTTAAATACCAAACGCCACCAGCCATAACAATGGGAATATGCCCAAGGCCAAACTCAAGCATAACTTTTCGAAGTTCTAAGACACGTGGATATGGATCTTCAGGTTTTTCAGGGTCTTCACTGTTACTTAATCCATTGTGACCACCGGCACGCCAAGGGTCTTCATAAACAATTCCACCAAACCATTCAGGAAACTTATGGTATGCGCGCTTCCATAAGGCACGGAAAGCCCGCCCTGAGGAAACGATCGGATAATAGTAAATGCCATACTTAGCCGCAATTTCAGCTACACGGTAAGGCATCCCTGCCCCACATGTTACACCTTGGACAAGGGGACTGACTTCATCAAGAACACCGTGGAGAATCTCTTCAACTGCGGCCATTTCCCATAAAACATTCATATGGAGTCGGCCCTCACCATTAGAGCATTCATAAGCTATCTTTGCCTGGGTAATTCCCCCTTTGATGCCGTACTCAATGAGTTCACGATGACGCTCTCGGCGTGTTTTTCCTTTATAAACTACAGGAACAAGATTGCCGTCCGCATCTCTAGCATCCGCATTCACAGCTGAAAATGTGCCCACTCCACCTGCTCCAGCCCAAGCACCAGAACTTTCTCCATTTGAAATAGAGATCCCCTTTCCTCCCTCAATTAAAGGAAGGACCTCTCGTCCTGATAGCTTGATAGGATTCAATGTTTTCAAAAATCACCTATTCCTAATTTGCTGCCTGCGCATCTGAGAGAACTTCTTCTCCTGAATCTTGATTGACACGTTTCATGCTCAACCGGATCTTTCCACGATTATCAATCTCGAGGGCTTTAACGAAGACCTCATCGCCAACTTTAATGACATCTTCAACTTTTTCAACCCTCTCAGGTTTAAGCTCACTCACATGAACCAATCCATCTTGTGAACCAAAAAAGTTAACAAATGCACCGAAATCAAGGATTCTAACAACTTTGCCTTTATATATTTTCCCAACTTCAGGCTCATCTGTAATTCCACGAATCCATTTTTCAGCAGCTTCTAAAATCTCAGCATTAGCACCAGAAATCGTCAGCATACCTTCGTCTGTGATATCGACCTTTGCTCCGGTTGTGTCACAAATCTCACGAATGACTTTACCTCCAGCTCCAATGACTTCACGAATTTTGTCTTTTGCAATCATGAAAGACGTCATACGAGGTGCGTGCTCTCTAACATCATCGCGTGCCTGATCAATTGCACTCGCCATTTTCTCAAGGATATGCATGCGTCCTGCACGAGCCTGGTCTAAAGCAATTTCCATAATGTCACGCGTAATGCTGGTTATCTTCAAGTCCATTTGAAGGGCAGTAATACCGTCTTTTGTTCCAGCGACTTTGAAGTCCATATCACCTAAGTGATCTTCATCGCCAATAATATCGGACAGAACAGCAAATTCCTTACCATCTTTAATCAATCCCATGGCAATCCCTGCAACGGGACGCTCGATAGGAACACCAGAGTCCATCATGGCTAGAGAGCTAGCACAAACAGTCGCCATTGATGATGAACCATCCGATTCCGTAATTTCAGATACAACTCTGATTGTGTAAGAAAACTGATCTTTCGAAGGCATTAATGGATGAAGAGAGCGCCATGCTAATTTTCCATGACCGATTTCACGACGACCAGGGCCACCCATACGCCCTGTCTCTCCCACAGAGTAGGGAGGGAAATTGTAGTGAAGCATAAAATTCTCTTTATACTCACCTTCAAGCGCATCGATAATCTGTTCATCCTGACCTGTTCCCAAGGTGGCCACAGCAATAGCTTGAGTTGAACCACGGGTAAATAAAGCACTTCCATGGGCCCGAGGGAGAATACCAACCTCACACTCAATCGGCCGAACCACGTTCGTTTCACGGCCATCAATTCGGGTTCCGGTTGTAAGAATCTCGTTCCTTACAACTTCTTTCGCTAACTCTTTAAACTCAGTTTCAGATAGCTTTTCAGAAAATCCTTCTTCGACGAGTGCTTCAACAGTTTGCACTTTGGTCGTGCTCACTTTATCATTTCGTATCGCCTTGTCCTTTATGCGATAGGCTGCACCGAGTTCTTCAGAAGCCAACTCTTTCATACGCTCTACAAGTTTTACCTTTTGAGGATCTTCAGGCTGCAGTTCCCAGGGTTCCTTTGCACAGTCTTCAGCCAATTCAATAATGGCATTAATGACGGGTTGAAACTGTTGATGACCAAACATAACAGCTTCAAGCATTTGAGCTTCACTCAGCTCATGCGCTTCAGACTCAACCATCAAAACGCCTTCTGCTGTTCCTGCAACGACAAGGTTTAGCTTTGAATTTGGAACAAGAGACAAAAGTGGATTTAAGACAAATTCACCATCGATATAACCAACGCGAGCTGCACCAATGGGCCCTAAGAAGGGAAGACCAGATAAAGTTAAAGCAGCTGATGCACCGATTAAAGCAGGTATATCAGGGGGCGTTTCCATGTCATGGCTTAAAACGGTACAAATGACTTGAGTATCATTACGAAAGTTCGGCACGAACAACGGGCGTATGGGCCGATCGATAAGCCTGGAAACAAGTGTTTCGTGTTCGCTTGGCTTGCCTTCGCGCTTGAAAAAGCCACCGGGAATACGGCCCGCAGCAAAAGCTTTCTCTTGGTAGATAACTGTCAGTGGAAAAAAATCTACATCCGGAGCTGCTTCTTTTTTGGCAACAGCTGTACATAAAACAACAGTTTCTCCGTACGTTACAACAACAGCACCATCAGCTTGGCGCGCAATTTTCCCTGTTTCGATGGTAAGCTTTTGGCCTCCCCATTCAAGTTCTTTCCGATAAACTTCAAACATACTTTTCTTGTTCCTTCTAAAATTAACGACGTAAGCCCAGGCGTTTAATTAACTGTGCATAACGATTCTCATCGATTCGTTTTAAATAATCCAATAGACTGCGCCTACGACTCACCAACATCAAAAGACCGCGTCGAGAGTGAAAATCTTTCTTATGATCACCCATGTGCGTGGTAAGGTTGGCAATTCTTTCTGTCAAAACAGCAACTTGGACTTCCGGTGATCCCGTATCATTTTCTTGGGTTGCAAATTCTTTGATAACTTCTTGCTTTTTAGCTTTTGTAATCGACATCAACTTCTCCTATTTCTATCTATAAATTAAATACTCGAATCGGCTTAACTTGCCCGTGCTCGAGTTTTGCTAGTGCTTGCGGTTTACCTTGAAAAAGGATTAGTGCGACCTCCTCATCCCTTTGTTGGGGAATCGAAATCCACTGTCCTTGCCGAAGCTTCACCGCTTCATTGCCTTGAACTTCAAGTGCCAGGATGTCGGCCAGCGCATCTTGAAGAGGCAAGACATACTTCATTAACTCTGCTTTATGCCCTATCTTGAGAAGAGAATCTAGTAAAATCGCATTTTTTTCTAAAAATGGTCCAGCAGCTTGACGCCTTAAAGTAACAACATGACCACATGTACCTAGTTTTTCAGCCAAATCCCTAGCCAAACTTCTCACATAGGTTCCTTTACTACACGTTACTTCAAATACTGCTGAAGTTGGATTTACATGCATGAGCCTCAATGACTCTATCGTTACTTTTCTGGGCAAAAGCTGAACGTCCTCTCCCCTTCTTGCTAATGCATAGGCTCGTTTTCCATCGACTTTAATAGCTGAATAGGCAGGAGGAACTTGATCTATTGTCCCAAGAAATTGAGACAATATGTTTTCAATTTCTTTGGTTGACGGGATTTTGTCAGAGGTATTGACTACCTCACCTTCCGCATCATCGGTGGATCGACTTTCTCCCCACTTAACTTCAAAGGCATAGGATTTTTTTCCGTCCAAAACATAAGAAACGGTTTTTGTTGCCTCCCCAAGGGCAAGGGGCAGAACACCTGTCGCGAGAGGATCAAGCGTCCCTCCATGTCCAACTTTCTTTGTCTTGAATAACTTTCTTATTTTGGCAACAACATGGGCTGAAGACATGCCTAAAGGCTTATCGATAATAACCCATCCATTCACCATAAAAAAACCTTACTTCAATAATCCAACGGCTTGAGAAATACGATGGCAGGCATCAGTAAGCTGCTTCGTATCTGTTGCAAAAGAGATTCTAAAATAGGGTGACAGCCCAAATGCAACACCAGGAACGACAGCAACTCCCGCAGAGTCCAATAAATAAGAGGCAAGCTCCGTATCACTTGTAATGATCGTATCCATAGGAGTTTTCTTGCCCATCAACGGCGCACAATTGCAATATAAATAGAAAGCCCCTTGAGGTTTTAGACAAGACAACCCTTGAGCCTGGCTCAGTATTTCAAGCGCTTGATCCCGTCTAGCCGTATAAACCTCAAGCCATTCCTTCAAAAAATCCATAGGACTTTCTAAAGCAGCCAAAGCAGCATACTGCGCTATGGATGTTGGGTTTGATGTTGAATGAGATTGAAGCGACTTCATAGCTTTAATCAGCGGCTCAGGGCCTGCGGCATAACCAATTCTCCACCCTGTCATTGAGTAGGTTTTGGAAACACCATTAACGGTTAGTATCCGCTCTTTTAAATCAGGAGCAACTTGGGCCAACGTTGTGAAGTTAAATCCATCGTAAACAAGATGTTCATATATATCATCAGATAATACATGCAGATGCGGCGCATACCGAATAACCTCAGCAAGGGCTTCAAGCTCTTCTTTGGTATATGCCATCCCAGATGGGTTGTTTGGAGAATTTAATATTAGCCATTTTGATTTTGCCGTAATGGCTTCAGACAATAATTCTGGAGTTAACTTCAGCTGATCTTCTGCACGACACCTTACGATAACGGGCGCTCCTTCTGCTGCTTCAACCATATCAACATAAGATACCCAATAGGGGGCTGGGATGATCACTTCATCACTTGGGTTAAGACTTGCAAACATCGCATTAAAAATCACATGCTTTGCCCCGATACCGACAATAATCTGCTCAGGAGTGTATTCTAAGTCGTTGTCTGTTTTAAACTTGTTCACAATTGCTTTCCGAAGAGGAAGTATCCCTTCAACGGGGGTATACTTTGTTTTTCCATCTTTCAAAGCTTGAACAGCTGCATCTTTGATATGCTGGGGCGTATCAAAATCAGGTTCGCCGGCCCCAAGCCCAATGACGCTTTGACCGATAGACTTGAGATGCGCCGCACGTGCTGAAATCGCAAGCGTTGCCGATGGCTTGATACGCGCCATTCTTTTACTGATTAATTCCATTGAATTCCTCATAATAACATTTATATTAAAGTGTACATTGAATTGTCTCACACCTCAACTTTTTTGAAGTGAAGAATTAACTTTATGATCAACATTAATCAATTGAAGCCCATATCTCGAAAAGAACTATTGAGTCAGTTTTCTCTTCTTTACTATGGAAATTATAAAGACTGGTTCCTTGTGATCACACCTTCGAATGAGATTTGTGCGATGGCTCTCAAATCATTTCCTGATCCAGAGCAGGTAAAAAACCGTTTCAACAAACATACTTTAGAAAATAAAGAGATTAGGCTCTCAGAGACAACTGACCTTCTTCTTGCAGGCACTTCCTTTCAAATTCAAGTTTGGAAGGCTCTCTTGGATATACCTTTAGGTGAGACTTGGAGCTATCAAAAGCTTGCTGATTATATCAAAATGCCAAAAGCCGTTCGAGCTGTCGCCAATGCGGTAGGGGCAAACCCTATTTCACCCCTCATTCCTTGCCACCGCATCATTCGGAATGATGGATCATTGGGGGGGTATTATTGGGGAGGAAAACCAAAGCTTGACCTCTTACACAAAGAAGGTGTTAATATAACACACCTTAAGAAAAGTTTGCAGACCACCTAAACATCTCTTTTCTTTTTCTTCATAAAGGTTTATAGAGGGGGCACTTTTTAAACGAGGAGTAGCTAACATGCAAAGAACATTATCCATTCTAAAACCCGACGTAACCCGACGTAACATAAGTGGTGCTGTTAACCAAAAAATTGAAGAGTCAGGTCTTAGAATTATTGCCCAAAAACGCGTCCACCTTACTCTTGAACAAGCCCAAGGATTTTATGACGTTCACAGAGAACGTGCCTTTTTTAACGACCTTTGCTCTTTCATGATCTCTGGCCCCATCGTGGTTCAGGTTCTGGAGGGTGAAAATGCTGTAGAGCACTACCGTAATGTTATGGGCGCAACAAACCCAGCCAATGCGGACGAAGGCACCATTCGCAAAGAATTCGCTGAGTCTATTGAAGCAAACTCTGTTCACGGTTCTGATAGCCTCGAGAATGCAGTTAAGGAAATTAACTACTTTTTTAGCAACATCGAGATTGTCGGCTAACTATTTATTTTGCGCCCTTGGGACTCTAGAGGCGCTATTTAATTCATGTCAACACACGAATAAGAGCCATAGACTTGCTCAAGCAATCCTTTGCAAAAAGTCTCACAATCAGAGGCATGGGCATAGGATCCATCCTGCATAAACCCTTCATTCATCTTATCAAAGCAAGTGCATCGGCAAGCGTTCAATTCACTCGCTTGCAGGAATGTAAATAGTACAAATAATGCTGATAACCTGTTCATTTTCGTCTTCCTCCAAAGTCGATTTCACTTCTGTTATATCTTAGTAAGCTTAAAAATGAATTAACTTGAATCTAACCCCATAGCCAACTTCCCTTCTCTCCTTTATAATATGTATCAATAAAATAAGAGGAGTATGTAATGACCCACAACGTCACATTGATTGAGGGAGATGGCATAGGCCCTGAAATTGTTCAGGCGGTTAGAAAAATCATTGACGCGACGGGCGTCAGAGTCAATTGGGACGTTTGTGAAGCGGGAGCTAACGTTTTCAAACAAGGTCTTGCAACGGGCGTTCCTCAAGAAACTATAGATTCCATTAAACACACAAAAGTTGTCCTCAAGGGCCCTCTTGAAACACCCGTTGGATATGGCGAAAAAAGCGCGAACGTCACATTGCGGGCGCTTTTTGAAACGTATGCGAATATTCGTCCCGTAAAAACAATTCCTGGACTTAAAAATCCCCATAGTGATCGACATATTGATTTTGTGGTGATCCGAGAAAATGTCGAAGATCTTTATGCCGGCATTGAATATATGCAAACCCCTACTGTTGCAGAAGGACTAAAGCTGATCACCCGCCTGGGATCGGAAAAAATCATTCGCTTTGCCTTTGAGCTGGCACGCGCTGAAGATCGTAAAAAAGTCCACTGTGCGACCAAAGCCAATATCCTAAAGCTGACAGAAGGTCTTTTTAAAAAAGTTTTTGAAGAGGTTTCTCTGGACTATCCTGAAATTGAAGCCCAGCACATCATTATCGATAACTGTGCTCACCAGATGGTTCTTCACCCTGAAAACTTTGATGTCATTGTAACAACCAACCTGCATGGCGACATAATTAGCGATCTTGGTTCCGGCCTTGTGGGGGGACTCGGTGTTGCACCTGGAGCAAATATGGGAAGCAAAGTGGCAATCTTCGAGGCTGTTCATGGCTCGGCACCAAAGTATGCTGGACTGAATGTTATAAACCCAACAGCTCTCATTTTATCAGGCGTAAGCATGCTTCGCCATCTGAATGAGTTTGAGGCAGCAACCGCTATTGAGCAATCTATTCTCTATACATTGGGTATCCAAAAAGCATTCCTCAGGGATTTAGATAAGTTATCCACTCTAAAAACAACCGAGTTTACGGATATCGTCATTCAAAATCTTGGGCAAAAAACGGACTTCTGGGAACCACGGGATTATAAACCCATTCAAATGCCTGAGGTTAACCTCCCCTATCCGAAGCAAGAGCAAAAACTCGTTGGTATTGATGTGTTCCTTGAAAGCACAGATACCATTGAGAATATAGCCAATCATTTGAATGAACTCTGCTCTGCTTCACCTTTTTCGTTAAAGATGATCTCAAATCGGGCTGTTCAGGTTTATCCTGAAACAGGCGGCTTTCTGCCAGATTGCGTCGATCATTGGCGGGGACGCTTTATGATAGATGATCCTTCTCAACACGTCCCTGATAAAGAAATTTTTAGCTTTCTTGATAAAGTTTGCAAAAAGTACTCATGGATGCATATTGAAAAACTTTTTGAAATTAATGGAGAACTTACCTTTACAAAAGCACAAGGTGAGTCATAAAATCCACAAGTTTAATGGAGAAAAAAATGGCAGGATCACGATTAAGACAAAGAGGGGTTAACCTTGACGTATGGCCAGGATTTGTTGATGCACTCGCTACTCTCCTGATCGTTATGGTTTTTGCCCTCATGATTTTTACTGTTTCTCAATTCTATCTTTCAGATGCCCTTGATTCAAAACAAAAGGGGCTTGATACACTCCAGGAAAAGCTTCAAAAAATCTCAAGCTTACTAAACGTTGAACAGACAAGAAATGAAAAACTATCTGAATCTTTCCGATTAACCAGCCAACAACTTTCTGAGCTTCAACTTGTCAAAACGCAAATGGAAACTGATTACAATCAGCAAATGGAAGCGAGTCACAAAAAAGCATCTGACGCAGAACAAGCGCTTGCTGCGCTCCAAGCGCAGGCAGCTCTCTTAAATGAACAATTGCAAAAACTGAATGATGCTCTTGGCGTATCAGAAACCACTAACCAAGAACAAAAGCTTAAAATAGAAGAGCTCGATAAAAGACTTTCATCCGTTTTGGTTCATAAAGTTGAAGAGCTCGAAAAATATCGTTCTGAATTCTTTGGAAAACTAAAAGCAGTCCTCGCCAACCGCTCAGATATTCGCATCGTCGGAGACCGGTTCGTTTTTCAATCAGAGGTTTTATTTCCATCAGCTTCAGCGACGATTGGCAAGGAAGGGGAAAATCAATTAAAACAACTGGCAAAAACACTCAAAGAAATATCAGCCCATATGCCCAAAGACATGCAATGGGTATTGCGGGTTGATGGGCATACAGATTCACGTCCCATCAAAACTGAAAAGTATCCTTCAAACTGGGAACTCTCAACCGCTCGAGCAATTTCAGTTGTTAAATTACTCAAGCAATATGGGATCTCAGCAAAAAATCTTGCTGCAACAGGCTTTGGCGAACATCATCCGATCGAAAAGAAGCGGGATGATGAAAAGAATCGCCGCATTGAATTCAAGCTTGATCAAAGGTAGATCATGAACGAAAAAGTAGTGAATATAATTAAAGCTCAAGTCGGTCATTCAAAGGGCACCATTGTGTTCGGCTCAGATCATGCGGGCTTTGAATACAAGGAGTCCCTTAAAGGATACATCCACGATAAAGGGTACTCTGTTATTGACTGTGGAACGCATTCCGTTGAATCCGTTGATTACCCTGATTTTATTACCCCTGTCGTCAAAGAAGTTCTTGCAGGCGCAACTGGTGTTCTGATTTGTGGAAGTGGTATTGGAATGAGCATCGGTGCAAATCGACATCGCGGTATTCGTGCGGCTTTGTGTTGCAATGCAGAAATGGCTGAGTCTTCACGAACCCATAATGATGCTAATATTCTTGTCCTGGGTGAACGGCTCATTAGCCAAGAAGAAGCCCTTGCTTGTCTCGAAGTATTTCTCAACACACCATCTGAAGGCGGCCGCCATGCGCGACGTGTTGAGAAATTGGACCATATCAGCTAGCGAAAAATGCCTGATACCCTAGTCGTTGGACTGCACTGGTGTTATGATATTAAACCAAAACTCAAAGGTATCAAGCATACTTAGGAGCTCTTTCAATTTTCCTGCATCTCCCTCAATTTTGACCTCACCGTCATCTATTTCTTGCTGTAAGGTTATTTCTTTCAGTAATACCTTATCAAGGCTCTGGCGAGTAAGTGTCAGGGTCGCATCAGCGTGATCAGCTTGCACATCGGCGATATGGCTGAGGGTGCTATTTTTCAGTTCAAGGTTATATTTTTGATTCGTATCCGTCAGCACAATGTTTAAATTGATCTCTTTGCCTTTTGCTTTATCTGCATTTAAACGAACACCCATATAATCGAAGAGAAGATCGGGGTCCATGGCCCGAATTGTATCAGGGCTCGATGTAGTTGGACTTCCTGCTTTAACGACGCCTTCTCTTAATTCTTTCGCGCCACTCAAGTAAAAGTTACGCCACGGACCCGATTCTGCTTGATATCCGAGTTGTTCAAGAGCATCTGCCTCTAAGTTACGAGCCTCTTGATTTGTAGGGTCAGCAAATACGACTTGATTTAGAACCTCTGCAACCCACCGATAATTTCCTTTATCATAGTCCTCACGAGCTTTCTTAAGAATGGCTTTAGCCCCTCCCATATATTCCACATATTTCTTACTCCCCTCAACTTGAGGTAGCGGATGAAGGGTGGCAGGATTTCCGTTAAACCATCCTAAATATTTGACAAAGGTTGCCTTAATATTGTGGTTCATCGTGCCGTAATAACCACGGTTTGACCAATAGTGGTTCAAAGAATCAGGGAGATGAACTTTCTCAGCGATTTGCTCTTTAGTATACCCTTGATTTGCAAGATTTAGGGTTTGATCATTTATAAAACGATAGAGGTCTCTCTGAAGCTCGAGATGTTTTACAATGTTTTTCTCACCCCAAATCGGCCAATGGTGCGGGGCAAACAAAACAACAGATTGATCACCCCACTTATAGAGAGCTTCATTCAGGTATTTTGACCAGGCAAGCGGGTCACGAATTTTTGCCCCTCGCAAGGAGTAGGTATTGTGCAAGGTATGGGTTGCATCTTCAGCAGTGCAAAGAGCTTTGTATTCAGGAACATAGAAAAACATTTCAGAGGGAGCTTCAGAATCCGGCGCTAAGTAGAACACAAAATCAAGCCCACCCAATTTTATTGTTTCAAAATTCTTGCTAATGATATCAGTCGGTGGAATTAAGGGTATTGTTCCAAAGGAAGTTGTGGGACCTAAGCCAGCACCAACTTGTCCTTCGGGCGATTTGGGGAGCAAATTACCATACATATAACTTGCTCTGCGGCTCATCGCATTCCCTGCCATTACATTTTCTGCAACCGCATGCTTCAGGAAACCTTCTGGGGCAATAATTTTGACTTTACCTGATTTTACATCATCCTCCGAAATAACGCCTCGAACACCACCATAATGGTCCACATGACTATGAGTATAAATGACAGCAACAACTGGTTTCTTTGGGCGATGTTCGTAATACAGATTTAAAGCCGCCTGAGCAGTTTCTGTAGAAATAAGTGGATCAACGATGACAAGTCCATCTTTGCCTTCAATGAAGGTAATATTTGAAAGATCTGCCGCTCTGACCTGATAAATTTCATCGGTAACTTTAAATAAACCACCCATCATGATGAGCTGGGATTGCCGCCACAGACTTGGGTTGACGGTATCAGGTGCCTTTTCTCCCTTTTTAATAAAACTAAATGCCCCTAGATCCCAGATTGTTTCTCCCTTGTCATTTTTAATAACCCCATTGTTTGGCAATGGGGCGATAAATCCCCGCTCCGCATCCTTAAAAGATTGTATGTCTTGAAACGGAAGTTCCATAAAAACAGATTCATTCTCCTCTTTTGTATTCGGAGTTGCGCCTTTAAGACTCTCTTTGGCTTGAGCAAACGAAATTATAGACGCAAGTAAAAGAACATGAATGAGTGTAAAAAAATCCATATAGCTAGCCTCTTTTCATCAATGATGGGTATGAGACAGTATAATCCCAATCCTTTAAAATATGATTAAAAAAGGGAGAGATGAAAGATCAGTAAAATTCAAGCATAGATATTTATAAAGGACCTGCTACAAAAGTTAATAAAATAGATCGCAATACCCACATTCGCTGAAGCTAAGACGGGTTCACGAAAACACTTTTACCTGTTTACCCTCAATGTAATTGGTCAAAGCCTTGCGAAGGCTGAGAAGCAATCTAAAATTATGAAGACTTTTGCCTCAGACTAAATATAACTAATGCTAAATTATATTTGTTCCTGTTTCATAAGAATCCATTGTCCCCTTCGTTCATGCATGAATAAAGGGGGCAGTTCTTTAACAAACTTGTCTATTCCCTAAACTTTTGATGATATTCGATATATCGACCAAAATTGAGGCGTAGATATTTATAAAATGGCTTATAATGTTTTGCTCCCTCATCCCGCTCCATATCAAACTCAGGCACCCATCTTTGAGCAGGGTATTGAACGCCATGGACGAGAAATTCTTGAAACATATCCTGATCCAGCATTTCGGTTAACAACTTATCAAAAACGGGAACGCCATAGGCTGGGATTGAGAAAGGCTTAAAGTTTCTTTTTTCATCCTTTGGCAGATGAAGAAACCCTCGACTCGCCATATCACCCTTTTGCTCAAACGTAAAGAAAGCCGAACGATCCATCGACCAAGTCACATCTTGTGTAAGATGTAAAAACGTAAGTTCAGGAGTTGGTGTTGATTTCTCTTGATAATAGGCATTCACAACTCTTAGGAAGCTATTCAAACTGCTGCCCGATCCAAGAATATCAACGATGAAAAGTTTCTTTGCTCCGAGAAGACCTTTACTATCCATATACCCAAAATAATGGGCAAGCTTAACCGGAGAAACCATATCGCGCGCAATGTTAGTTTCTGTTCTAAAAAAAGAACTTTCACGTTTGGTTAACGTATCTGGATGCCCTGAAAAGTTAAGATGAACAGAAGCCTGCCCCTCATCTTTTTCATATGCCAAAACCTCATCATAAGCAACCTGAACAAGACAGGGCGTTCGACCTAAAAAGAGAACTGTACCTCCTCCTTCATCTTTCACAAGTTGATAGATATACTCGGAAGCCAAAAGAAGATCCTCAAGCAAATTATGGTTTTTTAATGCACGACTGAAAAAGGTCCCGTAGTACCCGTGGATTGGGTGATCTTTTTGCAGCCCCTCTATAAAAGGTTTTACCTGTTTCAAAACGAACTGTTCATATTCTGGCCCAAAAAAGTGGAGAGTTTTCTTGGCCATTACGTCTTTTGCCCCGTCCAAAAGAACATCTTCAGGTGCTTTCTCTTTGTCTTTAGCTAATAATTGTAACTTCGTATAATGTTTCGTTTCTTCATAACAAGGCATAAATGGATTATCAGCTTGTTTCTTTAGTTCGGGGAATTTAGTTGTCAGAAAATCAAAATGATCTTTATCAAATGTATCGTCTCGTTGTTGGACAGCAAGAGCGCTAGAAGATTGAAGTTCTTGTTTGGAATCATCCATCGCAAAAGCACTGGAAGAAATCAAACCGAAAGCAAAAAGGTAACCAATATATTTAACCATCATTTTGTTCCTATAAAAATACCGATATCTCTTTATATAGGGATCAATTTGGCAAATGCAATCCTACTGACGTTCATCTTAAAGAATTTTCAGCAAAAGTAAATTTTCCTGGATTGCCAAAAAAGGCATAGCCTTCGGAAACGGTGGGTTTGCGATGACGCACTTTTACTAGGTTTCCGTCATTGAGAGCGACTGGAATGGAGCGCGGCAATTCAGGCTATAGATGAAAAAAATCGTAATTATGAAGTTTTTTGATATGACTTCTCTTGCCCAATCATCTAATTTCTGGCTAATTTTTTGATTTTATGGCATACTTTGACTTAGGGAAAATAATATGCTCAACAATGTCCCCCTCATCCGCCCCTTCGGGTCGACCTCTCCCACATGGGGAGAGGCAAAGATTTTACTCGGTTTTCAAGGAGTAGGACATGACAAAAAAGGCGGGGATGACAAAGGAATGGCAAAAGAAACAGGCACAACCAAAGTGCAGAAAATGGTAGGGTTAACTCACGCATGAATCTTGATCCAAATAAGCTTTACTTTTTACCCTTAGGGGGTTCCGGCGAAATTGGCATGAACCTCAATCTTTATTATACCCAAGGCAAATGGTTGATGGTTGACCTGGGTATTACCTTTGATCAAACCCCAGGCATTGATGTCCTCATGCCGGACACGCAGTTTATCGAAGAACACGTCCAAAATTTAGCCGGTCTGGTGTTAACTCACGCTCATGAAGATCACATTGGTGCGATTCCTTACCTTTGGCCCCGACTGCAATGTCCGATGTATGCGACTCCCTTCACCGCCGCCCTCATCCAAGGAAAGCTTGATGAAGCAGGCATAAAGAATGCCCCCCTTCATGAGGTCCCACTTTCAGGTGGCGTGGATATAGGGCCTTTTTCCGTTGATTTTGTAAATATAACCCACTCTATTCCGGAGCCCAGTGTAATCGCTATTCGCACGAAGGCAGGTACGGTCGCGCACACAGGAGACTGGAAGCTTGATCCCGATCCATTACTCGGAAATGCAACAGACAGTACAACCTTAAAAAAGCTAGGCGATGACGGCGTACTCGCCCTTGTTTGTGATTCAACAAACGTATTTGTCCCAGGCCATTCAGGCTCCGAACTTCCCATTTGTCAAAACCTTATTGATCTTGTCGCCAAATTTCCTGGCCGCCGCGTACTCGTTGCGTGCTTTGCATCGAATGTTGCGCGGGTTGCCAGCTGTGCCGAAGCAGGCCTTGCAAATGGGAGGCATATTGGACTTGTCGGAAGAGCCCTCCATCGGGTGGATGAAGTGGCGCGTGAATTGGGTTATTTCAAAGACTACCCTCCCTTTTTAAATCATCATGACTCAGGTTTCCTTGATAGAGGCGAAACCCTTCTTGTCTGCACCGGAAGTCAAGGTGAAGCCAGAGCCGCCCTCCTTCGCATTGCCAAGGGCGAAGATAAGCACATTTTCTTAGAGAAGGGCGACGTAGTCATTTTTTCCTCCCGCGAAATTCCGGGGAATGAAAAAGCTATTTCTTCTCTGCAAAATTTACTCGTTCGCCAAGGCGCTGAGGTGATCACCGCTGACGAAGAAGACATCCATGTCTCCGGCCACCCCTGTCGAGATGAGCTTGTAGAAATGTACTCATGGATCCGCCCCAAAATTGTCGTACCTGTTCACGGGGAAGATCACCATATTGCTGAGCAAGCCAAGCTTGCAAAGGAGCATAAGGTACCTCACACCTTTACGCCTCGAAATGGAGATCTCATTGCTCTCACAGAAAATGGCGCTGAGCTTATAGACGAAGTTCCCGTTGGCCGGCTAGCCCTTGATGGCAATCAATTGATCCCCTATCGTGGGGAAGTCATGCATGAGCGCCACCGCCTTATGAGTACGGGTCATGCAGTTGTAACACTCGTTATTAAAGGACGGACAAGCCTTGCCATCCCTCCAAAAGTTCTGTTAATAGGGGTCGCCCAAGGAGAACACCTCGAAATTCTCACAGCTCACTGCATTGGAGCTGTTGAGAAAGCCTTTCTCGCCCTTCCCCTCGAGGATCGCGAAGATGATGAACAAGTCATAGAAATAAGCCGCATTGCAACGCGTCGAACGCTTGCGAAATACTACGGTAAAAAAACGTTAACCCATGTACAAATTTGTCGAATATAGGAGAGCATAATGATTGGAAAGCTAGTTCACGTGGCCATCGCGGTCCCTGATTTAGACGCTGCAGTCAAGCAATACCAAGACGTCTTCGGCGCTTTTGTCACAACCCCCATTGATGCGCCCGATCATGGTGTTCGACTTGCCATTGCTAACCTTGCAAACACAAAAATTGAACTAATTACACCTTTAGGGGACAACTCCCCTATTCAAAAGTTTTTGGAAAAACACCCCCAAGGTGGCATTCATCACATTTGTTACGAGGTTGGCAACTTGATCGATGCACGGGAAAAATTAAAAGCCAACAATGTTGAAGTTATCGGAGATGGAGAACCCAAAAAAGGATATCGCGGGAATCCGGTGCTCTTTTTCAATCCGAAAGATTCATTTGGAACGTTGATCGAGCTGGAACAAATCAAGCAAGTTCAAAATGAAGAACGCGTTTCAATTAAACCTGTTAAGTCGGCCTCCCATCCCCATCACTTTGATGATTCCTCGCTCAAGGGAATTGATGGCGTTGGATTACGCGTGGAGGTGGACTATCGCGTAAAAACCCCTAAAGATAATATGGAAGATAACTAGGACTTTGACATGTCGTTTACGATTGGTTTGATTATATACATGATGATTTGGGTTGTTGTTCTTTTTCTTGTTCTCCCGTGGGGAGTGAGAATCCCTGAACAAATTGAAAAAGGGCACGCCTCAAGCGCCCCCGAAAACCCCAATATCGGGCTCAAGTTTTTGGTTACTTCTATCGTGTCTGCTCTTTTCTGGGTGATTGCTTATTTAATATTGAAGCCTTAGAGGTGGTGCCGTCGGAGAGGATTGAACTCTCGACCTCACCCTTACCAAGGGTGTGCTCTACCACTGAGCTACGACGGCATTAAAGTCGCAAGATGCCATAAGGGCTAAATTTGTTCAAGAGAGAAGAGCTTTTCATCTAGAAATTTAAATAGAAATAGAATACAAAAAAATTGCTTTTATGGAGCTCTTCAGACTTTTGACAATTTTAAGGAGAATGTATTTGTCTTCCGATTTAAAAAAACTAACCGCATCCGAAAATCGTAAAAAGCTAGCGGAACAAAAGAAAAATCGTCTCGCCAAAGCGCTTCGTGAAAACCTACGCAAGCGGAATGCCCAAATGCGAGGAAGGGAAGAAAAGGCCTAACTTGTGAACCGTGTTCTGAGCCTGAACAGGATAAAGGGTGGTATGCACACCACGATCAATCCGAGCCCTAAGAGCATGGCGTAATCTATTGGTGAAATGGCTGTGATTTGCTGAGGAAGAATATAGCTGACGCCCATCACGCCAATTGCACCTATGAAGCCAAGGCCGCTTACACACCACATCCCCCAATTTCCACCTGGAATCCGATAGGCACGTTTCACGTTAGGCTTTGAGTACCGCAGGCGAATAGCCGAGATAAACATCAGGGCATACATCGATAAATAAACCTCTGTCGTAAAGGCATTTAAAATCCAGTAGGCGGTTGAAATAGAAGGCAAGAACAGGAAAACGCACGAAAAAAGTGTTACGAATAGCCCTTGAACCAAGAGAATAGGCACTTGAACTCCATAAGAATTCACCTTGCGCAAGGCCTTGGGAAGGAAACCATGTTCTGCTGCTGCTAGTAAGCCCTTACTGGGCCCAGGAATCCACGTGCTGGCCTGACCGAACACACCAAAGGCGATTAAAAGGCCGATGTAGGGAAAGAGCTCTTCCAAACCAAATGTTTTTAAGTAAAGCTTAAACGCAGCAATCAGGCCATCGACAATGTTCACGTTTCCTTTTGGAAGGACAATGCCCACTGCGAGTGTCCCCAAGATGGAGATTGTTAGAATGATGACAGCTGCAAAAAATATGGCTCGTGGGTAGTTGCGCTGAGGATTTTGAGTTTCACTGGCATGGGCAGCTGACATCTCCATACCCACAAATGTCATAAGAACACCTGAGGCCAAAACAAGGCTGCTCAACCCATGAGGGTCAGGAATGGCCGCATCCGGAGTCATAATAATTTGAGAAGGATCACCAGCATAGAGCCACCAAATCCCAAATCCGATGATGAGGACAGCCGGAAATATAGTTCCCAGCGTTACGGCTATGCCACTGATGGTCCCCGAAGCTTTCATCCCAAAAAAGTTCGCAAACGTTCCAATCCAATAGGCAATTAATATGAGAGCTAACGTATAGGCCTTATCATGGACCAATTCTGGTGTGATCGCATAAGCAAACGTACCTGCAGCAAAGGACAACACAGTTGGGTACCAAACAAGGTTTTGTGCCCACTGGAGCCAAATGGCAAGCAACCCAAACTTCTCACCTAAAGCTTCTGTCACCCAAACAAATACGCCGCCCTTCTTGGGCCAACCTGTGGCAAGTTCAGCAGAAACTAAAGCGGTCGGGATAAAGAAAAGAACAGCAACAAGAACAAAATAAGCAATCGATTTGAGTCCGTAACCAGCCATCATGGGAAGACTACGTAGATTTGCGATAGCCGCAACGTTAATCATGGTTAAGGCAAGAAGGCCAAGCTTCGCAGAGTTCTTCATAGAAATCCTCTTCTCATCATGAGCATTAAATAGATTCTATAGAAGAGGTCTTAAAATTTTATAAACTCATTTGAACTGCCTTGAGCGGCGGATAAACTCTCGACTAAAAGGAGGTTGAACAATCATTTCAGTTACTTCAAAATACTCTGAATGACGACCAATTGGCCGCATGACAATGGCACGCCAGTTCCTATCTTCATCTCCTGCAGAGCATGCATCGGTATCGAGGGAAAACAAACTCAGTATCTGCCAACCATCCTGCTGAAGCTTGCGGAAGGTGGTAGTCTCTGGTCTTTCATCATCAGAAAGATTCGCCTGAAGAATGTTTGGGATGAATGATTGCGCACTGAAAAAGAAGACTAAAAAAATGAGAATACCAAAATGTTTCATATATCTATTCCTTAAATTAAAGCTATTATTTATTTGTGTCGTTTATTCAGTAGGGGTCGTTAAAAAATCAGCAACGATTCGTCCTGATCGAATCGCCGATTCCATATAGGCAGAAGCTAACATCGTGTGCTCGCCAATAAAAAATAGCGTATTTGCATTGAGAGGTGTGGCAAACCAATTCATTCTCTGATTGAATTCAGAAGGCCTGAATATAGATTGTGTCAACCAATAGGCATTGTATGAACCTCTAGCGTATGGGTCTGTCGCCCAATTCACAAAGTGAAAGGGTTTTCCTTCAATCTGTACCCCATCATGACGCAACTTGTCATGGGCCACCTTAAGAATAGCTTCAAGTTCAGGGCTATCCTTCTTTAGCGTATTTACCCGTTCTCCACCAATCCAGAGGCGAAGGCCTCCTGGGCGCGTCCATGCGTTGACCTGCTGATCCAGGTTATCATATTCAATGCCGGAAGCCATGTCGCCAGGAATGAGAACGGAGGCAACGCTTCCATAGGGCATTGTATCTATTACGTGGCGAACATCTTGTGGAATGCCAAGAGATGCATCATCAAGGATTTCATTTTCCCGCAAAACAGAAAAAGGAAGGCTAAGAACGACCCGCTCGGCTGTTAGTTTAGAACCCTCCAATTCCAAGTGATAGAGCCCATCCCCATCACGAGAGAGTTTTTTTAGCGGTGAAGACAAAAGAATACTTTCTTTCCCAATATCTTTGGCGATTGCTTCAATGAAGCTTCGCGTTCCATTTACAAACAGATACTCTTCTTCTTCCTCAGAGTCTGAATCGCTGGATCCTGAATCTCGAAAGTAATCTTCTAACTCTCCTCGAATATAGGAAAGGGCAGCATAAGAAACGGTTTTTAAATCAACGCCTGGGTCATCTCGTAAAACATAATTGATGGCCTCCTTCTCATCCTCCGTAAAAATAATCTTTTTGCGTTTAAGATAGGCTAAAAATGTTTCATCAACTGTTCCTTCCTTTCCCTCTTCATAGGGGCTTGGAAGATCTTTTATCTTTGTGTAAGCCGATTTAAACGGTCGGCCAAAATCCTCAGCCCACATCACGCGCTTTCGATGGATACGTATTGAGGTTTTAGCCGCCGATTCTTCCTCAAGCTCTACCCCCAATTCGGCAGCAAGCTGATGGATCTGGGCGTGATCCTTATCGACCCATTCGGGCCCAGCTTCAAGAGGGGGCTCACCAATGGAATACGCCCTGCCACCAAGTCGGTCTCTTGCTTCAATGAGAAGGAAATTTTTGCCAGCTCTCTTTAAGCCTCGAGCTGTATTTAACCCAGCTAAACCGCCGCCAACGATGATCGTATCGTAATCTGGCATTGAATAGACGGACTCGACTAAAAAAAGCAAAAATAAGACTAAAAAAGTAACAGATTTCATTATTTAATAACCCAATAAATTTAACTCTTTATTATAGTAATAATCGAGCCTGATCAACCAAAACTTTATAAAAATCTCTAAAATCGGTTTGGTAAAACAGATGATAACCTGTATGCTAAATAATTATGAGAATTACGTTCATCGTCACCTTTGCCATCATCGCCTACCTTGTTTCGACGGATATTTATACGCCGAGCATGCCTTCTATCGCCCATTATTTCGGCAAAAGCAGCGATGATGTTCAGTATACGCTGACGTCATTTTTTCTTGGTGCTGTTATCTCTTGTTTCTTTTGCGGATACCTTGCAGATCGATGGGGAAAAACAA
The DNA here is from genome assembly GCA_964474215.1 of uncultured Alphaproteobacteria bacterium. Taxonomy (GTDB): domain Bacteria; phylum Pseudomonadota; class Alphaproteobacteria; order UBA9655; family UBA9655; genus UBA9655. Next base: position 95,427 of record CAYYRQ010000002.1, read on the forward strand.
GAATCAGTAATTATGGCTCCCTTCTTGCTTTTGCGGGCGCATTGCTTTCATTGCTTGCGCCAAACTTAGAAAGCTTGATCGCAGGGCGGTTTTTCCTTGGGATGGGATCAAGTGTTGCACCCGTTGTTGGACTTGCGATCCTGCAAGAAAGCTTGCCGGAAGAGAAAACGCTAAAAGTTTTTGGGATGATGGGCATAGCCTTTGCTGCCATCCCAGCTGTTGCGCCTGTAGTTGGTGGCATCATGGATAGCCACTTCGGCTGGCGAAGCAACTTTTTTATCATCATGATTCTTATGCTGGCCACTTTAGTCTTGAACTACTTATTTCTCGAGTCTGTAAAACCCTCTCAACATCAACATAAAACAAGCCTTATCGAGAGTTATAAACAAGTTCTCTTTAACAGAGAATACATGGCCTATGCTACGGTAAATCCTATTCTCTATGCCGGTGAATGGGCCCTTTTTTCGGTTCTTCCCTTTTATACCCATCAATTTCTCGACATGGATGCGGACACATATGGATGGTTTCTAGGAGCAATGATCGTATGGTTTGCTATTGGAAGCTACCTTGGAGGAAAGCTGGTAAAATATTTTGGGATAGATAGAGTCATTTGGGGAGGATATGCTGGTGCTGCGCTGGGAGGCCTAACCATTCTCTTTACATCTTTTGTCTTTCCCTCTTCAGTCATTATGATTTATGTAGGCTCATCCTTGTTTATTCTTTGCTTTGGCTTGATGTATCCAGCCTCAGTACCTAAAGCCTTAAGTATATTCACCCATCTCAAAGGAACAGCCTCCTCAATTCGAGGCATGCTCATAACAATGGTTAGTTTTTTGGGCACCTCTGCGGCGGTCCTTATTGATGATTCTCAACTGTCTCAGTTGGCTTGGTTTGTTCTCGGAGTTGTCCTAATAGGGTTCAGTATGTTTGTTATTTTAAGGCATCGGTCAAATACCGCTTAGTTCCTTAACCCATAAGGCCATCTCGTTCGTTTCGTCTTTGACCGAGCCATCTGCTTGGCGAGTTGGATAGTTTACGGAAAGAGTTACGTTGGTTTTATGAAGACCAAACTTTGGCCATACCTCGTCCGTATCTTGGTAACCTTCAGGGCGAAGAGGATGATTCCTTGGACGTATGGCCGTTACACCAGCCATTTTTTTATAGCCCAACTGATTAATTTCCTCAAAAAACATCTCTATGATCTGAGATCCAATCCTCTTGTTTCTCCATGTTTTTTCAACAATAAGTTCACCTAGATAGTAATACCCTTCAAGCTCAAAGTCTTGTTGAAGAGCTTGCTCTTCCCATTCATGAAGAAAAGACATATTTGAGTTAAAAGGTATTCCTGAATAAAGACCAATAACTTGATTATTCTCAAACGCAACAACTAATAAGGCTTTTTCATCTTCCGCATATCTTTGAGAATAATGGGCGTCTTCTTCAATAGTTCCTACATACAAATAAGGAAAGTTGTAAAATTCACGCACCCTTAATTCTGCTAATTTTTGGACGTAAGGATTTATTGCACTCCCTTTGAAGGCTTCGATACGAATCATTTATTCTTGTCCTCTATATATTTTTTTAAAATGTATAGCACATTAATATCATTTAGACATTTCTAAAGTTGGACACCTGGACTTGAAAAGCTTATAATAAAGCCAAGATTTAGGAGGTCAAATTTAAAAAATCTGGATTGCCATGTGGCAATGCTCTTCGCAAAGATGCGTTCTGATCAGTTTATGTCATTACGCAAAGGAATATAGTAAAGATAAAGCAATCCATTTTTTATTTTTCCGAACATAAATGCGCATACTTCAGGGATTGTTGAGAAAAGACAGAAACAAAGGGTTTAACAAATACAATGACAAACATACAAATTGCCCCATCTATTTTATCAGCTGATTTTTCAAAGCTAGGAGAAGAAATCAAAGCCATTGAACCTTATGCTGACATGGTTCACATCGACATCATGGATGGTCACTTTGTTCCCAATATCACCTTTGGCCCCAGCGTAATTAAAGCGATAAGGCCTCTTACGAATCTTCCATTTGATGTACATTTGATGATTGCACCGGCCGATCCCTTTATCGAGGAATTTGCAAAAGCGGGCGCTAACATTTTGACCATTCACCCGGAGGCAGGCCCTCACCCATATCGAACGCTTCAACTGATCAGAAACTTAGGTTGTAAAGCGGGCATTGCCTTAAATCCAGGAACCAGTATTGACTGCATCAAACCCCTCCTCCCTGTCGTTGACTTGATCTTAGTCATGACTGTAAGTCCTGGGTTCGGTGGTCAAGCCTTTTTAGATAATCAGATTAATAAAATCCAAGAAGTTCGTCAGCTGATCGATCAAACTGATCATGAAATCCTGCTCGAAGTTGACGGCGGTATTTCACCAAAAACTGCTCCCCTCGTTATCAAAGCAGGAGCAAATATCCTCGTGGCCGGGAACTCTGTATTTAATAATGGTGGAGCAAGTCAGTATGCAGAAAACATTCAAGTCTTACGCAAACATTCCTAAAGCTTATATGTAGGATCTTCCCGATCTAGTTTTCTCACGAGTGCCGTCCAATCCCTGATCCCAAAATCTGGTTCAAAATGACGAACATCAAGTGCTGCTTTTTCGCAAACCTCATGGGGTGGAATCGTCAGTTTTTGCCTACTAGCCATTGTTGCACATTGCACCTGACACGCTTGTTCAAGAAAATAAGCATACAGGAATGCTTCATGGATGGTTTCTCCACATGTGAGCGTGCCATGGTTTTTTAAAATAAGAGCTTTGTTTTGACCAAGATCCTTAACCAATGCTGATCCCTGGCGATTATGTTCCAAGGCTAAGGAATCGTATTCGTGGTAAGACATACGATTATAAAAATGAAAAGCAAACTGACTTATAGGCAATAATCCACACTCCATCGCAGAAACAGCAACACCCGCAGTTGTATGCACATGCACAATTGCATTAATTTCTGGCCGGGCCTTATAAATATTACCGTGGATCACGTACCCTGTTTGATTATATTGACTTTCTCTTCCTTCTAATACCTCACCATCAAGGGAAACTTTTAATAAGGATGACGCTGTCACCTCTTCAAACAAAAGACCAAAAGGATAGATGAAGTAAGCGCTTTCTCCCGGCATTCTTAAGGAAAGATGGGTATAAGTTAAATCATCCATGCCCATGTTGGCCATTATACGGTACGCGGCAGCAAGCTTAATACGTGTCGCTTTTTCATCATTGATCTGGGGGAATTCAACTTTCATTGGGACTGAAACTGATAACATTATTAAACCTCACTGTTAATTACTTATGATCAAGTTAAACAACTCGTCAACTTTAACACATAAAAATAATACTTCAAGTGATATGATAATTTTTCAGATATGATGAGGTGTTTTAGCCCCAACTAATGGGCGTTGGGCGAACATCGACATGGATAAAATTCGACCGTGGATAATAGCCCACACCACCAGCCCTTAGTGACTTTGCAGCATTTCTGAGCTCTTTGAGTGAAAAGTTTGCGAGACGAATATCAACAGCCTTACCCTTCATATGCAAGCTGTTTTTGGCAACTCCTTTGCTTCTCCTCCGAAGTTTCTTATTTGTTTCCTCAGACCTAAATCCACAAACAATTTTAAAGGGTTGCTTCACATCTACGCTCGAATTAAGTCTGTGCAATAAATCCAATAGACTTGGATCAATTGGGTGCTCTTTCCCATTGCGTTTATCCCTCAACAAATACGCCAGTCGCGATAATGCCTTTTCATCGTAGGAACCTTCACGCCAATAAACACCTTCGAATTCTTCTCTCGAATGGGCTTGGACAAGATGGAGGGTTCTTGATGAAAAGCGGGGCCCTGTTTTAGGGAGCAGTGTTTTCGCTAGAGCAGGTGTTGCGGATGCAGCTACAAAAGACGAGGCCATAACTAAAAATTTACGTCTTGTCAAAATGAGCTCGGCCATATTTTCTCCAGCTGTTTGTGTGTTAAGTATTGTTAATACAAATTTTTTTTTATCGTGACAAGACCAAAATGACGTATTTTTCTCGACGCTCAACAAACTTTCTGATATTTTTTAGAAAAAATATGGGTGAATATGAAAAATTCTATTTTGTTGATAAGTTTAGCTTTTCTAACTGGATGCACACTGTTTGAAGCGCAAGAGCCACTTCCCCTCTATACTTTAGAGAGTGGTCACTATAAACCGTCCCAGGGTTTTTCAACTTCGATTAATATCGACGAGCCAAAGAGTGAACCAGGGCTTGATACCATTCGTATCAGCTTAAAACCAAATCCTTACCAGCAAGAATACGTTGCTAATGGATCTTGGCCCGAACGCCTCCCGAAAATTTTTCAGAATCAACTTATACAAGGGTTTTCCCAAAAATGGGGAGGACAAAATGTAAACCGTCTCTCTGACGGAGTTGCTGCACAATATATCCTAAGCTCGAATATTGAAGACTTTTCTGTTCTCCACTATCCAGGAAAGCATCCCCAAGTAAGCATTTCTATTACCTTCAAACTCATCCACTTCATGGATAGAAAAGTCATTGCAGCCAAAACATTTTGTCAAAAGACGCCCATACAAAACTTCACCATGCTTGGAATCGTTAGCACGTTAAGTCAATGTACGCATAGTTTGATTGACAAAGCAGCGGACTGGATTGAAGAATCTCTCCAAAGGTAAGCTAAAATAGGGGTTTTATGCCCGTGAAGCCGTTTAAAGTTCCTAGGGAAATACATTTAGAATGCATGTCCCCTTTAAGCTAGCATTTGGACCCATATAACAATATTCGGCAGGTTGATTACATTCACTGTGCTGGCTACAGGTTTGCCCAACAGCTCCATATGATGCAGAAGCATATAATATTGCGAATATAAATAATAAATGTTTCATTGATCTCTCCATGTTTAGTATGCAGTTTTTACTCTGACAAACGCAACCCATCTTCAACCTTATCAGTTTTTTCAAACCCTTCTTCAGTAAGTTCAGAAAACCTACCACCTGAATCATGAGTCATATCTGGCGAAGCAATCGCCTCAAGGGACAAAACCAATCCTAAAATGAATGCAAAAACATATAGTGATTTCATGGTAACTTCCCGTTGTATCTTATAAGATTTTAACACCAATTCATTAAATTGATCTTAATGAAGTATTCACACTGAAATAAAATTATTGATTCTCTTGGCATCCCATGACACCTTCTGTTTAATGAATTTAATAAAGAGGTAACCCATGCCCTTCCCCCAAATCGATCCAGTCGCCATTCAAATTGGCCCTTTGGCAGTTCATTGGTATGGACTCGCATATGTCGCGGGCATTTTAGGATGGTGGCGTTATAGTCTTTGGCTTACCAATAAATTTCCCCTAATGAAACGAGAATATATTGATGACTATCTCGTATGGGCTGTTATTGGAGTCGTTGTTGGCGGACGTCTGGGCTACGTTTTGTTTTATAACCCTGCGAAATATATGGCGAATCCTCTCGAGATTTTCCAACCCTGGAAAGGGGGCATGGCTTTTCATGGTGGGCTGCTAGGTGTCATAATTGCGACCCTCATTTATTGTTGGCGGCGCAACTTATTATTTCTTACCTTTATGGACCTTGCCTGTTGCGGCGTGCCCATTGGCCTTTTCTTTGGACGTATTGCCAATTTTATTAATGGCGAACTTTATGGGCGAATTACAGATTCTTCCTGGGGAATGGTCTTTCCACATGGTGGCCCACTCCCCCGTTATCCAAGTCAACTTATTGAAGCTTTATCCGAAGGACTCATCCTATTTCTTGTCCTTTTCTATGGGGCTACACAAACAAACTGGAAACACCGGCGGGGTTTGCTGACAGGTATTTTTCTTGGAGGATACGGAATTGCGCGCATTGTTTCTGAATTTTTCCGTGAACCCGATGCTTTTATTGGTTATCTTGCAGGCGGAATAACCATGGGACAACTCTTGTCTCTTCCCGTTCTGGCATTTGGTCTATTCTTTGCGGGACGCGCTGTTCTCAGGAAAGAGAATGCTTGAAGAAATTCTGAAGCAACATATTGAGGTACATGGCCCCATTACACAAAGTGAATTTATGGAATTTGCTCTCCAACACCCTAAATATGGGTATTATCAAAAGCATGAATCTGTCTCGAAAGATTTTACAACAGCTCCTGAAGTCAGCCAAGTTTTTGGCGAACTGATAGGGGCTTGGGCCATTGATATCTACCAGAAGCTTGGGCAACCCCATCAAGTGTCTCTTGTAGAGCTTGGCCCTGGAAAAGGAACTTTAATGAAGGACTTCCTGAGAGTTGCCCAAATCCATTCCCCCCCCTTTTATCAAGCCATCAATCTTTCACTTATTGAAAAGCATCCTGAGCTAAGAAAAATACAGAAATCGATTGGGCATTCAAACATGATTTTTGCTGAAAATTTTGAGGACATCCCAGCCAACCAATCCCCATTCATCATCCTTGCCAATGAATTTTTTGATGCTATACCCACAAATTACTATATTCGAAAAGATAATAAACTTTATGAGCGTCGTCTTGCTTGTAAACAAAACCAGCTCCATTTCAATATGGAATATGTAAAAGAAGATCAAGGTGAAGATTTAATCTGGGAGCATAGCCCCATCACAATGAATATCATTCACCAGATTTGTGATCGACTGTTGAAACAATCAGGAATTTTTCTGTGTATAGACTATGGTTATGATCAAGGACAGGGTGATTCACTTCAAGCCCTTTATAATGGCGAACCTTCAGATCCGCTTACCCACATGGGCGAATCCGATTTAACATGTCATGTCAATTTTAAGGCAATCAAAGAATTCGCTCTTTCGAGGGACCTTTGCGTAAGCGGTCCCCTGCCCCAAGGCTTGTTTCTAAGAAACCTTGGCCTTGATCAGAGGTTTGACTCTTTAAAAATGAAAAACCCTGATCAAGCGGCCCAGCTAGATGCTGCACGTACCCGACTTACGCACCCTCAACAAATGGGAAGCTTATTTAAGGTCATTGCGATATACTCTCCCGCAACACTATTGCCTGAAGGATTTGAATCATGATACATCCCTGCCCTCATCTCTCCCAATTTCCCAGCATTAGGCATGCATTTTTTGAGAGAAATCCCAATATTCTGACAACAGAACGTGAACAAGCGATGAAACAAATGACAGAAAAGCCCGTACCTCTTGTTACACTTAAACAAATTCACGGCAATCACGTGGTAACTGTTAACGAGCAAACTAATGATGGGCTCGAAGGAGATGGGCTTGTCACAAAAACCAAAAATCTTGCCCTGGGAATCAAAACAGCAGATTGCGGTCCTATTCTTTTTTGTGATCCAACTACTAAAGTAATCGGCGCCTGTCATGCAGGCTGGAGAGGCGCACATGCAGGAATCCTTCAAAATACAATTAAGGCAATGGAGAGCCTTGGCGCAGAGCGCAGCAACATCAGTGCAACCCTTGGCCCAACGATTTGGCAAGAAAACTACGAAGTTGGCCCCGAATTTCCAGATATCATTTCGGAACCCTATGAAAAATATTTTTATCCATCAGAAAAAGATGGACACCACTATTTCAACTTACCGAAATATATACTGACCCAACTCGAAAGAGAAAGAATACAAAGAGTTAATGACATTAAGCGCAATACATTTACAGGAAATTTTTCAAGTCGCCGGCGCTTTCTTTCTGAAAAAACAGGAAAATTTAAGTCGGACAATCTCTCAGCAATTGCAATTATCTAAAATATATGGCAATATTCTTGGATAACCGGATAAAGGAATCAACAAAGATAAAGAGTTGCCGGTAACTCTAATTAGTGAGGAAACAAATGAAATATACTTTCTATATGGCTCTTATTGCAGCCGCTTTTTCAGTTGCAGCTTGTGGCGAGAAAAAAGCAGACGACGCTTCAACTCAAACAGAAGCAACCACTGCAGCACAAGATGCTAAACCTGCAGAGCAAGCTGCTCCAGCTCATGAAGCTGCTAAGCCAGAAGAGCACAAAGCTGAAGAGCCAAAAGCCGAAGAACCAAAAGCTGAAGAAGCGAAGTAAGGCTTCTTTTGACAAAACAAAAAACCCCGCTAATTTGCGGGGTTTTTTTATGCTTAAAATTGATTAATAAGTATAATTTATTTAACAACTGATTTAATAAAATTAATAAATTTTTTAATAATACTACGTTATAATATATATTATAGCGGAGAAATATTTACCATGAAAAAGCAAGAACCTTTTGAGATTGCTGGAGAAACGGTTAAGCCAGGTACAGCAAAAACAGTCATGGTACCCATTGGTCTCTTTCCAGATAGCTCAGCAGCAAATTTAGCCGTACGTGTTATTCATGGACATCATCCCGGCAAACGATTATTTATATCTTCGACAATGCACGGAGACGAAATCAATGGAATTGAGGCTATTCATCGTGTTTTAAAATCACCTAAAATTAAATACCTCCACGGCACTCTCGTCGCAATCCCAATCATTAATATGGCAGGCGCTATGATTCGTAGTCGTTACTTACCCGATCGGCGTGATCTAAACCGATGTTTCCCAGGGTCTACAAAAGGATCCGCGGGAGCGCAACTCGCATACACCTTTCTCAATGAAATTGTTAAACAATGCACCCACGGAATAGATCTCCATACAGGTTCTAATGAAAGAATAAACTTACCACAAATCAGGTGCGACTTTAAAAGCCCTGAAGCTCTAAAGTTGGCATTGGCATTTGCAGCCCCCGTCATTCTAAAGTCTAAACTAAGGCCCGGATCCCTTCGCGGTGAAGCAGAAGCACTTCATTTACCGACGATAATTTTTGAGGGCGGTGAGGCTCTGCGATTCAACCCATATATTACGCAAGCGGCCGTCCAAGGTATATTTCGCGTTATGGGATTCCTGGGCATGATTCCTCCGAAGAAAGTGCCGGCCGCAAAAAAAGCCTCTATCATTGCCCCAGCCAGCCGATGGCTTAGAGCCCCAGCAACCGGCGTGTTTTACTCGGAACGTAAACTAGGAGATAAGGTTAACAAAGGTGACATTATAGGTACCGTGTGCGACTCACTAGGCGTATCATGCGTAAAAGTTGTCGCTGACTTTGACGGCATCATAATTGGAAAAACCCAATTTCCCCTTGTTTACCAGGGAGATGCCCTTTTTAATGTGGCTTGGGTTCCTGATCCCTCAAAAGCAGCTGAAGAAATTGAGGAATATGAAGAAGAGGCCCAATATAATATTTCAATGGATGACCCCGAAACATTTTAAACTATGGATTTAAAGCGCTGACCGCGGATTTTAGTGAGTCAAAGATTTGCTCGCTATAAAGATATTTTAATATCCCCATTTTTTTGAATCTATTTTTAACTTTGGCATTTGCTTCACATACCAAAACTGTTGTTCCTCGCTCATGAAAATCCTTGATAATTTCTTTAAACGTCTCCATCCCTGAAAAATCCATAAATGGCACCCCTTTTAATCTGAATATAATGGTCTTAGGGGTTTCATTAATAATTTCGAAAGTGTGTTCTAATCGCTCAACGGCTCCAAAAAAGAAAGGGCCCTGAATACTATAGATTACGGTTCCCTCTGGAAGATCTTTAACTCTCAGCTCTCCTTTAACTTTCTTATGCGATTCCATTTCAATGCTTACTGATTTACTCATGCGCCTTGTAAACAGCAGTACGGAAAGAATCACGCCAATGTTAACAGCAACCACAAGGTCAGTCACAATGGTTAAGAAAAATGTCAGAATTAAAATGAATACATCATTTTTAGAAGCATGGGTTATTAAATAATAGAAATGTTTCATATCACTCATATGATAAGCAATGACAAACAAGATAGCGGCTAGAGCGGAAAGTGGGATATAATTTGCCATTGGAGCAAATACATACACCATAAGAATAAGAACAATACAATGGACAAGCGCGGCTAAAGGATTTGTTGCGCCATTTCTAAGGCTTGTTGCTGTGCGTGACATGGCACCGCATGCTGCAAATCCACCAAAAAAAGGGCAAATAACATTTGCAATGCCTTGGCCAATAAGCTCCTGATTAGAGTCATGACGGGTCCCTTTCATACCATCTGCAATCACGGCCGAAAGAAGGGATTGGATTGCGACTAAAAGGGCGATCGTAAACGCGGGCCCTGTTAAAGATAATATCTTAGATAAAGATAGTTCGGGCATATCAAAAACAGGAAATTCAGCTTTTATGTTTCCATATACAGTACCAACTGTGTCCACATCTGGAAATTGAAAAACCCATTGCACAAGAATGCCAAAAGCAAGAGCTAAAATGGCGCCTGGAATATGCTGTGTATATTTAAATTTTGGTGCAAAAATTAAAATAGCGAGACTTAAAATTCCAATCAGTGTTGTCTTAAAATTTATGGTTGAGAATGACACGATGATCGCAATGAGTTTTTCATGAAAGTAGATAAGATCCTTTGGTATATTTTGTAGCCCAAAAAAATCTTTCCATTCTGTCACAAAAACCACCACAGCAATTCCCGCTGTAAAACCTATAATGACAGGATTTGGAATGAACTTAATGACACCACCAAGTTTAAGAAGGCCCATCGCAATAAGGATAACCCCTGCCATAAGCGTAGAGACTTGAAGGCCATCAAGCCCATACTTCATGGAAATCGAATGCAAAACAATGATAATTGCCCCAACAGGCCCCGTAATTTGAAAGCGAGTCCCTCCGAAAATAGCGACAATGAAGCCACCTATAATTGAGGTATAAATACCTTGCTCAGGCTCAGCACCAGAGGCAATAGCGAATGCAAGCGATAATGGCAAGGTAATAACACCAACAATAGCCCCAGCTATGATGTTTTGCAGGAGCGTTGCTTTCTGAAAGGCACCAGACTTATAAGCTTCAATAAGAGCGATCATGATCTCGACCTAGCAAATAACTATATAATTCAAAATTCATTTATTTTATATCATACACGACATAGAGATTCTAACACTTATAAATTTACTCTGATCTCTTATCGAGAAAATCGGAGTCTATATATTTTACAAGAGTGAGAGATAAAAGGAATGAAATAACAGAAAGCACGGCCATAACCAAAAACAAAGGGCGAACCATGTAGTAGTGCCCAACGAATCCACTAAAACTTGCAGCAAGCGCACCTAAAACGCTGCCTATGAGCTTATAAAGCCCATACGTTTTTGTATATTCAGCATCTGATGTATTGAGAATAAGTATTTCAACTAATCCGGGTTTACCAAACGCGGTCGATACACCTGCTATAAACTGCAAGAGATATACGTGTTCAGGATCATGAGCCAGATACATTAATAAAGCATATATCGCCCACAACAGAAAACTAGAAGAGAAAAAAAATTGGCTGTATTTAAGAAAGTATAATGAAATTATAAATGATGCTACCGCATAAACAACACCATATATGGCAAATAAAACGCCTAGGTGAGTTAGATTTCCCCCTAAATCCAGCACATATACATACAGAATTGGCAGTTGCAACCCAAGCGCAATGCGAAAAAAGGTTGTCGCAATAATCAGTAGCTTTGCTTTGATATACAAATTAAAATTAAGTTTCATTTTTTTATCCTCAAAGACCTCCCTTTTAAATATCAGAAAACAGTAAAGATAAATTATAAAATTGAATCAGGGATGAGATAAGAATGTCAGCACGATGCGCTTGGGATTATAAGATGGATAATCAATTGTAAGCGACTCTTCTGTGTAGGCATTATTCGAATAACTTGAAATAACGTGTCGCCAAAATTGCAAAGCACCTGTATTTTCAGGAAGAATTGATATTTCCCATGTTCCGGGGAGTTTATCAAAAATTTGAAAAGCTGCTTTTTTCCCAATTGCTTTTCCCCGAAATTTAGGCAGGATAAAAAACTCACTTATCTTCCAATCAATGTCTGTTTTTATGCCTGACTTACGTAAAAGCATAAAACCCGCAAGTTCATTATCAATGACTATAAAAAGGGCTTTTCGATCATTTTCAGAGAGATATTGGCGAAAGTGATGAAGATGAATAAGCTTTTCCTCAGGCCATGAATATTCCTCAAAACGAAACCCGCAATAGCGTGACATCTCATACAGATAGAAGCGTGCCATATTTTCAAGGACACTGAGGCTTTCTAATTTGGCTTGGATGAGAGTTAGGTTCATGGGGTGCTCTATTTTTTATTAGAATTCTGCCTGCTCTTTAGAGAACACTGGCGGAGAGAGAGGGATTCGAACCCTCGATACGGTTTCCCGCATACACGATTTCCAATCGTGCGCCTTCGACCACTCGGCCACCTCTCCTGGATTGATAGGAAAATAGCCGATGATCCCCCTTTCATGCAACCCTATTTTATGAATTGATATTGATAAGATTTAAAATTCATCGCATCAAATTAATTTCTGCTTGCTATTCAAAGGAGTTTTGATAATAACAAAGACATAAAATATTGATCCAAAAGGAACTCTGATGGCTAAGCTTCACTTCTATTATTCGGCAATGGACGCAGGAAAAACAACTACACTTCTTCAATCAAATTATAACTACCGGGAGCGAGGGATGGAAACACTCCTGTTCCTTCCAGCGGCAGACACAAGGCGAGCAAAAGGTATCATTGGTTCACGCATCGGCCTGGAATCAAAAGCATATCCTTTTGAAGTCGATTTTGACTTTTTTGAGTACGTTAAAAATGCCCATAAAGCAAAACATATTGATTGTATTTTTATCGACGAGGCAAACCAGTGTACAAGAGAGCAAGTTCTTCAATTAACTTATATCGTTGATCAGCTTAAGATCCCCGTTTTAGCCTATGGCCTTCGCTCTGATTTTATGAGTGAACCCTTTGAAGGAAGTCGCTATCTCCTAGCCTGGGCCGAGGAGCTCACTGAAATTAAGACGATCTGTCACTGCGGTCGCAAAGCAACGATGAATGCACGCGTTGATGAAAACAAAAATATCGTTCGGACTGGAAAACAAATTGAAATTGGCGGGAACGACCGTTATGTCGCCCTTTGCCGAAAACATTACATGAATGGTCAGACCCAACCCTCAAAACAAACTATTAATGAAGTCGCCTAGAATACCTTCACTTTCGACCTCTTCTTTCGGTGCGTCATGCGCTTCCAATATGTATTGAGGTTGCTGATCGAGTGAACCACCGTGTGACGCATCCTTCATGTAGAGATGCCATAACCGAGCGGCTGGACTTCCATTATTTGGATTCATTGAAGCGTTGTCATCATTTCCAGCCCACGCTCCCGTTACAAGATCAGACGTAAATCCGACGAGCCAAGCATCACGATCAAGCTGAGTTGTGCCCGTTTTTCCTGCGCTAGGACAACCAATGGCAGAGCGCCTTCCCGTACCATAATTCATGACGGCTTGCATCATCATCGTAAGTTCATGCGCAACAGAAGGTTCTACAACTCTCACTGGCGCTGGTTCGTGGTGCTGATATAGCATGTTTCCTTTCAAATCGGTAATTTTCATAATTCCATAAGGCCGAACACTTAAACCATTCCGCGCAATAATGGCATAGCCTGCTGTGAGCTCAAGTAACGTGGATTCACCTGTTCCTAAAACAAGAGTCAAATCATCAGGAAGGTTTGAAAATATACCCACACGACGAGCGGTTTCTTTAACTTTTTGAAGGCCCAGTTGATGAGCAAGACGCACACTTACCGTATTCACAGAATACGCCATGGCATCTTGAAGTGGAATTTCACCCTTCGCCTGATATTTATAATTCTTTGGCTTCCACTTTCCAAGCCGAATGGGTAAATCACTCACATGCGTCCAAGGATGCATGCCTGTCTCAAGAGCTGCAAGGTATATAATGAACTTGAATGCCGAACCTGTTTGACGCAGAGCTTGCGTAGCCCGATTGTATTGGCTTTTTCTATAATTGGTACCACCGACAAGTGCGCGAATCGCGCCATCATGGCTCATTGAAACAAGGGCTAGCTGACTAACATGAGACTTTTCTTGTTTTTCCTGCATCACTTCTTGAACCTTAGCTTCTGCAAGGTACTGCAGACGAGGATCGAGAGTAGTAGTAATTACCAAGTCTTGATCTTTGGTATCCAATATAGATGGCAGGACATCAACAATATAATCGGTGAAGTAACGAATGCTTGATCCCATGAATTTATTTGTCGTCTGGGAAGCCATAAGAAGGGCAGCATTTTTAAGGTCTTCAGTGATATACCCCTCAGCTACCATATTAGCAAGCACAAGAGATGCTCTTTGGTCTGCAAGGTCAGGGTTATTCGCTGGAGAATATCGGGAAGGTGCTTTGAGAAGGCCTGCAATAACGGCGGACTCATATAGTGTAAGGTCTTTTGGTTTTTTCCCAAAATAATGCTGAGCAGCGGCGGCGAGCCCAAAGGTCCCTGAGCCCAAATATACCCGATTGATATACATAGTGAGGATTTGATCTTTGGTAAATTTTCGCTCGAGCCATAACGCAAGAAGCGCCTCTTGGATTTTACGCCTCAAAGAGCGGTCACTAACATCATACAGTTTTTCAGACTGTAAAAAGTTTTTGGCCAACTGCTGCGTAATCGTACTTCCGCCCTGCACAACGTGCCCGGCTTGAAAGTTTGTGTAAAAAGCACGAATCAAACCTATAGGGTCAATGCCAAAATGTGAATAAAAACGACGGTCTTCAATAGCCATAAAAGCCTGAATCACGTGCGGAGGCAACTTTTTGATATCAACCATGTGTCCATGGAGATCACCATAGGTTGCAAGCTTGGTTCCGTCTTTTGCCAAAATTGTTAAACTGGGTCGACGTTCTGTTTGTTGCAATCTCGTGATATCGGGCAAATCGTAACTAAACCAAAGAATGAAACAACCCGCAAAAAAACCAGTCCATACCAAAAGAATAAAAAACCACCTGAGGAACCAACCGGTCGCTTTACCTTTTTGCGAGCTTCCCTTTTGCTTTTTGCTTTCTGCTTGTTGTGAATGCTCAGAGTCTTTCACTTGAATCTAACCTTATATATTAAATACTACTTTATAGTACTTTAAGGCATAAAGCCGCAACCACCTTGCGTAATTATCTGGGTTATTCAGGATATCTTGTTTCAGACCCTCTGGTTCGATCCATTTGTATTCACATACCTCTTCGGGGTTGGGGTGAATATCGCCTTCAAAATTCCCGTGAAAAATATGGGTATATTCCAATTCCCATAAATCCTTTTCAAGCTTAAGGGTATAACAGACTTCCGCCTGGTAAGTTAAGGGGCACCTGATACCCAGCTCTTCAAAGAGACGACGTTCTGCACCCTGCATTGCTTCTTCATGGGGGCGAGGATGACCGCAACAGCTATTCCCCCATAGGCCGGGAGAATGATATTTCCCCAACGCTCTGCGCTGAATAAGTGTTTCCCCTTTTGCGTTAAACAGAAATACAGAAAAGGCCCGGTGGCGCTGCGGGATAATATGGGCTGCCAGCTTTTCTTGCGTGCCCATCGGATTGTCATTTTCATCGACTAAAATGAGTGTTTCTTGCATAATTCTCTCAACTCTTTATTTTATTCTGAAAGAGTGAAGCTTCAAACTAAGTTCCTGTCAATGATTTGAAGTGAGTTCGTAACAAACTTGACAGTAATGAATATAGCTTTAGAGTATGAACGCTAATAGATAAAGACGGGGAGTCGATAATGAAATGTACCACTCTTATTTTTATTTTTTTCATCGTTTTCAAGCCGCTCACTTTGCATGCTGAAATGAGTCAATCAGAAAAAATTGATGTCGCCGTCTTAGGCGGTGGGATAGGAGGACTTAAAATTGCATATGAGCTCGTGAAACTAGGTAAAGAGCCTATCATTTATACGCAACACTTAGGAGGCCCTCCGTTAAAAGGTGGATTTCCCCACACCTGGAATCAACGCACTTCGTGGCGACACCATCCTACATTACAGAAACTCGCTGCCTCTTTCGGATGTTCAACTGCAGACGTCCATGGCAAAGCCAAAATTCAAGATCTTCAATGCCTCGTTCAGGGACTTATACATATGCTTGGCCGTGATCGAATTATAGAAAACTTCCAACTTGTGGAGATTTATGAGAATACTGACCCCGACGCTCCCGTCAAAATTGTTTTTCGTGATACACAAACAAATCAATTAAAAACCGTCTTTGCAAACGGCATTGAATTTGCAATGCGCCCGGATGATCTGAAAAAAGTTAAGTTTATCAAACAACCTCGCATGAAATTTGAGCAACGATGAAGTCGACATGTATAAAAAGAGGAGAAAAGTGATGAGATCTCTAAGCATTCTGTGCTTGATTATTTTAAGTGGTATTGTGCAAACAAGTTGGGCAAAATCTACAGAGCCTAAAAATATTTATCCTTACGTAATTGTTGGTGGTGGCGCGGGAGGACTTAACCTCGCATATAATCGGCTCACTAAGAGAGAACCATGTATGGTCTTTACTCTTGATGTGGGAGGTCCCATTATGCATGGTGGTTTGCCTGAAACCTGGAAAGGAAGATCATCCTGGAAATATAAGGTTCGACAACAAACAATTGCCCATCAGTTGGGTTGCTCAACAAAAGCAGAAAACGAGACTCAATTAAAACAACAAATATTGTGTTTCGTTAACGGAATGATAAAGGCAATTGGACCTGAGCATATACACTCCAATTATGAACTCATAAAAGTGAAAACAAAACTTGACCCAAAAGCACCCATCGAACTTATCTTCCGTGTTGCTGGCTCACCCCAATTGAAAACCGTTTACGCAAATAACGTTGAATTTGCTATTCCTCCCTCAGCCCTGAAAAAAGTCAAATTTGTAAAAGCTAAGAAGGATTAATAGTAGAGAAATGGTTATGATCGTAAAAAAAGGATTTTGATGATAATCTTAAAATACTTAACTATTTATTTTGCACTAATGGCTATCCTTTCAACCGAAGGCATAAGCACTCCGCAAGAATGCCGTGACAAAGTTGTAGAAGTTGGATTCAGATTAGGCTTTAAAAAACCTTTATGGGAATTATCCAATACAGAAATCAGTGAGTTAAAAAAACGCGCAAAAGAGCAAGGTTTATGGAAACAGTTCGCCAAAATTTGCAATGCCTGGCCAGCCGATAAATGCAAATCCTGTAAATGTGGACGAGACTTTAGTGATGATAGTTGCAGTCCCAATTGTGCCTGCTGTTGGAGTGGGGAGAGCTGTGCATCAAATACCGAACATAAAATGTCAGATAAACGTGGTTAAACGTCCAAGTTTTTCACGCTCAAGGCATTGTCTTGGATGAAGTCACGACGCGGTTCAACCACATCACCCATCAGCGTTGAGAAGATCTCAGACGCTTCATCCAAGTGCTCAATTTTCACCTGCAGCAATGTACGCACTTCAGGATCAAGTGTTGTTTCCCAAAGCTGATCAGGGTTCATTTCTCCAAGACCTTTGTATCGTTGGATGCCTAAACCTTTTTTACCACGCAACATAACGGTCTCTAGTAGATTCAAAGGCCCGGTAATTGTATGCGTATCATTTCCAGCTTCAAAAGTTGGCAGCCCTGCAAAGGACTCTTCAAGAGTTGAGCGAAGACGATCAAGTTGCAGAACTTCAACAGTCCCCAGTAGGGATTGGCGGATCTTATAGTTTTCTTCAACGCCTTGGAGAACTCTTTTGACAACAAGGGAGTTGGATTCATCAATAAAGCCTTCCCAGGTTTTTTCACCTTTAGGAGAAATCAGATTGAGCCGTTCAACCAACTGACGAGCAGCTTCTTGTGAGTTTTGGGCATACTGTTCAACATTTAAAGCGCCAACAATAGCAGCTTGCTCCAAAATCATTGGAGAGCCGACCTGCTTAGAAGGAATGTGGATCATTTCTTTTGTTTTCACACAAGCATCCAGAACGCGTCGAAGATCAGCCCCCATTACTTTTGAACCATCTTGTTGCGTCAGTGTCGCTCCATCGATTCCGCCATCAATCAAGTAATTGTCCAGCTCACGCTCATCCTTGAGATACAACACAGAGTTGCCTCGCTTAGCCTTAAACAAAGGAGGACGGGCAACGTATAGATATCCTTTTTCAATAATCTCTGGCATTTGCCGATAAAAAAAGGTCAGCAAAAGCGTACGAATGTGGCTACCATCCACATCGGCGTCGGTCATAAGAATAATCTTGTGATAACGTGCTTTTTCAATATTAAAGTCATCACGACCAATACCTGTACCCAAAGCTGTAATCAACGTTCCAATTTGTTCTGAGTTAATCATTTTATCAAAGCGCGCCCGCTCAACATTGAGAACTTTACCCCTTAATGGAAGAATGGCTTGGAAGTTACGTTTACGCCCTTGCTTTGCAGACCCACCAGCGCCATCACCCTCAACGATGAAAACTTCACTTTTAGCAGGATCACGCTCTTGGCAGTCGGCAAGCTTTCCAGGAAGGGAGGCAATATCAAGGGCCCCCTTACGTCGCGTTAATTCACGCGCCTTTCGGGCCGCTTCACGGGCAAGTGCCGCTTCAACAATGCGCTCAATAATTTTCTTGGCTTCATTGGGATGTTCTTCCAACCACTGTTGGAACTTGTCACCGACAACGCCTTCAACGACAGGGCGCACTTCGGATGAAATCAACTTGTCCTTTGTTTGGGAGGAAAATTTTGGATCCGGCACCTTCACAGACAGAACACATGTCAGGCCTTCACGCATGTCTTCACCGGTCATATTGATTTTTTCTTTTTTGCCCATTTCATTGGCGTAATTGTTTATTGCACGGGTTAAGGCTGCGCGGAAACCAGCCACGTGTGTTCCCCCATCCCGTTGAGGAATGTTGTTTGTAAAGCAAAGGGTTGTTTCATGATAGCTATCGGTCCACTCCATCGCCATATCAACGACAACACCTTCTTTTTCGCCTTGGATGACAATTGACGGAGAGTGAAGAGCGTTTTTGCTTCGATCCAGGTAGCTAACAAAAGCTTGCACGCCGCCTTCATAATGCATGACCACTTCTTTTGGCTCTTCGTGACGATTGTCCCTTAGAACCAGCTCCACACCAGAGTTAAGGAAAGCGAGCTCACGCAAACGATGCTCAAGCGTGCCAAAATCAAAAGTCGTAATTTTAAATGTTTCTTTCGATGGCAAGAACGTAACTTCTGTTCCTTTGTTACCATCTGCATCACCAACAACCTCCAGGTGACGATCTGGCTCACCATGGGTAAAGCTCATGTAATGTTTTTTGCCTTGCTTATAAATAGTCAACTCAAGCTTTTCGGACAATGCATTCACAACGGATACACCCACGCCGTGTAATCCACCCGAGACCTTGTAAGAATCTTGATCAAACTTACCGCCAGCATGGAGTTGAGTCATGATAACTTCAGCAGCTGAAACGCCTTCCTCCTCATGAATTTCGACAGGAATCCCACGTCCATTATCCCGGACTGTTGCAGAACCATCGGGATTGAGAATGACTTCGACCCGATCACAATGACCTGCGAGGGCCTCATCGATAGCGTTATCAACGACCTCGTATACCATATGATGAAGTCCTGAGCCATCATCCGTGTCACCAATATACATTCCCGGACGTTTTCGTACGGCATCAAGTCCTTTCAGAACCTTAATGGAATGGGCACCGTAATCTGTGTTTTGATCTGTTGTTGTTTCATTTGGATTTGTCATCAATTCTCTCATTATAGTGTCTCAACTAAACTAGCCTCATTTAGGCTCAAAAAGCAAGCGTCACCTTGTAAACCTTCAAACAAAGACACATCGGTTCCTGTCAGCCAGGTCTGTATATTAAGCTTTAATATCGCATCAAACAATCCCGTTCTTCGAGATTCATCAAGATGGGCGATCACCTCATCTAAAAGTAATAATGGGATAGTGTCTGTCCTTACTGATAGCAAATGTGCTGAAGCCATGACAATAGATAAAAGAAGAGCCTTTTGTTCTCCCGTTGAACAAAGAGCAGCCTGTTGATTTTTTTCAGGGTATGTGACGAATAAATCACTTCGGTGGGGCCCTATGGATGTGCGCCCTGTTTGTCGGTCCTGCTCGCGCATATCTGCCATCAAGCTGCGGAGCTTTTCTTCACACTCTAAAAGCGTATGCTGTTTTAAAAGCTCTTCAACCTCTCCCTCCAAAAAGATTTCAGCATGCGGAAACACAGGGTCCTGTATGGCAAGAACTTCGCTCAGTTGTCCAACGACTTCACGGCGAGCAACCGTTATTGCAATTCCATCGTTAACGAGATTTTCTTCCAAACCATTTAGCCAATAGGGATCTAAGCGCCCCTGACGCAAAAGAAGAGCGCGTTCTCTTAGTACTTTCTCGTAACGATTCAAGCGTTGCGCATGCGTCGGATCAAAACCATAAACAATCCGATCTAAAAAGCGTCTTCGCCCTTGCGGTCCGTCAAGAAAGAGTCGATCCATTTGCGGCGTAAGCCAAACCATAGAAATCCATTCCGTCAAAATTGACTGACTCTTTACTTTTTCACCATTAATGCGGAGGGTACGTTTTTCACTTTCGGGGGAGTCAGGATCAAGGCCTGTTCCGATTTGAATGTCTTGTTCACCATCCTTCAATTTCGCCGAAATTGCCCAAGGTTGATTTTGGCCCTGTTGTATGACGTCTCCAAGTCTTGTTCGTCTTAAACCACGCCCCGGAATGAGAAAAGAAATAGCTTCTAACAGATTAGTTTTGCCAGCTCCATTCGGCCCCGTAAGCACGACAGCAGGAGATTCAACAGATAGTGAAAATGAGTCGTAGCAACGAAAATGTGAAAGGCGCAGGTCTTTGATACCACGTTTCAAGTTAGATTTTGTTGAAGTTGTTTTAGCGCGATTTTCTTGCATGTCCATCTTATAGCGCGCCTTAATAAAGCAGGCAACTTCAGAAATTTATGTTAAGAAGTTAATCACTTTTTTTCATAAATTTTTAGCACGTGATATAATGCCCCTGCCATCACAATCAAAAGAAAGAAAACGCCACCCATGCTTTCGGCTTTCTCAGGGATCATGGGAACGAAGGCAGTAATAATAGTCGAAAGACCAATCTTTATGGAAATAAGAAATGCGGCGCCAGCACTTGATACATTTCGCGTTTGCTCCATAGCTGAGGTTATACTGCCGGTCGCGAGAATCCCACACCCGAGCAGAACGATGGCCGCTAAACCTAAAAACTCAAAAGCCCCAAGTGTCGTAAATGTGTAAAGAACAATAATGGCTGAGCTACTCACCAAAGCTATTAATAACCCCAGATGAATAGCTTTCAGTGGCTTCCAACTATCAAGAAAAATCTTTTTAAAGAAAGACCCTCCGCTCATACCTAGAGCTGCCGCGAGGCCTATGTAGGCAAATTGGCTATGGTCCCAGTGAAATGTTTTAATGAATATATAAGGGCTTAAGGATAAGAATAAAAAGAAACAACCAAATCCAAAGCCTGCCAAAATACAATAGCCCCAAAAATAGAGATTTTTCCAAACGGGCTTTAACTCAGTATAGATTAAAGTTTTAAATGAAGTCCCCTTACTTTTAGATGAAGGCAGGTAAAAATAGAGAAGAGCCGTGTTTATAAATATAAAAATAGTTAAAAGCGAGAATAAGAATCTCCAAGAATCAATGGCACCTAAGATCAAACCTCCAACTGTTGGAGCAACAGCAGGTCCAAAGCTAATACAAGCAACCACCGTATACATTGCAATTTTAAACTCTCTTCCCGTCAAATATTTGGTTACAAGCGCTAAAGAAAGCGTTGCCCCTGCCACAGCTCCAACACCCTGAACAACACGCATAATCATGAATAAATCAACATTAGACGTGATTGTACATACAAGCGTTGCCACTGTGTATCCGATAAACGAAATAAGATATATCCGCCTTACCATGTATACTTCGGCAAGAATTCCGACCAGAAGAGACCCTCCTGATACCCCCATCAAGTAAGCCGTAATCAAAAGCTTAATGTGCGCCGCATCCGTATGGAGAGAATGTTCCATGTGCAATACCGCAGGCATATAAATGGAGCTCGAAACACCTCCAATAAATGCTGCCATACAAAGGGCAAAAACGCCTATGATCGTCAGTGTGTTAAGCTTCGGATTTTTAATGAGCACGATAACTCTCCATAAACATGTTCCTATTTTTATATTAGTTCAAAAGAATTTAAAAAAACTTTAATCTTTTTCATTTAATATAAAAAAATAAGAACAATGGGTTTTAAAATGAAACTAGCAAATCTCGAAGAAACAAAGCTAATCCGAATTACAAGTTATGCTTCCGTAATTGTGGCAGCTGTGCTCATTATTATGAAACTCTTTGGATGGTGGGTCACAAATTCGGTTAGTTTACAAGCCTCTCTGATCGACTCATTACTGGATGCCATCGCCTCATTTGTAAATATGATTGCGATCTACCACGCTCTGAAGCCCGCAGATAAGAGACATAGCTACGGCCATGGAAAGATTGAATCCCTAGCCGCACTTGGGCAATCTATTTTTATTGGGGCTTCTGCAATCTGGCTCCTTTATGAGGCCTATGAGCGCTTTGAAGCCCACGAGCCCATACAACAGACTCAAACCGGCCTCTTAATTATGGTAGCGGCTGTTATTATATCATTTTTACTCGTATCATTTCAAAAATATGTGGTTCAGAGAACGCAGTCCCAAGCCATTGCTGCTGATATGCTACACTACAAGGCAGACCTTATGGTGAATATTGCAGTTATCATTTCACTTCTGAGCGCAGCCTTTTTCGAAGTCGACTGGCTGGATGCTATCTTTGGTATCCTCATTGGGATCTACATTTTTTGGACAGCTTGGAAAATTATGGTTTCCGCTTTTAATGTGTTGTTGGACACAGAATTGGACGAAGAGGACCGCGAGAAGATACTGAAAATTATTAGTACTCACCCCGAAGTCATCCATGTCAAAAACCTGAGAACACGTCGTTCTGGGCTTCAACAGTTCTTTCAACTCAACTTGGTTATGGATCCGGATATTTCATTACGGAAAGCTGACCTTGCCGCCAATGAAGTGGAGCAGCAAGTTCTGAAAGCTTATCCAAAAAGCGAAGTTACTATTCGCTTTGTGCCGGAGATCCCCTCAGAACACTAACTCCGTATGGGCTATATTATGCCATAATTCCATAGTTGGTCACGAGGCAGGCTGGGGAAATGAACAGGCTCTTGGCCTTCCACTTGTATCGTTAAATCGATTCCGGAGAGGAGACTACTAGATTAGTTTGGAATCTTACTCTTCCAAATTAAGAAGTGCCACATTTCCGCCGCTGGCCATGATGTTGTAACTAAAGGTTCGTTCAACACCAAAACGCGGCAGGTAATGGGGACCACCGGCCTTAGGCCCGGTACCGGAAAGGCCTTCGCCACCAAAAGGCTGTACGCCCACAACCGCTCCAATCATGTTGCGATTTACATAGAGGTTCCCTACATGAGCCTGCCTTCGAAGCTGCCCAATTGTCCTCTCAATTCGGGTTTGCAACCCCATGGTCAACCCAAAGCCAGCATCATTAATGGATTGAATTAGTTTTTCATACTCTTTTGCTTTGTAGGGTGCGACATGAAGGACAGGGCCAAAGACTTCTTTTTTCACATCTGCCATTTGCTTCACTTCAATAATTGTGGGCGCGACAAATGTTCCCTCGATTTTCCCAAGAGGGGTTCTTGCAAGAGGGGTATGGGTCTTGATATACGCTTCGATTTCATCACGCGCACCTTCATTTATCACTGGCCCCACATCCGTAGAAAGCCATTGAGGGTCATCAACATTTAGCTCCATCATCGCTTCCTTCAACATTTTTAACAAAGGCGCGTAAACATCTTGTTGAATAAATAAGACACGAAGGGCTGAGCATCTTTGACCCGCACTTTGAAAGGCTGATACAATCACCTCATCCACCACTTGTTCAAAGAGTGCGGTTGAATCCACAATCATGGCATTCAATCCACCAGTTTCTGCAATAAATGGAACAATCGGTCCTCCGCGAGTGGCTAGGATTTCCTGAATCTCTTGGGCTGTACTTGTTGAACCTGTAAAGACGACCCCACTCACACGCAAATCTTTAATCAGTGGCGTTCCTAAAACGCTCCCTGATCCATAAAGAAAATGGAGAACCTCTTTAGGGACGCCTGCTTCATAAAGAACCTGAATGGCTTCAAATGCAATTCTAGGCGTTGCACTTGCTGGCTTTGCAATGACAGCATTTCCGGAGGCTAATGCTGCTGTCACCTGCCCCATAAAAATGGCCAAGGGAAAATTCCAAGGACTTACGCATGCAAATACCCCTCGTCCTCTGAGACTGAGCTGGTTAAGTTCGCCCGTTGGGCCAAGGAGCGTCTTAGGGTCTCCATAATGCTGAATTGCTTCGTTGGCATAGTAACGGCAAAAATCAACAGCTTCTCGGAGTTCCGCCACAGCATCTGACAAAGTTTTCTTGCCTTCCTCAATCAGCAATTTAAGAAAAAGACCGCGCTTTTTCTCAAGCAGATCTGAGGCCTGGGTTAAAATTTCAGCACGCGTCTCAGCAGGGGTCAAATCCCAGGCAGGCTGATGTTGCTTTGCTTTTCCGAGAGCTTGATCTAAATCTTCCAGTGAAGCCATTTTCAATGGCGTCTGCGGAATGTGAGCACTTTCAATATCTTTTTTAAGCCCCTCAACCGTATGGCGTTCGTTTAAATCATAACCTTTTGAGTTCAAGCGCTCCTTACCATATAGATGTTCAGGCATGCAAAGTCTGGAGTGTGACCCTGGAGCATGTTCTTTATAGAAATCCCATGGATCTCCCAAAACTTCTTTTGCGGAAAGATCTCTATCATGAATTTTATGAACAAAAGATGTGTTCGCCCCATTCTCTAAAAGCCGGCGCACGAGGTATGCAAGCAGATCATGGTCTGTGCCAACGGGAGCATATACACGGACGGGAAATGAATTGTCTTCACGGACAAGAGAGTATAGCTCTTTGCCCATTCCTTGAAGCCTTTGGAACTCAACGTCCTTTCGTCCTTTTGCCATTTCGAGAACAGCGGAAACCGTGAAGGCGTTATGTGTTGCGAACTGCGGAAATAGTGCGCCTTCCGCTTTCAACAGTTTCTCAGCACAAGATAAATATGACAAATCTGTCGCAGCACGGCGTGTATATACAGGGTAGTGGGGGAACCCGCCCACTTGCGCAATCTTAATTTCGGTATCCCAATAAGCTCCCTTCACCAAACGCACCATAAGTGGTTTGTTGGATTTTTTTGCCATCGATTGAGCCCAATCGATTACGACTGGGGAACTTTTCTGATAGGCTTGAACGGCAAGCCCAAATCCATCCCATCCCTTAAGCTCATTTGTTTGACAAACTTCGGCTATTAAATCTAAGGAAAGCTCCAAGCGTGACACTTCTTCCGCATCAATCGTTAGGGCAACTCCAGCTTTTTTAGCATTTACACACAGCTCTATAAGATCGGGTAAAAGCTCAGTGAGCACTTCTTCTCTATGGGCAAAGTTGTAATGGGGATGCAAGGCCGACAACTTAACTGAAATACTATCATTTTCAAAATTTGATTGCCCATCCCCCTGATTCTGTCCAATAACCTGAATAGCATGAGCGTATGCTTTTTTATAAGCCGCTGCCATAGATTTCGTTCTAGCCCCTTCTCCCAACATATCGTAGGAAAACCGATCTTCAGGTGTTTTAGCCGCTCGTTTGACAGCCCCTTCAATTGTTTCTCCAAGAATAAATTCATGGCTTAAAAGCTGCATAAACGATTTAAACGCTTGAAGAGTGATGGGTTGGGTTAATTTAGCTAAAGGTGATTTTTGCAATAGCTTTGTAAAGTCGAGCCCCCACCGGGATGCTTTTATGAGGAAGTCTCCTCCCTCTTTCGACTGGCTCCACTTTCGATTCGAGATCTTATCATCTAACAATAAGTTAGCGGTAAATGCATCCGTAACGCGAAGGTATGCTTCGGCTAATGCCATTAGCGACCTTCCTTCTTCATGACTTAAAGGAAAAGCTTGCAGAAACTTCTGGATATTAAAACCTTTTAAGGGCGTTCTTTGAATGTCTTCCACCCACTTTTTTGCACGCTTTACAATGTCTTCCTGATGGTGCTGAAGAGGAGCTAGGTCTTTCAGAAGTTGCTTGACGAGCTTCCCCTCATCTTTATGATGCTGACTTTCAATCACTTTATAGTGAGGAATATCACCCTTAAATAGCATTTTAAAACCTTTCCATACGTAAACTAAGCGTTTTTTGTGGGGGTCGCAACCCGCCCTATATTTTCATCTATTGCCTCACTCGTAGGTAAACTTGATTGAGCGCCATTCGTCATACATGCTAAACCACTCCCCACTGAAGCTCGGCGCAATGCCATAGGCAGGTCTAATCCGCTGTCCATTCCATGCGCTAAAATACCTACGAAAGCATCGCCCGCAGCGGTTGTGTCAACAGGGCGAATATCCATAGCTTTAATATTCCAAATTTCGTGAGGTGATGAGGCAATAGCTCCCTCCCCACCCAGTGTAACAACACATATGTTTCCATAAGTTGCCGCCATTCGGCGGGAAACAATAGTCGGCGAGATCACTTCATAGCCAAGATGTAAGCCAAGAGTTGCCGCTTCTACTTGGTTCATCACAATAACATCGACTAAGCTTAAGATATCTTCAGGAACGTTAAATACCGGTGCTAAATTAAGGATTACTTTTGCGCCGAACTTTTTCGCACGGCGAATCAGTTTCCAATTTTCCTCAGCGTTTGTTTCCATCTGCAATAAAAGGGTCGTTCCCTCGCCCAGCAGAAAATCAGGCACTTCCTTTTCTTTTAAACTCGCGTTGGCGCCACTGGCCACTGTGATCATATTTTCACCCTTGTCATCAACACAAATGGCTGCACACCCTGTCGCACTTTTCTTGTCCAAAATCACACCCACCAAATCAATGTTCGTTTGGCGCAAGTTGTTCATTAATAATCGTCCAAACTCATCATCACCTATCTTACCGAAAAGTTTGACATCGCCTCCCCCTTTTGAAGCTGCAACAGCCTGATTTCCGCCTTTCCCACCTGAGACAAGGTCATACGATGGACAAAGAACGGTTTCTGCAGGGCGGGGTAGATGCTTCATGCGCATTACCATATCAATATTAAGAGAGCCAAAGACGACGATCATATTTTTCTATTCCTATTAATCTATTCCAAAAAGGTGTCTCATAAATTAATCAATTTTGCACTGAAACTCTAGACAAAAGATTAAAAATCATATGTAATGGTAAAGTTATACTAAAATTTTAGAGGGTTTGGGGATGAAAATTCATTATGAGAAGGTGAAGAGGCGTTTAGCTTTATGTCTTATAATTAGTTTTATTGGGGTTGTGCCATCTTTTGCAAGGAAAAGTGCATCCATTGTTATTTGTGCTGAAACAGGAAAAGTTCATCATCAACATAACGCTGATACAATTGCCCACCCAGCCTCTCTCACTAAAATGATGACAATCTATATGGCCTTTAAGGCTATCAAGAATAAACAGCTATACCCTAACCAAAAGTTAAAAGTTTCGCGCCATGCCGCACGCCAAGCGCCTACAAAACTGGGACTCAAAGCCGGCACAACGATTTCTGTTAAAGATGCTATTATGGGCTGTGTTGTCAAATCAGCTAATGATGCTGCCGTAGTGCTTGCTGAAGCCTTAGGAAATGGGTCTGAAACGAAGTTTGCAGCTTTAATGACAAAAGAAGCCCGAAAATTAGGATTGAAAAAAACAGTCTTTCACAATGCATCAGGCTTGCCAAACAAACGTACTCCCAACCTTTCTACAGCTCGAGAGATGGCTCTACTATCCCAAAAGCTATATCACCACTTTCCAAATGAATGCAAAATTTTCAGCCAAAAAACCTTCTCTTATAAAGGTACGACGTATACAAATCATAACAAGCTTCTTGGCATAGTTCCTGGCGTCAATGGAATAAAAACGGGTTATACAAATGCTGCTGGTTATAATTTGGCTGCATCAATGAAACGTAACAATAAACATTATATTGCTGTTGTATTCGGAGGTGAATCGGGACGCTCTCGCGATAAGAAGATGACCAATCTCCTTGAAGCGACGTATAAAAAACACAGAGGAAGACAACCGCACAATCAGTATGACTCCCTTGAGGATCTCTTAATTGAAATTGCGAGCGCAGCAGATTCAACAGATAATAAGCCCTCTGCAAGGCCCGCTGTCTATAGACCCGGCTCACAAAAAAACAATGTAGCCAAAGCAAGCGTGCGATATTCGACTTTAGACCAATTATTGTCCGACATTGATAAAAATTCTTCTTCCCCTGGGCAAGTCGCTGCACCATCTTCAAAAACAAAACGAGTTTCAGCAGCTAAATACCAAGGTTCTTCTGGTAAAAAAGCTAAAAAATAGAGCCCATAATGAAACCTATTTTCATACCATTCTCGATCATGCTATTGAGCATGCCTACTACTTATGCTGTTCCTGAAAATGTGATCATCATTCGGCATGCCGAAAAAAACACCTCTGGAGAATCTTTGAATTTCAAAGGGCAGAGTCGTGCATGTGCCCTTCCCTATTACTTCGCATCGAATCCTCTATTTACTGATCCAAACATTTCCTATGTCTTTGCACCAAAGCTTTATGGGCCAGTTGAAAAAGCGCGCACATACCAAACATGTAAACCAACCGCTGATTTTTATGGACTCCCAGTCAACACAGATTTTCGCCATACACAAATAGACGATGTTGCGAACGAAATACTCACGAACCCTAAATATGACAAAGCCACTATATTGCTATGTTGGACACATGGGAAAATAGGGCGACTCGTTAAAGCCCTAGGCGGGGAAGATCCAGGCAAATGGGACAGCCACATATACGATCAAGTTTATGTTTTAAGCTTTAAAGAAAAGCAGTCTCCTAAATTTCGGAAGGAAATACAAAAATTGATGTATGGGGACCGCTCCCGATTCAAAGGATTTCCCAGCACAGAAGATTTCAATTTTAACTATTGGTACGAAAAAGGACTAAGCAAGTTGCTTAGCCCTTTTCAGAATATTAAGAAAAAACAAAACTAGCTTTTTTTGCCTTCAGTTTTTTCTTTCTTTTCAGATGTTTTTTCAGCAGCCTTCTTGTCATCCTCTTTTAAAGGTGAGCCATCTTTGTTGAAAAGCTCAACCTTTGCTTTAGAACGAAGGTTTTTCAAAACATCAAGAATTGCTTCTTGCGTTACAAGCGCTTTGAGTTCATTTTTAACTTCATCAAGCTTCGGAGGTTTCGCATCTCCAAAACCTTCGACCTTGATAACATGCCAACCAAAATCAGTTTTAACTGGCGCTTGGCTATAAGCCCCTGCGGACAGAGCAAATGCAGCATCTGCTAACTCTTTAGGCAATTGACTTTTAAGGAAGAAACCGAGGTCTCCACCATCTTTTGCTGTTTCATCTGTCGACTTAGATTGAGCGAGCGTTTTGAAGTCTGTACCATTTTTCAAAGCCTTAATAACCGCCTTGGCAGTAGATTCATCTCCAACAAGGATGTGGCGAAGATGAACTTCCTTTTCCTTAGGAAAGTTCTTGAGAACTTCATTGTATTTTTCCTCAACAGCTTTGTCTGTAATAAGGGGTTTAATTTTCTCTAAGAGAAAAGCTTGAGAAACGATCCCTTCCTTCGCTTTTTCAATCGCTTTTTTTACTTCAGGTTGGTTAGATGTTCCTGCTGCTTCAGCTGCTTTGTTAATAAGAAAGTTATCAACGGCTTGGTTAACAAGCACTGGAAAAAGCTTTTCGTCTGACTCAGACTGAAATTGCTTTGGTAAACTTGATTTTGCTGCAAGCACTTCAGAGTAAGTAAACTTTTTACCATCAACTACAGCAACAACTGGATCGTCAGCAAAAACTGGTGTCGTCGTTGCTAATAAAGCAACTAAGCTTAATGATTTAAATAATGATGATTTCATATTTGTTGTTCCTCATGATGGCTATTTAAAAAAATTGAGGGTACGCCATCTTTGTACGCCTCTTTTAAGTATCCATTAAATCATAAACGCTTTTATCAAGCAAGACCTTGCACTATTGATGAACATTGCGTATTTTACTCTCTAATATTAAACCGAGCTCAGAGATATGTCTAAATACGTCGTAGCCGCACTTTATCAATTTATACCTCTGCCTGATTATAAAGAGCTGCAGCCTATACTCAAAACTTTGTGCGATAAACAAAACCTTAAAGGAATACTCCTCCTTGCTAAGGAAGGAATTAATGGCACCGTTGCGGGAAGTCGGGAAGGCATTGATGCTCTGAAGTCTTTTTTGGGAGAACGTTTCAATAACCTTGAATACAAGGAATCTTTGGCCGACGAAATGCCCTTTCATCGCATGAAAGTGAGACTTAAGAAAGAAATCGTAACCTTAGGCGTGCCCTCTGTTAGCCCGACAAAAAGCGTTGGAACTTATGTGGAACCAGAAAAATGGAATGAGTTGATCTCAGATCCGGATGTCCTCGTCCTGGACACCCGCAATGATTATGAGGTCGTTATCGGATCTTTTAAAGGCGCCCAAAATCCCAAGACCCAATCATTCCGTGAATTCCCTGATTATGTAAAAGGGCTCAATGAAAACAAAAACAAACGCGTCGCCATGTACTGTACCGGCGGCATTCGCTGTGAAAAAGCCTCTGCTTATATGCTCTCTCAAGGCTTTGAAGAAGTATACCACCTGAAAGGGGGCATCCTTAAATACCTCGAAACCGTGCCTGAGAGTGAGAGTCTTTGGGAGGGAGAATGTTTTGTATTCGACCGGCGGGTGGCCGTTGGGCATGGTTTACATGATGGACACTATGATTCGTGCCACGGCTGTCGTTATCCAATTTCTGAGAATGATAAGAAATCTCCGCACTATGAACGCGGTGTTTCTTGCCCCAACTGTTATAACACTTCTACTGAAGCTCAAAAAATATCCGCTCGGCAGCGTCAGAGACAAGAAGATATTGCTCAATCCAGGGGACAAAAGCACATTGGCGCAGTCATGTAAGTTATTTTGACAACATAGTGTCTTTAAAGCTCGTTAATTGAAACGTCTTTTGGCATATATAGCCTTATAATGTGCTCTGGAATGCGCTTCGCACCCATCTTTAAAAGTTGAGCACTAACCTCTCTCCTCAACAGGCTTCCCACAGGAACCGCAAAAGCGTAGAGATTCCAACTTAAATTAAAATGGCTAACATCAAGATCTTTTTTTGGATGGTGCTTTAAGTAAGTTTCAACGTCCGTATAATCACCAATAAATGATTTAACTTCATTATTTTCAAGAGCCTCAATCCCTTCTTCTAATGTTTCAAAGGGCTGAACTCTGTAACCCCTATCGAATGCTATTTTAAAGGCCTTTGTATTTTTTGCTGCCCCCAGAAGAACGCCATTTAAATCATCGGGCTGCATTATGGGACTTTCATAATTTACAAGAACGGCAGTAACGTAAGATACAAAGCCAGCATTCACAAGGACTGCCGTCACAAATATGCCAAATTGTTGGAAAAGAATTGCAACCTTACCTCCAAAAGTTACTGGAACTTCATCAGGAGCTCCCCTTAGCAAATGTTGCCAGAATAAGTAGGTCAGACCCTCTCTATATGAACTGGGCATATTTTTTGAATGGGTGCGTTCACTAAACCATAAGATGTTCACATAGATAAATATTAGTGCAGTAAGCAGCAATGCCAAGGACAAAACACACAATAAAAACAAGTAGGCAAAGGTATAGAGATTATTAAAATACCCCCTTTTCGAAACAGCAACGACCTTATCTAGAAAAAAGGGAATTGTATAATCTACTTTATCATAACGATCTGGGTTTGCAGCCAGCGGCGCAACAAAGATATCAAGCTTTCCATTTTCTATGTCATGAAAGGCTTGATTCAATTTTTCAACAGGGTATTCGTAGTAAGCATATTTTCTGTCAAGGGCGAGGGCTATTTCTTCCCATAAATCTATCGCAACACCATAGTAGCCTTTTTCATCTTTCATTACAAAAGGGGAATCCAGAACCACAGCAACTTTTAGTGGTTCTGAGCGCGTCCCTCCACTAAAAGTTAAAAAAAGTAGCATGATAATGAAATACTTCATATATTCCCATAATTTCTTATTTCTTTTCTAAATTATAGGGGAGATCAGCTTAAATTTATATTAACAGTTATCTAGAACTCGCTGCTTGTAACAGCTTGGGGCAAATAGGACCTCGCAATCCTTTGCGGAATACCATCATCTCTCAAATCTAAAATAATGTCATTCACTTTTCGCGTCAGCGAGCTTCCAATTGTAGTGGCAAAAGAATATAAATCCCATCTGAGATTAAAGTCACTGACATCAAGATTTACAATGGCATTTTCAGACATATAGGATTCTATTTCAGAAAAATCTACAACGAAGGATTTAATTTTTCCTTGATCGAGGGCCTCTACCCCTTCTTTTAAAGATTCAAATGGCACCACTCTCAACCCAGCATTAATCGCAACTTCATAAGGCTTTGAATCTTTAATAGCCCCAACTTGTACATTTTCTAAATCAGACAACTTTTGAACGGGCCCCTCATACTTCACAACAAATGCCGTGAGGAAAGAGATAATCCCCGCATTAAGGAAAATCAAAATTACAAACGTGGCTGTTTTTTGAATAAGGATTGCCATTTTTCCTCCCAAAGATCGGGGGATTTGTTCATGTTGTCCAATCAGAACGTGGGTCCAGAATAAATTTGAAATACCTTTTATATACGCATCTGGAATTTTTTTAGAACGCAAACGCTCAAAAAACCAAAACAGGTGTATATAAATTACATACAATAGAAAAAGAGCAAAAAGAACGGCACCAATCGAAAACACAAACGTTTTTATAAACACGACAAGATTATGAAAGTAACCTTTGTGTGAGACAAGTACAACCTTATCCAAAAAGAAAGGAAACGTAAAATCTGCTTTTTTATATCGACTCGGTTCAACAGAAAGAGGTGCTACGAGAACATCTACCTCTCGTTTTTCCAGGGCGTCAAAAGCTTTTTTCGTATCTGTAGATGGAAGATCAATGAACTCACTTTTAACTTTAAGCCTTGCAGCAATTTCATTCCATAAATCAACTGCAATACCTGTGTATATCTTTCCCTGTTTGATCACAAAAGGAGGTGTCTCAATAACACCAACTTTTAGATTTTCTGAAGCTAAAGCTGCATTTTTTAAAAAAAGCAAGCACACACATATAGCTATATTTCGCATTTTTTCTTTTATAATCTTGTTATCCCTACTTTTCATCATAGCATTAAATGTGTAGATCATAAAATTTTTTCACAGCTAAAGCCTTTTCCGGATTGATTGGGTCAATAACTAAGCTAGTTTTGCTAAAAACCTACAGGTTTATATTTAAAAAAATTACAAGTGGCCTTGTATTTATCAGAAGAGTTTTTTATATAAGAATGAATGAATATACTGAAAGGAAAATTCTCTGTCTGATCCTTTATCATCTAAAAAGCTCAAAGATTTCATTGAGCAGTTTCTTGACCAAAAAAAAGCTGAAGATATCGTCGCCCTCGACTTGAGAGCAAAATCCTCAATTGCTGATTATCTTGTGATTGTTTCAGGAACGTCTCAACGTCAAATTGCTTCAATGGCTGAACTCCTTCGTGAAGAGCTAAAAAAAATGGGACATAAAGATGTCCGTATCGAAGGACTGCCCCAAGCGGAATGGGTTTTGCTTGATGCAGGTGATGTCATCGTTCACCTCTTTCGACCTGAAGTTCGTGAGTTTTATAACCTCGAAAAAATGTGGGGGCTTGACCTTGCTGAACCCTTTTCATCTTCGTCTAAAATATAATGCAAATTTCTCTCGTTGCTATTGGAAAACTGAAAGATCCTTCTCTCAATCAACTCTATAACGAATATGAGAAACGGCTAGACTGGAAAATTAATGTGAAAGAATTTTCCAATCAGGCATCCAAAGACCAAGAAGAACAGATTTTACTGAAAGCCATCCCTTCCTCTAGTTATCTCATCGCACTTGATGAAGGTGGGGAAAATATAACAAGTCTGGATTTCGCGAAACTTCTGGAAAATATACAACTACACCATAATGGAAATGTTTGCTTTGTAATCGGTGGCGCAGATGGACTTGGGAACAACCTTAAAAAATCGTCTCAAAAGTCTCTGGCATTTGGTCGGATGACGTGGCCCCATCTTTTAGCTCGGGTGTTGTTGATGGAGCAGCTTTACCGCGCTCAACAGATTTTGAAGAGCCATCCTTACCACCGTGCTTAGATTTCTTTGTTGGCTCTTTTTCAGGTAGGTCAGGCAATCGGTCTTCACTAAGAGCTTCAACCCTTGCTTTCATTTCCTCACGATCCGTCTCAAGACCTTTAAAATCAGCAGCCCTTGCGAGTTTCTCATTACCATCGTGAATACCACGATCTTGAGTTGCTTCGGAACGTTCCGGCACGGTTCGTATATCTGGGAATTTATCACCCAAGCGATTATTAAATCCCCCAAGATATGAACCAATAGCGCACCCTGTGAGAGCGAATGGCAAAGCAATTATGACGAGTAACTTTTTCATGAAGTCAAATTACGCACTTTTTCAAAAATAAACAATAGGGTTTTATTAATTTTATGTTAAAGTAAGTTTAAATTTTGCAAATGGTATATTTACGGATAATGCGGTCGAACCTCCTTTTTAGAACGAGTCTCATCAGCTTAACCCTTATGATTTTGGGGATGATTATCATAGGCGGCCTTACGCGGCTTACAGGTTCAGGGTTATCGATTGTTGAATGGAAGCCCGTCACAGGTATCTTCCCCCCCCTTACCATAGCGGAATGGATAGTGGAATTTCAAAAATACCAACAAAGTCCCGAATTTCAAAAAATCAACTTTGGAATCACTTTAAGTGATTTTCAGTCCATTTATTGGCTTGAGTACATCCACCGTTTATGGGGCCGCCTTCTTGGAGTTGTCCTCTTCGTCCCCACCTTAATTGTTGCCTTTAAAGGGAAATATCGGAAATTTTGGCCATATATCCTAACCCTTTGGGTTTTAGGTGGCCTCCAAGGCCTGATGGGTTGGTTGATGGTAAAAAGTGGGCTTATGAATGATCCTCACGTAAGCCCCTATCGCCTTACGGCCCATCTCATTCTTGGGCTTGGCATTTTTGGAGTCTCAATGTGGACAACTCTTCTCTTATACAAAGAACAACTTACCTTGCGCTTTAACATCG
Source organism: uncultured Alphaproteobacteria bacterium (assembly GCA_964474215.1). GTDB lineage: Bacteria > Pseudomonadota > Alphaproteobacteria > UBA9655 > UBA9655 > UBA9655. The sequence goes on from CAYYRQ010000002.1 coordinate 130,647, forward strand.
CTCCCTATCTAAAGAATCTAACCCTTGCAAGCTTGGTGCTCGTCATACTGACAATCATGCTGGGAGGACTAGTTGCGGGCTTTAAAGCTGGCTTAATTTACAACACTTTTCCTCTCATGGGGAAACAGTTGATACCCAAAGAGTTTTTGAGCGTCACTCCATGGTGGAATGATCTCCTCGAAAACCCCGTCACGATACAATTCATTCACCGGTGCTTAGCCACAACAACAGTGCTTTTATGCCTTGGTCTATGGTTTTATCAAAAAGACATGCCCCTTCCTAAACTTGTTTCAAATGCATACATCAGCATTGCAATTTGTGCTTTTTTGCAGTTTACCCTTGGTATTCTAACCCTTCTCTTGATGGTTCCTGTCGAAATAGCCACTTTGCACCAAGGGTTTGCGTTTGTACTTTTTGGAAGCCTTCTATTTGCTTTTTTCCTCCTTCATAAAAGGGAGACCTAAATGGGCATTTCTTTTACAAAAATGCAGGCTCTTGGAAATGACTTTGTGCTGATTGAGAGCAAAGAACTTAAAACACCTCTTACTAAAATTCAAATACAGCGCATTGCTGACCGCCGAAAAGGGATTGGATGCGACCAAGTTATCCTTTTAAATCACTCAGAAAAAGCAGATGTTGAAATTGCGTTTTATAATTCGGATGGAAGCAAAGCCGAAGCCTGTGGCAATGGAACACGTTGTGTGGCTCTATATCTGAATAAAAGTTCAGGCCAGATCCAAACGCCTGTCTTCCTTTCCCAGTTTTATAAAAGAGGAAGAACAATCTCAGTCTCGCTTAAACTCCCTGTTTTTCACTCCCTCGACAAGTCACCTTACCGTGTGAATGTGGGAAACCCCCATATTGTGCAATTTACGGATCAATTAAGTAAGGACGCCTTAGAAAAGTTTGTGCATTCCTTTCATTTTCCGCAAGGAATCAACGCAGAATTGGCACAAGTCATTTCACCATCCCTTATAAAGACACTTGTATGGGAGCGCGGAGCAGGTATAACTCCCGCTTGCGGTTCTGGCGCATGTGCGGTAGGAGTAATCAGTCGTAAATTAGGGCTTGTTAAAAAAGGGCCGATTTCCATTGAAATGGAAGGCGGAACTCTAACCGTTGACTGGGAAGAAGGATCTCCCCTTTTTCTGACAGGGCCTGCAAATTATTGTTTTAAAGGAATGATAGACCTCCTATGACGACAGAAGTTGTGACTTTCGGATGCCGGCTTAATGCCTATGAATCCGAGATTATACGTGAAAAAACAATGAAAGCTGGCCTCGAAAATGCGGTCGTATTTAATACGTGCGCTGTCACAGCCGAAGCCGAAAGGCAAGCACGCCAAGCGATTCGAAAATATCGTAGAGATCACCCTCATGCAAAAATCATCGTAACGGGGTGTGCTGCACAAATTAATCCTGATGCTTATGGACAAATGGAAGAAGTCGATCAAGTCCTTGGCAACATGGAAAAGCTGGAAGAGCGATACTTTGACCCAGCAAAAGACCATAAGCGCATAATCGTTAATGATATCATGTCCGTTAAAGAAACGGCTGAACATCTCATCGCTGGTTTTGATGGACGCGCACGGGCCTTCATTCAAGTCCAGAATGGTTGCAATCATCGCTGCACTTTTTGCACGATCCCCTTCGGGCGCGGAAATAGTCGCAGCGTCCCTTTGGGCGTCATTGTTTCTCAAGTGAAGCTGCTTCTTCAAAAAGGATTTAAAGAGATCGTTTTAACGGGAGTCGACATTTCTGCCTATGGAGAAGATTTACCTGGTCAACCGACCTTAGGACAAATCGTTAAACGTCTTCTTGCCCAAGTTCCTGAGCTTCCTCGTCTACGTATCTCATCCATCGATCCCGTTGAAGTGGATACTGATTTGCTCCAAGTCTTCGCGAATGAACCACGCCTCATGCCCCACTTCCATCTGAGCCTTCAAGCGGGTGATAACATGATCCTGAAACGTATGAAGCGCAGGCACCTCCGCCAGGATGCCATTGATATATGCAATCACTTGAGATCTCTTCGACCTGACGTTACGTTTGGGGCTGATATTATTGCGGGCTTTCCAACAGAAACCGATGAGATGTTTGCAAATACACTGAAGATTGTTGATGAATGCGACCTCACATTCTTACATGTTTTCCCCTATTCTCCCCGCCAAGGAACGCCAGCATCGCGTATGCCACAGGTAAAAAAAGCAGTGGGCAAAGAACGCGCTGCACGCCTCAGAGAGGCTGGAGAGAAAAACTTACAAAAGATGCTAAACACGTTTATTGGAAAAGAGGTCAGTATCCTTATGGAAACGGAAACCCAAGGGCATACTGAACACTTTTTAAAAGCGGAAGCCACTTCACCTTGTGAGCCGGGTTCTATTGTTAAAGCCACAGTTAAGCAAGCTACAACAAATACACTAATTGCTGAGGTTCATCCATGAGTTGGTTTCAACGCTTAAAAGACGGTCTTAAAAAATCTTCAACAAAAATTAGCGAAGGCATCACAACTCTTGTCACTCATAAAAAGCTTGATGATGAAACCCTGGAAGAGCTCGAAGAACTCTTGATCACGAGTGATGTAGGCGTATCAGTTTCTCAGGAACTCGTTCAAAATTTGAGCAAACAAAAATATAACCAAGATATTACGCCCGAAGAAATTCGCGCTATTTTTGCGGGTGAAATTGAGACGATTATTAAACCAACCGCGGTCCCCTTAGAGCCAAAAGGGAATAAGCCTTTTGTCGTCCTTGTCCTTGGTGTCAATGGGTCTGGTAAAACAACAACCATTGGAAAACTTGCTAAACAATGGAAAGACCAGGGATATCAGGTCTCGCTGGTGGCTGGCGATACATTCCGTGCTGCGGCAACGGAACAGCTTGAAGTTTGGGCAGAGCGAGCCAATGTTCCTTTAGAAAAAGCGCCCACCAAAGATGCAGCAGGACTTGCCTTTGATGCCCTTGAAAAAGCAAATGCTCGCGGGGATGATATTGTCCTGATAGATACGGCAGGCCGCCTCCACAACAAGGCAGCCCTTATGGACGAGCTGAAAAAAATAAAGCGAGTCATCCAAAAAGTTGACCCCACCGCCCCTCACGCTACGCTTCTGGTTTTAGATGCAACCACGGGACAAAATGCTTTGACGCAAGTTGAAATCTTCCAAGAATCCGTTGATGTATCAGGGCTAATTATTACCAAACTGGATGGGACAGCCAAAGGCGGTGTTTTGGTGGCCATTAGCCAAAAGTTTAAACTACCCATTCATGCCATAGGTGTTGGCGAATCTATTGAAGATTTGCATACTTTTTCTGCTAAGGATTTTGCCGATAATTTAATGAGTGTTGTCAATTAGAATATATTGTTTTATAAGAACACAAACTAAATTATAGGTTGTATTATGAAATACCATTTTTTTATTCTAGCCATATTCATTTCCTTTAAAGTAACAAGCGGCCAAGCCCTCTAATTCAGTGAAGAAGATAAGAAAACTCTTAGTACCCTCAGCACATCACATAGCCAAATTCAAGAACTTACTACTTCTGATTTACAAACCAAGAAGTCCGAATCGCCTTTTAATAATAGACTTCAGGAGTTAAAAAGTTTCCAAGAATAACCGAGTTCAATTCTTCCGGATTATATCCTCTCTGTGCTGCAGTTTAACCTCAAGGAACTTAAACAAAGAGAAGCAGCTTTATGCGGTACAATACGATCTTTACAGAATTTTAATAATGGCCCCATTAACCGAAGAAAAAGCAACAGTGAAGGACTTGTTGCCAAAAGCCGCCCTCATTTTGAGGAACTTGCACAGAGAATTCAGAAATTAGATAAAACCATCCCCTCTCTACATACTGCTTTTCAACCAGCTCCAGGAATATTTAATACTTCTTTTAATCAACTTTCGGGAGTTCACGCTATTGTTCATCAGACGCAGGACGAGTCTGACCAAAAGCTTAGACTGATTACCGATATTCAAAGCCCAGAACTCCAATCATGGTTTGCCAATATAATGGAGGAATCAAACAGATCACACATCAAAAAGGCTCAAAGAAATATTTTGACTAACTATATTCGTTTGATGATGTTTGCAGAAACAGCCTTCTGCTTGCTCGAACAAGGTGTCTATCTTTGGTATAAAATGTTAGGGAAATATGCAGCTATATACCAAGAACTTGGCAACACCTCGTTGGTCGAGGAATATAACAAAATTGAGTTTAAGCCTTAGATGTTGCTAAATTATGAATTGATGAGCCCATCCTTCTGCATTCAACTTTAAATTTTCAATAGCATCTTCATCATCAGCACTGCTGCTTTTTGAAACCATTCAGCTGCTTTATTCAAATCTTGGCCAACTCCTGTACCTTCAAGATAAAAGAGAGTCTTCGGATCCTTTTCATATTTATTCTTTACATCTTCTTCATCCTCTCCATCCTCGCTGGCTATAATTATGGTTGTGAGAGAATGTGGCGGATCAGTTATTCCTTTCGTTACTAACTTAGCGAGTTGCCCTGTCGTCATCTGTTCACTCGATGCTCTCTCTCTTTTATTTTGATTTTCCTTATCTTTGGCGTGGCATCCAACCAACTGCAGCGGGGCTAGTAAAAACTTTAATAGTTTTTGTTTTGATAATTCCATTTTCTTTCACAAAAAGAATTTTTTATAAATATTTTCAGTGAATTATCATATTTTATATATTTTTTACAATACCTATTCTCCTTGATAAGAATTACAATAAAGTTGACCTGAGCCTGGAGTGACCTTTCGATAAGTTCCTGTAAAAGATCCGCCACAAGGGCACTCATCTCCAACATTTGCACTTCTGGAATGTGCTGGCCATATGGCAAAAATAAAACTAACAATGAGCAGAAATCTCATACTAACCTTCTTTTCAATTGTGTATACCTAGCTTTCTTTAAAGAACTTTTTACTTAAAAAAGATTTAAGAAAATGGAAAGCTATTCCTCTTCTTGAGGCAAGGTACCCTTTGATGAAGGGCAAGGAATTGCTATTTCTGGGAGTGGGTGAGGCTTTTCTGAAAAGTCATTGCGATCACCAAACATCAATTTTTGCAGAACCTTTTCGACTTTGGGTTGAGCATCCTCACCAAAGGTCAGAACATAAACTTGATCAAAGATTTTTCCGTGCCACCGATCAACTTTTCCACCACCGAAAGCTTCAACCAAGTGAGGTATTTCGTGATGCTCCCAACAAAGCAATACAGAAGCATTATTATACTTTGGATTTGTCATAATTTCCTTGGCAATCTCTTGTGTTTGCTCAGGTTCATATTGGATATTCAAAGGAATGCCTAAAAAGTCAGCAAGAGGTTGGCAGGTTTGCTTAGGCCTTATATAGGGTTTTTTCCCTCCCCTATAAGCAGCAAAAATATGCTTAATTGGAGGATGTTGATATGTCCCCGTCTTCGAAAAATAGTACTTGAAGGCTTGCGCCCGCTCCATTCCTTGCAAAGACAGGCAATAGCCGTGTTCAACTTTATTCGCGTGTCGTGTAATAAGCACTTTTGCAGGTTTTGCCCAAACAGCCTCTGTTAAGCTTGTTGTTATCGCAAGAAAAAAGAATACACGTCTCATCGTTTCACCTACCTATATCGATAAGAGTCATAATCACAGATGCAAATTAGTTTTCCGCTTCCGCCAAACACGTAGGAATCAAAAACACTCGTTTTCTGGTAGCCTTCGCGACCATCAGAACATAGGCACGGCTGGTCTCGACCTTGGCTCAAAGCTTCTGCGTTTATAATCATCATGGCAATCCCCAGCAGAAATACATACTTCATCACAGGCTCCTATATTTCATAATTTTACCTTACATGAAAAGAATTAAGGAAAAATGAAACTATTCTTGTTGAAAATCTTAAGGATTCATATAGCCTCGTATTAAAATTTTACGCCTAAGAAGGAGAATAATCATGCTAAGTAAAAGCGCGCAAATTGTTCAAGATGCTTTAGAGGAAAAGGGACTTGAATTTAATGTTGTGGAGCTCTCTGAAAGCACCCGAACCGCAGAGGATGCAGCACGGAGCATTGGTTGCACTGTCGGGCAAATTGTGAAATCACTCATTTTCATAACGAAAGACACTCACATGCCTGTGCTCGTTTTAGCAAGCGGTCCCAATCGCGTGAACGAAAAGGCGATTGCGGCCTTGCTCGGCGAAAAGCTAGAAAAGGCGGATGCTGCATTTGCGCGCGAAGTTACGGGGTTCGCCATTGGTGGTATTCCTCCGGTCGGACACAAGCAAGCCATAACAACCCTTATTGATGAGGATCTATTAACATATACTGATTTGTGGGCTGCGGCTGGCACACCAAATGCCGTATTTCAGTTAGGAGCCCAATCCTTACCTGAGCTTACAAATGGAAAAGTTGTGTCCATAAAATAGACTGTTCAGTTTACCTTTGCGCCACTCTTCCAAACGGCTGCCATAAAAGCCCCTTTGATCAAGGGAAGAATCCCCAATATCACAAGAACTGTAAGGGGAAGACTAACTCCCAAAGCCAAAAGGAATGGGGGCTCATACAACGCTTGGTATAAGAAAAAGAGGGGCACCAATATCATACAGACAAGTCCCATTGTGATATAAGCAGGCCCGTCATCTGCTTTGAGAGGCGTATAGTCAAGGTGACACGCGGAGCATTCAACTTTTGGCGTCAGGTAACCTTCAAACATCTTCCCTTTTCCACAACAGGGGCAGCGTCGAAAAAAACCATGTGAGAGTGCTTTTAACCAGCGGATTGATTTATCTTCAGACGACATAAGACTCCTTTATTATGTCCATAATAAATCAGCCCCCCTCAAATGAAAAGGGGGGCTGGGATAAAGAATAAATTGACTTAGTCCTTTTGGATCGCGTTTTGTTTAAAATAGTTCATCATTATTTCAAACCTAGCTTTTATTTTTTTGTCAGCAGAGATATATAACTTATTGAGAGTATCCTCGTACGATAAAACCTTAGGGTATTCCTCAGCTAATGAATCAGAAAGTTTACTTTGATTCTGTCCAAGTTGCGAATGAAACCCCATTGTGTTGTCCATAAGTCTATGGCATTCCCAACCCCTTAAAATCATTTTCTGAATTAATTCAATAGACTCATTTTCGAGTTTAGAAACACCTCTGTAGTCTAGGGCCTTTAAAAAAATGTAAGCATCCTCAAAGTCAATATACTTTTCGAGTAAAAGAGATTGTCTAAGCTCTGAATCTTCGCTTCCCTTGTATAGATGCAAACAAGTGAGATATGTAACTAGGTCATCATCTCCTCCGAAACTATAGCTGCTTGATTCAGAAGATGACGTATCGCTATCACTTGAGTCTGAAATTAACAATGACGTACCGCTATCACTTGAGTCTGAAATTAACAATGCTCTCATGGCTTGAATGTATTCTTCAGCATCAAGAAATAGTGCTCTATTCTCATCGAAAGGCGATTGAAATAGCATATAAAGGTAATCATCCATAAAATCGAAATTGAATTTTTTTTCTTTGTTCATCCTAGCTATCAAAGGCATAAAAATTGAAGTAAATTCCTTCAAAGAAAGTTCATCCCAACTCCCAGGTATTTCGCTCGATGAATTTATTATAAGTTGTTCAAACTGTGCATCTAAAATACCATGAGCTCGAGATAAATTTTCACTAGCTTGTGCTCCCTTTAGCCCTAACACGACGGCTTCACATATATGTAAACATAGTGAAAACGCATCCTGCTGTTCTGGAAATAATCTAGTAAAAGTATCTGAAAAATCTCGAATTAATGAAGGCTCCATTTTTCTCAAAACGTCTGGAATTACATTAGATAAAAATACAGATAAAAATTGTTCCCATGCAACTCGTCTCGTTGAAAAGTTCTCTTCAAGAAAGACCCTGGCCTCTTTTAAATCTCCCGTTCTAACAAAACGCTCAATTTCACTAATGTAATCAAATTCCTGAACACTGAAAACGGTTTTATGACCTCCCAATTCAAATTCTTGATCCATTGCAACGGATTGATAATTGATTCCAATAATAGATACAAAAGCTAGACCTGTTACAAAATAAGTAAACAACATTTTATTTATAAATTTCTCCCTTAAATAATTTACAAAAAACTGTTTAAACATTTATAACCATTTGTCAATGCTTTTTAACAAAATTATTAACAATAAATTAAATAAAACTTTATCTATTATTCTATTTCTTCAGCGTTTGTTCAATGAGTTCTATGAAAGGATCTACACCGTAAAGGGCAATAAAGGATCCCATGCGGGGACCCTCGTCTTGGCCTAGTAGGGTTTGATACAAGGCTTTGAACCAATCGCGCAGGTTCTCATAATTATGGCGCTTGCCCACTTCAAACACTTGGGTTTGGATTTCTTCTGCATTAGAAGGCAATCCTTTCAATGTCTTTGCAAGGTCTTCCAGTGCTTTACGCTCTTCTGCGGTTGGCAGACGGTAATGCTTGTTCGGCTTTACAAAATCACGATAATACGCGATCGCATATCCCACAAGTCGATCCACCATAGGCATGGTTTCAGGCTTGGCGCCATTAGCGTACTTACTAATAAATCCCCAGAGAACGCTTTTGTCTTCCGTATTCGTTACACTTACAAGATTCAAAAGAATGCCAAAACTTAGTGGAAGTTCTTCCTTGGGAGGTTTTCCGCTATGGATATGCCAGGTTGGATTCATCAGCTTTTGGTCCATGGGTTGTTCAGGAAACTTTTCAAGAAAGTTCAGATAGTCATCCACCGCGCGTGGGATCACATCAAAGTAAAGCCTTTTCGCCTTACGGGGTGATTGATACATAAAGTAGGAGAGGCTTTCCTCAGGCGCATACTGCAGCCATTCTTCAATGGTAAGTCCATTTCCTTTGGACTTCGAAATCTTCGATCCATCTGCATCCAAGAAAAGCTCGTAGTTGAATCCTTCAGGTGGCTTATGCCCAAGTATCTTGCACACTTGGCTCGAAAGTTTTACCGAATCAATCAAGTCTTTTCCTGACATTTCGTAATCCACATCAAAGGCAGCCCAGCGCATACCCCAATCGACTTTCCACTGTAATTTGCAATGGCCACCGGTCACGGATGTTTCGACAAGCTTGCCGTCTTCCCTTTTATAAACGATGGTTCCCGCTTTTTCATCACGCTCAACCACGGGCACCTGCAAGACACGGCCCGTTTCCGCACACACGGGTAAGAACGGACTATACGTCGCACGGCGTTCTGGCCCGAGAGTTGGAAGAATCACATTAATGATTTCTTCGTAATGGCGAAGCACAGACAAAAGTATAGGATCAAATTGCCCCGTTTTATAACATTCCGAAGAACTAACAAATTCATATTCAAAATTAAAGCTATCTAGAAAGGCACGAAGTCGCGCATTGTTATGATGCCCAAAGCTCTCATGAGTTTTGAAAGGATCAGGAATTTGTGTCAGAGGTTTACCTAGATGGGGGCGAATTAAGTCTTGGTTAGGAACATTATCAGGAATTTTACGCAATCCATCCATATCATCGGAAACGGCAAATAGCCTTGTTGGAATATCTGACAAAAGAGAAAAAGCATGGCGCACCATGGTTGTGCGGACGACTTCCCCGAAGGTTCCAATGTGGGGCAACCCCGACGGGCCGTATCCGGTTTCGAATAAAACATAACCTTTTTCTGGCGTTTTTCCCCCAATTCGCGTTAAGATTTTGCGGGCTTCTTCGAAAGGCCAGGCGTTGGATGATTGGGCTAACTCAAGTAACTCTTGCATTTTGGACCTATGTTAACGTAATTTTAGCAATGTTTGATATACGTTTATAATGGATTGTAGAATTAAAGGATAGAAAAATGTATGAAAAAAAACCTCTTATTGGCATCACACTCGACTCACAAGAGCCAGGTAAATACTCTAGATACCCTTGGTACGCCTTAAGAGAAAACTATTGTACAGCTATTCTCGATAAAGGAGCAACCCCTCTTCCCCTCCCCCATGACCTGTGTTCAGTCGATCAATACCTCGGTCTCATTGACGGTCTCATGATTACGGGCGGAGGACATGATATTGATCCCTCTTTGTATGGTGTCAATGAACGGCACCCTACCGTAAAAATTAGCCCAAAACGTACAACTTTTGAAATGGAAATCACACAGAAGGCCCTTGAAAAAAATATTCCGGTTTTTGGAATTTGCGGCGGGATGCAACTCTTAAATGTCGCACTAGGCGGAAGTCTGATTCAACATATTCCCGATGAAGCAGATAGCACTATAGAGCACAATCAACAAAACTGCCGTCACGAGCCTTGCCATAATGTCGCGGTTCTTGAAGAAACCATTTTGCATAAAATTGTTGGCCTGCCCGAAATTCCCGTAAACAGCATTCATCACCAAGCTGTTCGAAACCTTGGTAGGGGAACACGAGTCAATGCTCTGGCTCCTGATGGGCTCATTGAGGGCATTGAATCCCCTGAGCATCGTTTCTGCATGGGACTTCAATGGCACCCTGAATTCATTGTTGGGAAACACGATTGCACCATCTTTAAGGCTTTTGTTGAGTCCACACGTGCCCCCTAAAGGCGACCGTATTGCTAAAGTCATCGCGCGCGCAGGTCTTTGCTCGCGCCGAGATGCAGAAGCTTGGATTTTAGAGGGTCGTGTATCTGTCGATGGAGAAGTCCTTAAAACTCCCGCATTTACAGTAACGTCCAAAAACAAAATTAAAGTAGATGGGAAGTCATTGCCCCAGCAAAAAGAAAGCCAACTTTGGCTTTATTACAAACCCAAAGGACTCATCACCACTCACAAGGATGAGAAAGGGCGCCCCACTCTCTTTGACGCCCTGCCAAAAGAATTACCACGCGTCATATCTGTGGGACGCCTTGACTTTAATAGCGAAGGCCTAATCCTGCTGACAAATGACGGCAGTCTTGCTCGTTACCTAGAAATGCCCTCAACGGGTTGGACGCGTCGTTACCGTGTACGCGTCCATGGTAAAGTTGATTTAAATGCACTTGAGAATCTCAAGAAAGGTATCACTGTGAAGGGTATCCGTTATGGGTCAATCCAGGCGGCCCTTGATCGCCAGCAAGGGGATAATGCTTGGCTGACAGTGAGCCTGAAAGAAGGAAAAAACCGAGAAATTCGGCGCATTTTTGAGCACTTGGGCTGGCCTGTAAACCGCTTAATCCGCACAAGCTATGGCCCTTTTCAATTGGGCTCGCTTAAGGCTGGAGAGATAAAGAAGATTCCTCACAAACAACTTATAGAGCAAATCAGCAGCTACTTTTATGAATACACTTAAGCATCTATTTTTTGCGCCTTTTTCCTTTGCGCTCTTCTCTGGCAGCTGCTACTCTTTCTTTCAGACCTCGCTCAGCTTCGGCAAGTTCACGATCTTCTTTAATTCTTAGCCTTTGATTACAGTAAGCTTCACTTTGTCTCCATTCCTCGATGGTCGCCTGGCTAGTTTCCAATTTTTTTAAGCATTCTCCACCGACAACTAAGGATTGCTTTCTTCTCTTCCATTCTTCTGGGTGAAGATCAAAGTAACTGGATGGGTTAAAGGTATCGGAAGCTTCACGATAAACCAAGGTTTCTTCACTCAACTGCGCTTTAGCTACACGAAACTTCGGATGGTATACCCAATACGTATGCCGCAAACCTTCTTTCCCACACATGTCACACTCTCCCTGTAAGCCTGGATCTTCCCAATGAAAAATACAAGTCCAACCAAAATGAGGCATCACGACAAAGCTCCACTGACGCTCCCAATTTCTTTGAATCACATGATAGGGAATTTCACGATACCAGCATGAAAGATCCCAGTTTGCCTGCTCGAGGAATTCCATCAAAGCATTAAATTTGCTAGAATTTTTTTTTGATATTTGGCCAAAATATTTTGATATATCACCTTTAGATGCGGTTCTTCTTTGCCCATTTCGTCCAGAAAACGCTTGCGCCAACCATTTGCAAATTTCCAAGCCATCTTTTGTTTTTGTCCAAAAGTAATTTTTCTCGGCCATATTAGCCGAAAATATACCAGCGTAACGCATGATCTTTTCCCAAATGGTATTCCACGCTTGCTTTTCAGGAACTTGAATAGCTCGACGTTCTCTAAATTCAAAAGAGGGATGATGTTTATGACTATAGTGTCGATGGGAAATAATCTCATAATTTAGAGAGAATCCCTCGGGTAAAATTTGCCTCAAACTACCTAATCTATTAAAACATGAATCACATACATCCCACCAACTAAATGCACGAATTGTAAATGTTCCTCTCTTTCCATTTAGTACCGATAGATCAAAGAGATTTCTGAAGAAATACTCAAAATAGAGCTCCGAGTGAAGTTCTTCTTCTCGGCCTTTATACTGATCCTCTAAACGAACTGATTTCTTCTTATCTTTAAAGAGATGTTTTTGAACCCATCTTGCGCGGATAATTTTTATATTAGAGCCAAAGAATTTTTTAAAGGCCCATGCAACTGTTTTTTCCCATGCATTTTGAAGGCCGCCACTAACAAAAACACAAATCTGGTTTCGAGCTGTACGAAAAAAATCTTTCTGGGACTCTTGAGCAGGATCTTCAAACTCGGCAACATAAGAGGGGATAAATACATTTGCCCTTTGACACAAGCTTCTCAAATAAACATTAGCCATTAATTTGACTTGCGTCCCTCGCTCAACCAACTCTCTATATTCAATTGGCAGCACCTCTGGAAATTTTTCTAGCGCAGCCTCTTCTTCATCGTCACTGTCCTCACCTTTCTTAAGAATAGGTGCTCTTAAGACTTTTAATGCGCGATTCTCTGACAAAGGAAAAATAGGAAGTTCACCAGCATCATCTTCGGACCCTTCTTCAACTTCTTCCTCAGAAGAGCTTGCATTTAATTTCCTTTTTGAACCGACGCCAATTTCTTCTTGCTCTTCCAAGGCAATTAGCATTGAACAATTAGGTGCCGACAGGATTAAAATAAATAGAAAAATTTTAATTTTGCAACAATGATCAATAAACCTAAACATTCACCCCCCTTGCTATAAATGGTTTCAAATTTAGTTTTACTTTGCTATGAATAAATAAGAGTCGTCAAGAAGGAGCAGGAATATGGAAAAAGCATTATCATTTATCTTGCCCATTCTGAAGCATCGAAGTGCTCAAGTTTTTCTGACACTTCTCATCTATTTAATTTTTGCGAGCATCCTTCCGGCTGCCGCACACCAGCTTTTTTACACGATTAGTTTGTGTATCAAAGACCTCCTCATATGGATTATGCCCCTCACCGTTGGCTTTTTTATTGCCTATGCAGTTCGATCTTTTGAGAGAAAAGCTCTCCTCTTCGTTGTAACTCTTCTCATTTTCGAAGGCATCTCCAACTTTTCCAGCGTTTGGTATGCCTATGGATGCGCAAATATTGCTGGCCACCACCTTGGAAGCCTCGATGCTTCAACACTTTCAAGCCAATTTTCGGCTCTTTGGCGATTACCATCCTATAAACCGGATTGGTGGTCTGCAGATAAAGGTGCCGCCGTTGGGCTTATTATTGGTTGTGTGAATGCGTTCAGTCGCAAGTCTGTTTTGAGTAGGATCATTTCTCGGGGCAAACAAACTATTGAGTGGATTTTAACAAACATCTTTGCACGGCTGATTCCCCTATTCATCCTTGGGTTCACCGCTCAAATGTACCAAACACAGCTCCTCACCCATGTCTTTGCCCATTATTCGCTGCTCGTTTTTTGGCTTCTTTCCTTTTTGGCCCTCTATGTTGTTTTTCTCTTTTCTCTTGGATCTGGTCCCTCTTTTAAAAAGCTCATCAAGAATATTAAAAACTTACTACCTGCATGGGGTATTGCCCTCACTTCTGGGTGTAGCCTTTCCACCATGCCTTGGACCATAAAAGGAACGGAAAAGAATTTGGATGACCCCAACCTCGCCCAAGCGATTATCCCAGCTACCACGAACATCCAACAGATTGGTGACTGTATTGCCAATACATTCCTTTGCTTTTTGATTTATAAACACTTCTTTGGGGTAAGCCCGGACATTGCCACATGGGTACAATTTAGCTTGATTTTCGTTCTGGCACGATTTGCAACAGCGGCTGTCTTGGGAGGCGCCATATTTGTCATGCTCCCCATCTATGAAACGTACCTGAACTTTAATCCAGAAATGATAGCGATCATTCTTGCGTTAAATGTGTTCCTTGATCCAATCATTACCAGCACAAATGTCATAGCAAATGGGGCCCTTTGCCGGCTTTTCGAACGACTCTGGGTCCGCATACAACCACTTATGGCGGCATCTCCGGCTGAGATTCTTAAAATTGAACGATCAAACGATATATAGAATTAGAAGGAGCACATATCTTGCAAGATTTCATTCAACTCCTCCCCAAAGCCGAACTTCACCTTCATATTGAAGGAACGCTTGAGCCTGAAATGATGTTTGCTCTTGCTGATAGAAATAAAATAACCCTCCCATACAAATCAATTGAAGAAGCACGAGAAGCTTATAACTTTCAAGATCTTCAATCCTTTCTTGATGTGTATTATGCAGGGTCCAATGTCCTCCAACAAGAGCAGGACTTTTATGATCTCACTTGGGCATACCTTAAAAGGGCAGCAGAGGAAAATGTACGCCATACGGAGATTTTCTTTGATCCCCAAACCCACACCGCCCGTGGGATTCCCTTTGAATCGGTAATTGAAGGCATCTTTAGTGCATTAAAAGATGGTGAAAAAGAGCTCAACATTTCAACAGGGTTAATCCTTTGTTTTTTACGGGATCAAAGTGCTGAATCTGCCATGGATACTTTCAAGCAAGCTTTACCTTACAAAGACAAATTAATCGGTGTTGGACTTGATTCTGCTGAGAGAAATAATCCCCCCAGCAAATTTGTGCATGTATTTGACGAAGCACGCAAGCAGGACCTACTGACTGTTGCCCACGCAGGCGAAGAAGGCCCCTCAGAATACATCTGGGAAGCCCTTGAGCAGTTGCATGCCTCACGCATTGATCATGGCGTCCGGTGCTAAGAGGATGAAATCCTCGTACAAAAACTAAAAACGGATCAAATCCCCCTCACCGTATGTCCACTATCTAACATTAAACTATGTGTGTTTAATTCGTTGAAAGATCACCCCCTTAAAATGATGTTGGATAAGGGGCTATGTGTTACAGTCAATTCAGATGATCCTGCTTACTTTGGAGGATATGTAAACGAGAACTTTGAAGCTACGGCCAAAGCACTCGATTTAACATATCAGGATATTTACAAACTTGCTCGGAACTCATTTGCGGCAAGTTTCCTTCCTCATGCAGAGAAACAAAGAATGATCAGTGAGTTAGACGCAGTTATGAAGGCTGCTTAATTTCCTATTCACTTCGCGAAGAACTTGAACCTTCAACATCAATTGCCTTACGTATCCACTCGCCCTTCTCAAAGTCAAAATAGATCCATTGAGGCGCCGGGTAGTAACTAGAGTCGTAGCGTGTAAATAAACTTCTAGGACCTTGATCACAGGTATAGTTACGGCTCGCATGCAAACATCCTTCGTAGGTGATTTTCTTTTTTTCGGTTACGAATGGTATAAGTCTTTCAACATCTTTTAAGGAAAGAATTGACTGACCAAGAATTTTTGTAAACAAAAATGGATAATCTTCTCCATGAGGATTTTCAAAATCACTAAAGAGAGTTCCTGAGGGATAATAAGACATACAAACTCTACCTATCGGCATACCCGTTGAGAAACTTTTATGCAGATTTACGGGTGCAAAAATCGAGTTTGCAAAACTAATAAATTTGCTCCCTTCCAATGCGTTCAAGTCAATTGTAGGCACATCAAGAGATAGTTTCGTTCCTTCGCGTGACACAACAACATTGAGTGGCTTACCATTGGATGCATTTACCAACTTTTCAAATGAATAGTAATCATAAAGCGTTTCTTTCCCTTCAACCGATACTATAATATCACCGACTTGAAGAGGATTTGAGACTGAAGGGTCTGGAAGTATAAGAGCAACTTGAAGAATCCGGCTCCGTGCGTCAGGCGTACCAGTAATTTGTTTTTCAATTTCTGTTTCCCTGAAATCATAGTAATTCCGAGCATGGTCAAGCGCCAGCAAATCCATGAACATCCCTGTTGAATAACGGGGAGGATATTTCTCTTCTTTGATAAAATCTAGAGCGTCTGTTACATATGAAATGGGAACCGCGTACTGAGATGTTTGGCTCCCTCCAAAGTTTAAACCAATAATTTCATATCTTATATTAAAAACAGGAGAGCCACTTGAACCACCAACTGTATTTACGCTCATCGTTAATGCGTGCTGTGGAGCGTACCTAATCGTAGAAGTTGAATCAAATAAGTCTGTAATCGTGCCCGTTTGAATAGAATATGAAACCCCTCCATTGTTTCCAATGATACTAATGTCGTCTCCAGTTTTCGCATCAGTAAACGAAAGTTGAGGTATTCCTTCTGGCAAGTCCTTAGGTCCCACTTTTAAAAAAGCAAAATCATGGTGAGGGTCGTTCCAAATAAATTTTAAGTCTGCCGTTGTTCCATTGAAAAAATAAGCTTCATAGTGAGCAACAGCATCAACTGAAGCAATATGTCTGTTTGTAGCGATGATCCCTCTCTTTGTATCTATAACAAAGCCTGTCCCATAGCTACTTTCAGGATGAGCATACGCAGAATTATTTTGTCGAATTTTTATAGAGACAACAGTTCTCTTCGCCTCGTCAATTGGAGAAAGGTCTATGGTGTCCATAGCGATTGCTTCATATTGGAACAGGCAACTTGTAAGAAGAAGAGATAAACTTAAAAAAGGATGTCTCATACAATATCCTTGTATAGATAATGATAGCATAGATCCTTTTCATCCCATCTATATGCATGCTTGTCAACTATCCATAATATTTACTTGAGCTGATTTAATATGGAGAACGTTTTCTTTAGGCTTATAAAAGAAAAGGCCTATGCCATAGACATAAGCCTTACATTTATCATAGTAAAGGAAGAAAAATTATGATTCTGCTGTCTCTTCCTCTTCAGCAGCTTGATCAGCTGTTGGACCTGAATCTTGACCTTTGGCCCCAAGATCACGGTCAACAAGCTCGATAATGGCAATATCCGCATTATCGCCATAACGGCTCCCTGCTTTAACAATGCGGACATAACCACCCTTACGATCCTTGTAGCGCTCAGCAAGAGGGCCCATAATCTTGGCGGCAATTTCCGTATTACCAAGAATGGAAATGGCTTGACGACGACGACTCAAACCACCTTTCTTACCAAGAGTGATTATTTTCTCGACGATAGGACGAAGATCTTTTGCTTTTGGCAACGTCGTTGTGATCTGTTCATGCTTTAAAAGTGAAACAGCTAAAGACTTAAAGAGAGCTTTCCTCTCATCTGAATGGCGATTCAGTTTACGCCCACGAATTCCGTGATTCATGTCAAGTTACTCCTTACGTCCTTAAAATGGCTCATCAAGCTTTTTAATGAGCTCTTCAATATTTTCGGGTGGCCAACCGGGAACATCCATTCCTAAGCTAAGGCCCATTTGAGTCAGTACTTCTTTGATCTCATTCAAAGATTTACGTCCAAAGTTTGGGGTACGTAGCATTTCTGGCTCGCTCTTTTGAACAAGGTCCCCAATATAAATAATATTATCGTTCTTTAAGCAATTTGCGGACCTGACGGATAGCTCAAGTTCATCAACCTTACGAAGCAGTGCTCTATTAAATGGAATCAATGAATCTTCTTTTTCCGTGTAGGCTTCTTGTGGCTCTTCAAAGTTAATGAACTTCTGGAGCTGATCTTGGAGAATTCTCGCAGCCAATGCAACGGCATCCTCTGGCTTAACAGACCCATTTGTCTCAACACGCATGATCAATTTATCAAAGTTTGTTTGTTGACCGACACGTGTGTTTTCGACCTTGTAGGATACCTTGCGAACAGGGCTGTAGAGCGCATCAATAGGAATCAAACCAATTGCAGCATCTGCCTTTTTATTGGCCTCGGCTGCGACATACCCTTTTCCAGTATTAACGGTGAGTTCTATGGACAGGCTTGCGTCTTGTCCCAATGTACAAATGTAGTGATCTTTATTTAAAATTTCCAAGTCAGCTGTCGTTTCGATATTTTCAGCTGTCACAACACACGGGCCTTCAGCTTGAAGCTTAACTTTAACAGGACCTTGCTTATGAAGCTTTGTAACGACGCCTTTTAAGTTAAGAACGAGGTCTGTAACATCTTCATTGACGCCAGGTACAGATGAGAACTCATGAAGAACACCTTCAATTTGAGCAGATACAATTGAAGATCCTTGCAGCGATGATAAAAGAATCCGCCTCAAGGCGCTTCCCAAGGTCATACCAAACCCTGGCTCCAATGGATCAGCTGTAATGACAGCAACGTAATTTGGATCTTCGCTATGATCTAAATTCAGTTTATAAGGCTTGATCAGAGCCTGCCAATTTTTTTGTATCACGAGTTTACCCTCTCGAACTAAAGTTTCCAATTACAATTTTAAACTAAACCCTACGACGTTTTTTGGGCTTGCATCCATTATGTGGAATGGGTGTTACATCCCTAATCGAAGTAATAACAAATCCCGCAGCTTGCAATGCGCGAAGTGCAGACTCTCTTCCTGAGCCCGGTCCTTTAACCTCAATTTCAAGAGATTTCATACCATGCTCTTGAGCTTTAGAAGCAGCATCTTCTGCAGCAACCTGTGCAGCATAAGGTGTTGACTTTCTCGACCCTTTAAAGCCTTTCATTCCAGCTGACGACCAAGCAATTGCATTGCCTTGCACATCAGTGATGCTCACCACTGTATTATTAAATGATGCATTTACATGCGCAACACCAGAAACAATATTTTTTCTTTCTCTGCGCCGAATTCTTTGTGCTGGTTTCTGTGCCATCTATACTCTCAAATCCTATTTCTTTTTGCCTGCAATTGGTACAGCCTTACCTTTTCGGGTTCTGGCATTTGTATGGGTCCTTTGACCTCGAACGGGAAGCCCCTTTCGATGACGTAAACCACGATATGTTGCGAGATCCATCAAACGCTTAATATTCATTGATATTTCGCGACGGAGGTCTCCCTCTACTTGGTAGTCATTATCGATGGTCTCACGAATTCTAAGAATCTCATCATCAGTAAGCTGATGAACTCTTCGTTCAGCAGGAATTTTTAGTTTTTCACAAATTTCCTTTGCCTTATTTGGACCAATTCCATAGATAGACCTTAAGGCTATTTCCACTCTCTTTTGAGAAGGTATGTTTACACCAGCTATACGAGCCACTTATTTCTCCTTAGTCTCATGCTTGAATTTCTATACGTCCTGAGCGGAGTATAGGCATCCAGGCTTACTTGTCAATATCTGCATTTGCTTCAGGACAGATTGTATCTGCACACTCACCTCTTCCACAGGTTTCGTTCCATCAACAATAGCTAACTTATTTTGTTCAGAGTAGTATTCTAACAAAGGCTTTGTCTCTTTGTTATATACTTCCAAACGTGTTTTAACAGCTTCAGGTTCATCATCTGGTCGTCGCGTTAACGCATCTGAACCACAATTACTACATGTCTTGGGATCTTCATTTTCATTGCCAACTGTATGCGGAGCTCCACACGCTTGGCAAATTAAACGAGAAGATAACCTATCGACTAAAACCTTTTCATCAACCTTAAGCTGAACCACGGCATCAAGCTCGCGTCCCAAATCCTTAAATAAATTATCTATTTGAAGGGCTTGGTTCATCGTTCTTGGTACGCCATCCAGGACAACACCATCCGCTTGTACTGATTCAAATTTTTGACGGAAAACTTTCATAATGATGTTATCTGATGGATAATTTCCTGAATCCATTGTTTCCTTAATTTGATTTCCAATTGGCGTTTGTTGCTTGACTTCTTCTCGCAATATATCGCCGGTACAAATATGCGCAAGGTTGTGTTGGCTTGCCAATAGTCTGGCTTGCGTTCCTTTCCCTGAACCTGGCGGGCCAAAAAGTATTAAATTCATCACCTTGACCCCTTTAGTCGGGTTTTCTTTAACAGCCCCTCATATTGGTGCGCCAAGAGGTGAGAGTGAATTTGAGCAACCGTATCCATAGGAACACTAACAGCAATTAAAAATGTTGTTCCTCCTAAATAGAAGGGTAACGCGTAGGCTGCATAAAAGAACTCCGGAACGGCACAAACAAGAGCCAAATACGCAGCTCCTACAACTGTTAAACGTGTAATCACAGAATCAAGGTAATTAGCCGTCATTGCCCCTGGCCTGTATCCAGGAATAAACCCACCAGCTTTCTTCAAGTTTTCTGCCGTTTCCTGAGGGTTGAAAACAATTGAGGTATAGAAGAATGCAAAAAAGACAATGAGACATAAATAAAACGTTAGATACACTGCACTGCCGTGATGAAACATTCCAGCAATCCATTGGATAATTTCATTATCACTGCCCGCCGAAAATTGAGCAATGGAAACAGGAAGCAAGATTAAGGAGCTTGCAAAAATGGGCGGAATGACACCTGTGCTATTTAACTTAATTGGAAGATGAGAGCTTTCTCCTCCATACATTTTATTTCCAACTTGCCGTTTTGGATATTGAATAAATATACGCCTTTGCGCACGTTCCATAAATACGATAAATGCAATCATGGCAATCGAGAATGCCAAAATGAATAATATAAACACATAAGAAAGCGCACCCGTCCGCCCCAACTCTAATGCATTTAATATCGCTGACGGCAGATTAGCCACGATACCGGCAAAGATAATAAGCGATATACCATTACCAATTCCTCGACTTGTAATTTGCTCTCCAAGCCACATAAGGAATAGGGTTGCTCCGACTATGGTAATGACTGATGTTGCTCTAAAAAATAGCCCTGGATCAACCACAGCAGATCCCGCAGTTCCTTGGAGGGATTCAAGTCCTGCAGCTGTTGCATAAGATTGAAGAATAGCAATGAAAACCGTCAAATATCTTGTGTATTGATTAAGTTTTCTTCGGCCAGACTCTCCCTCTTTTTTCAAAGCTTCGAACTGAGGCGAAATCGCCGTCATCAACTGAATAATAATGCTCGCTGAAATATAAGGCATAATGTTCAATGCCATGATTGACATACGGCTTAAAGCACCTCCAGAAAACATGTCGACCATACCAAATATACCCCCGCCCTGTGAGCGAGCGAACTCTGCCATAACAGCTGTGTTAATTCCTGGAAGCGGAATATAAGTTCCAAGGCGATAAACAATCAAAACGCCTATGGTAAACCATATACGTTTCTTAAGGTCTTCAGCTTTTGAAAACGCTTTAAAATTGATATTTGCAGCAAGTTGCTCCGCAGCAGAGACCATTTCTATACCTTAGTCTTTCTTTTTGTCAGTCGTTTTTTTAGGCTTTTTAGCAGCTGTACTTTCCTTTTGTTTCGGAGATTCTTTTGGTTGATCAGCTGTTTTAGCCTTTTTTTCTTCAGATTTTACCACAGGCAGTTTTTGTTCCACGACTTCCACAGCCCCGCCCGCTTTTTCAACAGCAGCACGCGCAGACTTTGTTACGCCTGCGACTTGAAGATTAACTTTTGACTTAATCTCACCTTTGCCAAGCAAACGAATGCCGTCCTTCACACGGCGGAGAACGCCAGCATTTACAAGAACTTCACCATTAATAGGTTTTTTGTCATCAACTTTACCAGCATCGATTGCAGTTTGTAGCTGACCAAGATTTAGCTCAACATACTGTTTCGCAAAAATGTTTGTAAATCCTCTTTTCGGTAGACGGCGGTAAATTGGCATTTGCCCACCTTCAAAACCATTGATAGCAACGCCTGAACGAGCCGTTTGGCCTTTACCACCACGGCCTCCGGTTTTTCCTTTTCCAGAGCCTATACCACGGCATATCCGCATCTTTGAACGGCGAGCCCCGGGATTATCACGAATTTCATTTAATTTCATCGTATACTTTTCATAAGGTATTTATCCTTATGCTCCTCCTTCAACTTTCACCATATGTTTTACTTTTTCAATCATCCCACGAACGGCAGGAGTGTCCTCCAAAGTACGAGTACGCCCGATTTTGCCTAGTCCCAAGCCAAGCAATGTTGCTCTTTGCTTTTCAATTCGACGAATCGGACTTCCAACTTGTGTAATCACAATATTTTTAGCTTTATCTTTGGTCATTTTTATGCCTCACCTTGGGCACGACGGCCTACAATTTCACTAATCTTTTTTCCTCGCCGGGCAGCAACTTGTCTAGGAGCATCTGTCATCTCTAAAGCTCTAAATGTTGCACGAACCATGTTGTGTGGATTCGCAGAACCAATTGATTTACTGACAACGTCTTGTATGCCCAGAGCTTCACATACAGCACGCATTGGACCACCTGCGATAATTCCCGTTCCAGGAACTGCAGCTCTCATATGAACCTTACCTGCACCAAACCGGGCAGTAACGTCATGATGGAGTGTTCGACCTTCTCTGAGGGGAATACGAACCATGTTACGCTTTGCTTGCTCAGTTGCTTTTTGAATAGCTTCAGGAACCTCTCTGGCTTTTCCCGTCCCATGACCGACTCGACCTTTGCCATCACCAACAACAACAATTGCCGAAAAGCCAAAACGTTTACCACCTTTAACTACTTTAGCTACGCGGTTAATAGCAACAAGCTTTTCAATTAACTCAACTTCTTCACGTTCCGTTCGTGAGCTTCGATTGTTTTTTGCGTCTCTTGTCATCTGCATCTACTTCCTAAAATGATAGACCATTTTCACGTGCTGAATCTGCCAAAGCTTTTACCCGCCCATGGTATAGGTAACCGCCACGATCAAATACAACATTCTTAACTCCAGCTTTTACAGCACGGGCGGCAACAAGTTTTCCAACCTCTTGAGCCGCAGCAACATTGGAAGTTGCTTTCAGCTTTTTAGCTAAATCTTTATCTAATGTAGAAGCCATTGCAACTGTATGATGCTTACTATCATCGATAATTTGGGCATAGATATGCTGCTTAGATCGGAAAACGGATAATCTAGGGCGGTCTGTAGAAACGCGACGGACCTTAAATCGATTTCGTCTTTTGCGACGTTCAAATAATTGGTTTTCTTTACTCATGTTTACTTCTTCTTGCCTTCTTTACGTAAGATGTATTCATTCTCATACTTTATACCCTTCCCTTTATAAGGCTCAGGTTTCCGATAGGATCGAATTTCAGCCGCGACCTGCCCAACTTTTTGACGATCCATCCCAGAAACGGCTATAAGGGTTGGTTTTTCACACTTTATTTGAATGCCCTCAGGTATTGGGTAGAGAATATCATGGCTATAGCCAAGCTGTAATTTGAGGTTAGCCCCTTCCACTGAAGCACGATATCCAACACCGTTTACTTCTAATTTTACGGTAAAGCCTTCGCTGACGCCATTAACCATATTCTGAATTCGACTTCTCCAAGTGCCCCATAACATGCGAGCTTGCTTAGAGTCGTCAATCGGCTTTACGACAATACCATCATCCGCTTGTGTAACTTTGACATCTCGGCTTAACAGTGCAGACATTTCACCATTTTTGCCTTTCACAACTATTTCGCTCCCGTTCAGTTGGCAAGTTACACCTTGCGGAATCGAAACTGGGTTTTTTCCAACTCGTGACATTCTTCAGCCCCTAAAATACGTTACAGAGGACTTCGCCACCAACATTCAACTCTCGTGCTTTGCCATCTGAAAGCACACCTTTTGGAGTTGAAAGGACAACAACGCCCAATCCATTGTTAATTGGTTTTAGATCTTTGATCTTTGCATATACCCTACGGCCCGGTTTGGACACACGGTCTAATCTGCGTATAACAGGTTGATTTTCAAAATACTTTAACTCGATCTTTAATTGATCGAATCCATCGCTTGTATTTTCCTCTGAATAACCGCGAATATATCCTTCTTCCTTCAAAACTTCGAGAACACCTCTTCTAAGTTTTGAAGACGGTGAATGAACAGATGACTTCATAGCCTTCTGGCCATTCCGAATACGTGTTAACATATCACCTAATGGATCTGAGAATGACATCTCTATTCCTCCTACCAACTAGACTTCGTCATACCGGGGATAAGCCCAGAAGACGCAAGCTCGCGCAATGCGATTCTTGAAAGGTTAAACTTACGATATACAGCCCGCGGCCTACCTGTCAGCTTACAGCGCGTACGAACCCGATTTGGTGAACTGTTACGTGGTAGCTCTGCAAGCTTAAGGCGCGCTTTAAATCTATCTTCTGCTGAAAGAGATTTATCGTTCGCAATCAGCTTGAGGCGCTGTCTACGCCCTAAATACTTTTTAGCCATCCGCTGTCTGCGGAGGTTTTTTTGAATTGAACTTACTTTAGCCATTTTTTACTCCTGCCCTATCTCTGTCCTGTAAAAGGAAGATCAAAACCTTTTAAAAGTGCGAGGGCTTGTTGATTATCTTTTGCTTTTGTTACAATCGTTATATCCATACCTCGAATTTGGTCAACCTTATCATAATTGATTTCAGGAAAGATAATATGCTCTCGAATGCCCAGGGAATAGTTCCCACGACCGTCAAAACTTTTCGGTGAAATCCCTCTAAAGTCTCTAATTCTTGGCATAGCAATATTTACCAAACGATCAAGAAACTCATACATACGCTCATTTCGCAATGTAACTTTAGCGCCTATATTCATTCCTTCGCGAAGCTTAAAACCCGCAATAGATTTTTTCGCTTTTGTTACAACAGGCTTTTGTCCCGCAATAAGAGCGAGCTCGTCGAGAGCACCTTGCACCTTACGACTATCTTGGACAGCCTCACCAAGCCCCATGTTAATAACAATTTTCTCAATCGCAGGAACAGCAAAAGGATTTTTGATTTCAAGTTCCTTCATCAATGATGGTTTTACAACCTTTTCGTAATGTTCTTTCAACCTAGCCATTATTACCTCTAACTCTCAATTGTCTCGCCTGAGCGCTTTGCATACCTTACTTTTTCCCCATTCTTGAGAAATTTAATGCCTATGCGCGTCGGCTTTTTAGAAGTTGGATCAACGTGCGCCAAGTTGGAAATGTGAATTGGAGCTTCTTTTTGCACTATCCCACCTTCTTGGTTGTAGGTTTGCTTCTGGTGCCTTTTCATAAGATTAATTCCTTGAACCAAAGCACGGTTTTCTTGGCGTAAAACTTTTAATACTTGTCCTGACTTACCCTTATCTTTTCCAGAAATTGCACAAACAAGATCACCCTTTTTAATTCTAAATTGCTGCGACATTAAATCACCTCCGGAGCTAAAGAAATAATCTTCATGAAATCTTTAGAGCGCAATTCGCGTGTGACTGGACCAAAAATACGCGTGCCAATTGGTTCACCTTGCTGGCTAACAAGAACTGCTGCATTATCGTCAAAACGAATTGCGGTACCATCAGAACGACGGATTTCCTTAGCTGTCCTTACAATAACAGCACGCCTTACATCACCTTTTTTAACACGTCCACGAGGAATTGCATCTTTAACAGTAACAACGATGACATCGCCTACTGAAGCGGTTTTGCGTTTTGAACCACCCAAAACCTTGATGCACTGCACCCGACGAGCCCCTGAATTATCAGCCACTTTCAGGTTGGTTTGCATCTGTATCATTTATCTTTCCTTTCCTCCTAACACATCTGTGTATTAGCTTTGAGATTCTAATATTACTTCCCATGTTTTCGTTTTTGAAAAAGGCTTACATTCACGAATATCAACGTAATCACCTTCTTTACATTGGTTTAACTCATCATGGGCTGTAAACTTTTTCGTCTTACGAATGAACTTACGATACAAAGGATGTTTTACACGGCGCTCAACATTTACAGTTACCGTTTTGTCACACTTTGTACTGACAACCTTTCCTCTTAAAATACGTTTCGGCATCTCTTCTTCCTCAATCTTTCATAGCGCGCTGGCGCAACATTGTCTTCATTCGGGCTATACCACGCCTCAAGCTCTTAAATTGATGAGTCTTTTCAACTTGCCCTGCTGCTCTTTGAAAGCGTAACCCCATGAGTTCTTTATGGCTATCAATACACTTTTGCTTTAAAGCAGCATCATCCAGTTGTTTTAAATCCTCCAACTTCATTATTCAATTCCTCTCGTTGCTCGAGACACAAACTTTGTATCGATCGGTAATTTTGCTGCAGCAAGACTGAAGGCTTCGCGAGCTAGCTCTTCAGATACACCATCCAACTCGAACATAATGCGACCAGGATGAACGGGACAGGCCCAATATTCCGGAGATCCTTTACCACTCCCCATACGGACTTCAGCAGGTTTAGCAGAAACTGGCACATCTGGGAAGATGCGAATCCACACACGTCCTGCACGCTTAATTTTACGGGTAATCGCACGACGGGCAGCTTCTATCTGCCTAGCAGTTATACGCTCAGGCGATATGGCTTTCAGACCAAAGGCTCCAAAATTTAACTTGGTTCCGCCTTTTGCATTTCCATGAATCCTACCTTTAAAGGCTTTTCTATGCTTTGTCTTTTTCGGAGATAGCATCTCAAGAGTTCCTTATGTTTCTGTTCTATTCACTGTGTGGAGGGCACTTCTTTTATCAAGGGCCATCGGGTCATGTTCCATAATATCGCCCTTATAAATCCAAACTTTTACACCTATCGTTCCATAGGTTGTTTTGGCGGTACCTTCACCATAATCTATATCGGCTCTAAAAGTATGCAATGGAACTTGACCTTCACGATACCATTCCATACGCGCAATTTCAGATCCGCCAAGACGCCCACTTACATTAATCCGGATTCCCTTGGCACCTAGCTTCATTGCGCCTTGCATAGCTCTTTTCATTGCTCTACGAAAAGTAACACGCCTTTCTAGCTGCTGAGCGATTGAATCAGCCGCAAGCTTTGCATCAAGCTCAGGCTTACGAACCTCAAGAATATTGAGGCTCACATCAGTTCCAACTATTTTAGATAGTTCTTTCTTTAGTTTTTCGATATCAGCGCCCTTTTTACCGATAACAATACCAGGGCGAGCTGTGTGTATAGTAACGCTTGCCTTTTTTGCTGGCCTTTCAATAACGATTTTAGATATACCTGCTTGTGAAAGCTTATCTCTAATATATTTACGAAGCTCAAGGTCCTGGTGCAATAAATCTTTAAACTCATGGCGCGCATACCACCTCGAATCCCAAGTGCGGTTAATTCCAATACGTAGACCGATAGGATTTACTTTTTGACCCATTATGCACCTTCTCCAATTTCTGTAACGACCAAACGGAGATGGCTAAATGGCTTTGTGATTCGGCCCGCTCTGCTCCGTCCCTTTATATCTAATCTTTTCATAACAATTGCTTTACCAACAGATGCCTCCGAAACGTAAAGGCGATCAATATCTAAACCATGATTGTTTTCAGCATTTGCTATGGCAGACATCAAAGCTTTTTTAACATCTTTAGCAATACGCTTGGGTGAAAAAGTAAGCGCATCTAAAGCACTATCAACGCTTTGCCCACGAATCATCTTGGCAACAAGATTTAGCTTTTGGGGGCTAATACGAAGCATTCTCAGATTTGCCATTGCTGAGGTTTCAGGAAGTGATCGTTTTGTTTTAGGCTTTGACATACTATCCTCTTTTTGCCTTCTTATCTGCTGCATGCCCGTAATAGGTACGCGTTGGAGCAAATTCTCCGAATTTATGGCCGATCATATTTTCAGTGACCAAAACGGGTACAAATTTTTGACCGTTATGCACACCAAATGTCAATCCGACAAACTGGGGAAGTATGGTCGAACGACGTGACCATGTCTTAATGACTTCCTTACGTCCTGATTCCCGGCTTGTCTCGGCTTTCTTTAAGAGATAGCCATCTACAAATGGACCTTTCCAAACTGAACGTGACACTTATTTGCTCCTCTTTACTTTCGACGCCTAATAATTTGTGATGATGACGCCTTCTTACGGTTTCTTGTCTTTTTACCTTTCGTGGGCTTACCCCATGGCGTACATGGATGACGTCCGCCAGATGTTCGACCTTCACCACCACCATGGGGGTGATCGATTGGGTTCATGGCAACACCTCGAACAGATGGCCTTATGCCTAACCAACGATTACGTCCTGCCTTACCAAGGTTAATATTTTTTTGGTCCGGATTGGATAGGGCACCAATTGTTGCCATGCAATCCCCACTTACTTTACGAACTTCACCAGATGACAATTTCAATAGAGCTGATCCACCATCCCGGCCAACAAGCTGTATGTATGTACCTGCAGAACGAGCCATTTGTCCACCTTTTTTTGGCTTCATCTCTACGTTATGAATAATCGTACCGACTGGCATATTTTTCAATGGCATTGCATTACCGGGTTTAATATCTGTTTTTTCACCAGCAATGACTTTATCTCCAACACTCAAACGTTGCGGCGCAAGGATATAGGATTGACCTCCATCAGAATATTTTATAAGTGCTATCAAAGCGGTCCGATTTGGGTCATATTCAATTCGCTCTACAACAGCTTCCTCATCCCAACGTATCCTTTTAAAGTCAATCATGCGATACCGACGCTTATGCCCGCCGCCTATATGGCGGGTTGTAATACGACCATGGACATTGCGCCCACCTGTCTTGTTCAGCCCCTCAGTTAGCGACTTAACAGGGCGCCCTTTCCAAAGAGAGCTCTTATCAACGAGAATAAGTCCCCTTTGAGATGAATTCACTGGCTTATATTGTTTTAAACTCATTTTATATTCCTGACGCAATATCTATTGAACTTCCTTCAGCCAAGGTTACAATCGCTTTCTTACGATCATTTCGTTGACCTTTTATGCCGCGAAATCGTTTTGTTTTCCCTTTGTTTACTAGGGTATTTACGCTTTCAACTTTGGTTTTAAAAATTTCTTCAATAGCTAACTTTACTTCATTTTTCGTCGCATCCAAAGCAACTGAAAATGTATACTTATTAAGCTCACTTCCTTGCGTTGATTTCTCAGTTACCAACGGAGCACGAATGATGCTATAGAGTCGCTGTTTTCTTAAGCGTTTTTTTGTATCAGTTGCTTTGCTCATTTTAATCGACTTTCTATATTTTCAATCGCAGCCTTCGTTAAGACCAAATGCTCATGGCGAACGATATCATACACATTAATCCCTTGCTGTGGAAGCAAATCAACTCCGGGAAGATTTGAAACACAGCGCTCGAAATCAGTATTCACCTCAGCTCCATCAATAAATAGCGCTGAACTAAGTCCCAATTTTGTAAGCTTCTGCTGAAGGTCTTTTGTTTTTTTAGTTCCAGATTTAAAATCTTCTAATATTAAAAGTTGGCCACTCTTTGCTTTAGCTGAGAGCGCCGTTTTTAAAGCAAGCTGCCTTATTTTCTTTGGTAATTTGTACCCGTGATCCCTTGGGAGAGGGCCAAAGATAACAGCGCCGCCTCGAAATTGCGGTGACCTCAAACTTCCTTGGCGTGCACGTCCAGTTCCTTTTTGCTTCCAGGGTTTTTTGGTCGTACCACTGATTTGGCTAACGCCCTTCGTAGCGTGGGTTCCTGCACGACGCTTTGAAAGCTGCCACTGAACCATCCTTGCAACTATGTCTTGACGATATGGAACAGAAAATATTGTATCTTGAAGCTGGATATCTCCAACTGTTTTATTTTCTAAATTTTTTACTTCATACTTCATGATTGTCCCTCGTCACTCGAAGATTTTTCAGGATCATTACTTTGCCCTGAGTCTTGCTGATTCTCTGTATTTGGCTGAACAACTTCGGCTGGTTTTTCCTCAACTGGATTTGACGCATCGCTTGCCTGCGCAGGTGACTTTTCTTCAGCATGGGCTGGGTTGCTTTCTTGCTTTGGTTTTTCTTGTTCATCAGATTTGGCTGATGCTGAACCAACTAGTTTTGCTGGAAATGGCAAATCCTTCTGATTTTTTTTAACAGCATCTTGTATGATGACAAATCCACCTTTATTTCCTGGTACAGCACCTTCAACTATTATTATATCCTTATCAGAGTCCGTATATATGACCTTTAGGTTTTGAATTGTGACTCTCTCAGCTCCAAGATGTCCAGCCATTTTTTTACCTTTGAAAACTTTTCCAGGATCCTGGCGCTGTCCAGTTGAACCATGACTTCTATGGGAAATAGAGACACCGTGACTTGCTCGTAGACCGCCAAAGTTGTGTCTTTTCATTGCACCTGCGAATCCCTTACCAATACTCGTTGCAACCACATCAACGAACTGACCATCAACAAAGTGTTCTACAGAGATCTGATCTCCCACCTTTAACAGTGCATCTTCGGAAACGCGAAACTCCACAAGCTTTGCCTTTGGCTCAACCTTTGCCTTCGCATAATGACCACGCATTGCTTTAGAGACACGCTTGCTCTTTCTTGTTCCAACACCAAGTTGAACAGCCGTATAGCCATCTCGTTCATTTGTCTTCGTTGAGACAACTTGACAGTTATCGACTTTTAACAGTGTCACAGGAATATGCTCACCTTTTTCCGTCAATAGACGACTCATTCCTAATTTTTCAGCGATCAGTCCAGTTCGCATTGCTTCATACCTCTAGAGTTTAATTTCTACATCTACACCGGCTGGCAAGTCTAACTTCATAAGCGCGTCAACCGTTTGGGGCGACCACTCAGTTATATCCAGCAAACGCTTGTGCGTTCTCATCTCAAATTGTTCACGAGATTTCTTATCCACATGCGGTGAGCGTAACACTGTATACTTCTCAATATTCGTCGGCAATGGAATTGGACCACAAACTTTTGCTCCTGTCCTTTTTGCCGTATTTACGATCTCACTGGTCGATTGGTCCAGCACCCGATAATCATAGGCTCTGAGTCGTATACGTATGTTTTGACCTTCGTTCATTCTACACTTCCTTTACGCACACCTTATGCGAACATACACTTTAATTTATTTCGTAATTGTCGCCACGACGCCTGCGCCAACTGTACGACCCCCTTCGCGAATCGCAA
>CAYYRQ010000003.1:0-121771 GCA_964474215.1 uncultured Alphaproteobacteria bacterium
CTTTAGCATTATAGATTAATATCTACTTTTAAAAAATTAAGGAGATTTTTTTATGTCATTTTTGTTTAACCAATTCAAATTACTTACTTCATTTATGATTATGTTGTCTGCACCAACCCTACTTTTTGGTATGGATAGAGAAATGGGTGAATTTAATTCTTCTTTATCAAGATTAGAAACAGCTGTACAAGGGCTAACAGAATCCATAGATGAATGTGAAGAAAAATCAAGAGAACTTAGTCAACAGGTTGATCAAGCTGTTGTTGTATTCGGAGAGAGTGAGAAGCTTTTAGAGGAAGCACTCAAGAATCCCAAGTTCTTAGAGAAGCTTAGAAAGACAAATTCGTAAAACACAAGGTAACATCCTTTTTTAGGCGTGATCAATTATGCCATGTTCATCACTGCGCATAATTGATCATTGTTCACACATTTAAAAATAAAAATCGAGAAAGCGTCTGCTAACAGTTTGACAGGATCGGTTCTCACTATTGGATAATACAATTTTTTTCTCTAGTATTCCCATATGATATTTCGACCAGCACTCATCTTGTTTGTTTTATTCGTCCCTTGTGGGTCTTTAGCATTGGATGATAACGAACATCCTAAAGAAGAAATCACTCATGGGCTGTCTTTACCTCGACCTCCCGATGAAGAAATAAATGGCTCTCTGGCTATTAAGCACCTTGTTCAACTGGGTATCGATGTTCCAGGAATTGAACTTATGTTTGCGGGAAAATCAAAAGCTGAATTTGAGCAAACATTAATTAAAGAAACTCAAGAAAACAATATAATGGTAGCCCTCTATTTGCTTCACTTCATGTCAGCAGGGTGGCTCGACTTTCAGCTAAAACACTTAAAAAATGCTAGACATATTCTTACCGCAAGAGCCAAATTCAGTAATGACCAGTCCACATTTATAAATCCATATCTCAAGTATTATACGCAAGCCTTGCGATTTATCTTCGCCAAAAATCATCGCCGCATGTGGTTCTCTCAGGACAACTTTAATGAAGCTTACCTATTAAAGCTGCCTTTTCAATTTTCTTCCCTTGTGATGGAAGTTTTTGGCCAGCTTTTGCAAATCATAGATGACATAAAGCAAGAAAAGATAACTCCTTCCTATTTTGTTTGTGGTGAAGAAAAATCCTTTTCAAGGACATATGAAGCACTTGTCCTTGCTAATGCTTTCTTAAAGGAAGAACAACTACTTCCTCGTTTTTACCATCAGCGATTTAAGGAGATTCTTAAAGCTATCGAAACGTCGTTCTTAAGCATTTTCCCTTCAAAATGTTTATTAATACCCTCTTTGTCCAATGGTCTTCATCCTGTGAATATTTAGGACTTTTTTTCCTCTCTTGAGTCAAAGGTTAATGCATGGCTTGAGTCCCCCCAAAATCAAATTCCAGTAAAAGCTAACCCCAAAAAATCATGTTTTAAGAAGGAAAAAAATACCAAGGGTAAAAAAGTTCAATGGGCATCATCAATTGTTGAAAAAAGACTTGAAGACTATCCGACAGACGAAAAGGGGAAAGTTCCTAAACATAGAGCGCCTGAACTCAGTGAAATACAACAAAGCCTATGGTATCAGCTTATAGATGCTTTTCGGTCTGGCGTTCCATTGAAAGCAGCTCTTCAAAAAATATATATGCTCAATGATGGGCTTTCTTTCACGCTTATAACAGCACATTTAATAAAAAAGGATTTTCACGCAAATATGTATCACATATTAAACTCTACTGATTTAAGAGAAGCAATGGAAAATTCGGACTTTCATGAAGCTGATACGAAAAGTTTGCGTGATGATGGATCTTACAAATTACGATACACAGATTCAGAGATACTAGAAGAGAAAGAATAATATAACAATGGAAACGAAACATAATGAAGCTATTCTTCTTCACAATGCGGGAGGGTGCAGCCATTTTCTTGACGACCAATACCAAATGCTTCAGCAACATGGCTTAAAAACAATTAGCCCTGACCTCCCTGGGCATGGAAAGAATAGTGATACCCCTAAAGCCTCAGTAGAAGATATTGCAAAAGATCTCTGGTTAGAGGCTGACAAAGCTGGCCTAACTTCTCCCATTATTATCGGTCTTAATTATGGCGCATGCATCGGCATCGAAATGAGTGCCCAACGCCCTCAAAGCGTTTCAGCTCTCATTCTTTTGGACCCCCCCTTGCTTATGGATAAATGGGTGATTCAATTAATCAAAGATCATATTGCTGAACTCAATGATGAAAGTTTTGTGGGCTTTGCTGAACACCTCGTAAATAACGTTATGAAAAATGAGAACCAACAACACAAGAAAATGGCCATTTCATCCTTTCAAAGGATTAAGAGAAAAACACTGGCAGATGTTTATACAGGGCTTTTGGATTGGGATAAATTGGCAAGAGAAAAACTCTCTCAATGTAAAATTCCCATCCTCCACGCTCAATCAGAACATCCATTCTGCCAAGAATCAGCCTTAAACAAAATCTGCCCCCAAGTGAAAACAATACGTTTGCCTGGCACAGGCCCTTGGCTATCTTTAGACGCTCCAGAAGATGTGAATATGGCCATTCAGGAGTTCTTAGACGAACACAGTTTTTAACCTTACATATATTTATACCACCGCAAGGGACTTTCTTGAAAAAAGGCAATGAGTTCATTTTTATAAACTAATCCCGTCTTGTTTTTCAAAAAATTCACGTAAGTTTCAACGGTTCGCGGAGAAATCTCGAGTGCCGCCCCTATTTCTTTTACTGACTTTCCTTGGCTTAGCAATTGCAAACACTGGAATTCCCTTTTTGAAATTTGTACAAGGCCTTGGTTTACCTTTACAGTAAATTTATCCAATTCTGTCTGCTTAAGAAAATTGTCAACTTCTAGATGAAGTTGGTCATCCTCATGTCGTATTTCAACACTCTCATCAAGAGGCGTAGCTGAAAATAAATATTTTTCATGATTTTCATCCAATATGGATGAAAGCTTTTGTTTAAAATAGACGATAAACCTCTCGAAAAGAGGCATGTTGTTAATATAGAATTCGTCTAACTTAACTTGACCACAAGACGTTGCAAATGAGTAGGTGTTAAAGGCTTCGCTTTCAATTTCATTAATTGTGAGCCCATTCCACACATCAAACTGCTGATATTGGGATAATAAAAATGTTTTATCTAATTTTAGGTTGCTCCATAAAGCATATCGCTTTTGATATTTTTTTGCCAATGAACATAAATAAACATGTTCTGTATCATCAAACATTTGCTCTTCTAAACTAAATTTCAGCCAATCTTGATTCGTACAAATATAAAAAACTTTTCCGTCATTGGTGATTTTATCATATTCAAAATAACTTATCCCTAAGCAATTAAATAAAGGCCTGCATATTTCCATAACCTGATCGTTTATGGAATCATTAAAATCAATGATGGCCTTGATTGAGTTGTTTAAAGCTGCTTCCATACATTTACCTTCAAATGTTTCTTAAACCTTTTATGAATTTAATCTCGTTCTTCACCCCCAAAGCTTTCTAAAATTTCTGATGATAAGACTATTTTTTACAGAACCGCTCTGCTGTCAACACTCTTACCTTTGATTAATAATAATACCGAATGACATGCTTTCTGTTTTATCAAATTTTCCTCATCTCATTTGTTTATTAAAAGAACCTTATTTGGAGGGGGGGAAACAAATAAGGTTCCTGTTTGGCATTTTCTCTTCTGTTATCAACAATGAGTATCCGTATAATACTCGGGTATTTAAAAAAAAGATTGATGGAGAATAAAAATTTAAGTCAAAACAAGGTGAATTTGATTGATTTTTTTTCCTTGTAAATGAGCTAATCTATGTAGAAAATACGTAGATGAAATACCTAATAGAGATTTTTTTCAATCTTAGGATATAATTATTTTAATCAAATCTATAAGGATTAATCCTTACTTTATGCACAGAAATCAAATTCTTTTTCCTCAAGAGCTTTATGATAAACATTTATCTCTTATACAGAATGTTCATTTTACGCGTCGTGAAATTGATGTCATAGCCTGTCTTTTAAATGCAAGAGGAACAAGTAAAATTGCACTTCTCTTGTCGATTGATCCACGAACGGTTGAAACCCATATTCGCAATATTATGTTTAAACTTGAGCGTAACTCACGAGAAGACATCATTGATTTTGTTGAAGCCTCTGATAAGCACCTTCTACTGAGAAAGTATTATTCTCTATTACGAATAAATTTACTCTTTGAAAAAAGTTTAAAAGACCTATCAAAGTTAAACTACGAAAACAAGCTAACCTGCTATCTTATAAATAGTAAAGCAAAGACTCCCCTTTTTAATCTCCTTAAATCTCATATGGAGCTTGTCGGCATCAATGTCGCAAAGGCTGCCAAAAAAAAAGAGAGAAACTTTGTTACTTGTATTCTTTCACATGCATTAACAAAAGAAGAACTTATAGGCATTCTTAAAAAATCAGGACAAAATTCAAAGAAAACTGTAATTCTTTTGCAAGAGAAAACAAATCAGATAGGAACTCTGGAGAAAATCAAGGGTATTGAGATTATCGATTTTACAAAAAATGAAAATTATTATTTTTCATTCTTCACATTGCTGCAAAAAATCATTCCCAATCTAAAGCTTGATGAAAGCATTTCCGATTTTAAGGATAAATATAAAAAGCTTCATCCTATCTACGAAACCTCACCCCCTACTGACCCAAACAAAACTTCTAGAAATCAAGATAAGTATAAGCTTAAGGGTAAGATTCAACCCATTTTATGGCTTTCTAGTGGGATTGTATTTATTGGGCTCCTTCTTTTTTATTGGAACCAACGACCCGAAACACCTTCATTTCGATCAGACTTAGTCATTCCAAGCAACTCCGTTTTGCTCCACCGACCTGACCTGATAAATCAAATCAATGATAACTTTAAAAAACAAGGCGGCATTCAAACTGTGGCTCTTGTTGGGCCAGGAGGAGCGGGGAAAACAACTCTTGCTCGACAATTTGCAGACCATCAGAAGGACAGCGTTATCTGGGAAGCAAATGCTGAAACAATTGAATCTCTCAGATCTTCCTTTGAGAAACTTGCTAAACTGCTCGCTAAAAATGAATATGATCATAAGGTTTTAAAAAGCATACAAGATATTAAAGATGCTGAAGAAAGAGAAAAACAAATTATCCCCTTTGTAAAGGAACACTTAAAAGCGTCCTCAAGCTGGTTTTTAATTTTGGACAACGTCGAAAGATTTTTAGATATAAAAAAATATTTTCCTCAGGACTCTCAAACATGGGGCAATGGAAAAGTCATCATTACAACTCGAAATAGCAACATTCTGCATAACAGTTATTTAGACTGCTCTGTTTATGTTGAGGAATTGAGTCCTTCCGAAAAGCTTTCTCTTTTTTCACAAATCATGACACACGGAGGGACATCCTCACAAAGCATGCATCAACTCCAAGATTCCATAGAATTTTTAGAAAACATACCTCCCTTTCCATTAGATATATCGATCGCAGCATACTATTTAAAAGCTACAGGTGTCTCTCACAAAACATACCTAGATAACTTATTTCAAAACAAAAAAGAGTTTGAAATAATTCAAGAAAATCTTTTAAAAGAATCAGGAGAATATATAAAAACACGAAGTGGAATCATCACTTTAGCTTTACAGCACATCATCAATGCACACGATGATTTCAAAGATTTGCTTTTGCTTATATGCCTCCTCGATTCACAAAACATTCATAGAGATCTTTTAGAGACTTATAAGAAAAGTGTTGTCGTAGATAACTTTATTCATCACCTAAAAAAATATTCATTAATTATAGACAACTCACCCGGTTCAGCCTCTACATCCTTATCTATGCATCGCAGTACTCAAGCAATTTCATTTACCTATCTCGTCAAGCAACTCGATCTTTATCATGATATTAAAAGAATGAATTTTATCTCATATCTTCTTTCCGATTATGTCGGCAAAATAATCGATCAGGAAGATTTTTATAAAATAGAAGCTTTTCTAAATCACTGTAAATTTTTTATGAAACATTCTGACATTCTTTCAGACCATGCAAAAGTGCTCGTGAGTGTAAAGCTGGCCGGGCTTTATTTTTATCGAGGAGACTACCCAAGCGCTGAATCTCTTTTAAAAAGAGTTTTTCTTATCCTTGGAGATGATGATCACAAAAACTTTAATGAGCTTGGAGAAGCAAACCACCTTTTAGGAATGATATACCGTGAAACCGGAAAGCACCAGTTCTCTAAAGAGTACCTCGAAAAATCACTTTCTATCTATAGAAAATATAATTCTAAAAATTATGCAGAGGTTGCAAAAGTCCTTGGAAATCTTGGTTATTTATATAGAGATCTCGGCGATTTCAAAAGAGCAAGGAATCTACTTGATGATAGTATAAAGATGTATAAAACATACGCTTCAAAAAACTCGCTTAAAATTGCTCATCTTTTGGTTTTTCAAGGAGTTGTTTACAGAGAATTGGGTGAATATGAAAAAGCAAGAAAAATACTAGAAGAGAGCCTCTCTCTTTGTAACACAAAGCTCCCTAAAGATCACTTTATGCGCGTGTGGCCACTCGTTTTTTTAGGATCAGTTTACAGAGAACTCGGTTTTTATGAAGAAGGGCGGATTTTGATAGAAAAAGGCCTTGAGATTTGCCAAAAGTGGCTTCCCAAAAATCATATTAATTTAGCAGGAACATTTGTCTATTTAGCAGATGTATATAATCAGCTAGGAAAATATCACGAGGCAAAAGAGCTTATCGAAAGTGGATTAGCCATTTATGTGGAACAAGTCCCTGATCATCCCATATATTTAGCTTGGGCATCCAGCCACCTTGGAACGACCTTAACGAAACTTCAAAATTTTGAAGAGGCGGAAAAATATCTTGCAAGGGCTCTGCACGGCTTCAAAGCTCATTATAAAGAAGATAGCACGGAAATTGCGTGGATTTACTTTGAAATGGGTCGTCTCTTTTTTGATAAAAAATCCTATGAAGATGCTGAAAAATATACAAATCTTGCTTTAGCAATTTATAAAAAACAAAACTATCCCAAAATCGTCGAATCATTGGAATTGATAGGGGACATTTACTTAGATAAATCAAAAATTGATATACCTCAAAATGATTTTATTAAAAAAAGCCGAGATTACTACAAAGAAGCCTTAGCGTATCATTCACTTTATTATTCTGAAAAGTCTCCCCATCGCGATCGTTTAATTTATAAACTTAATCAGTCGAAGCATTGAGAAAAAATTGAACTTTCTTAAACCTGAATGCGATAAAAATCAATAAAATCTATTTTTTCAACACCTAAACTTTTATAGAATTGCTGGCCACAAGAATTATTTTTCATGCAAAGCAGCTCAATTCTGTTCACACCTTTTTTCTTTGAAAGGTTTTTTAAGTGATCAATTAAATTTCTTCCAATACCTTTTTTACGGTAGTGCGGCTTCACATAAATATGATCAACATATACGAGCGGTGCGAGATGAAATGAACGATTCAAATCGGCAAAGGTATATAAAATAAAGCCTGCCAATGTATCAAAAGAAGAATCCTCAACAACCAAACAATGCCAGTTCCTTGCGCCGAACAAGTAATTGGATAACTGCTCTTTCGTAAGCTTAAATTTTTTCTCTAAGCCTTCGTATATTGTTTGACTTCGCACCATCTCAAAAACTTCATCAACATCTTCCTTACTTATGAGTCTATATTTTAGAGATGTTTTGCTAGGCTCGCGTTGCTTTTGATTCATTTTTGTAATCCTCCTTAAAAAATAAATAGCAACTTAGAAATGCAATCACGCTGATCAATAAAAATGTAGAAACGATTATGTCAATCTTGAGGGGTAAAGACGTAAAATGAGAAAAGAAAATCGGTAACATCGATGCCACTGAAAATGTAGTGTTGTAGCAAAAAGCAATACATGTATTTCTTTGGCCAAAAGGAAAGAGTTCGGAAATAAAACTCAAACCAATTGTAAAAAATATTGCCATATACATTTCATACACGATGAAAAGGGGGCCTAATATCATACCGGGATAAGTGTAGGTATGCTTGATAAGGTGCAAAAAACAGTAGAGGACCATCGGAAAAGTCATGAGGGCAAAACTAAACAATCGCTTTTTATGAGAGTTTTGAACAACTTTTCCAA
Organism: uncultured Alphaproteobacteria bacterium; assembly: GCA_964474215.1. Taxonomy (GTDB): domain Bacteria; phylum Pseudomonadota; class Alphaproteobacteria; order UBA9655; family UBA9655; genus UBA9655. Next base: position 8,164 of record CAYYRQ010000003.1, read on the forward strand.
CTACCCCAGAAAAAATAATGAAGCTGACCAATCCACTAAAAAAGTAAAAACTCACTTCTTTGGACTCGAAATGAAAGGCATCCTCAACAAAGTGAGATAAATAGATGAGGAAGATTGTTCCACTTGAAATAATGCTCATAATACCAAGCGCAATAAAGATTGAGTTTGCATGATTCTTTAGGATTGAGAAAACAAAAGCTCTTGTGTTTGTTTTAGCTTTAGTGGCAAACATCGTTTTAAACTCATCAGAGTTTTCGAGGCTTCGACGCACATAAAAACTAATAAAGGCAAATATCCCACCCATGATAAAAGGAACTCTCCAGCCCCCCTGCTCAACCTCAGTTTCATTCAGAAGCGCATGCATTCCATACACAACGAGAGACGCTAGGATAAATCCAAAATTTGTTGAGGCCATAAGAAAGCCGATTGAGCGTCCTATTTGCGTTTTAAAATGACTCCCACTAATCAACGTCACGGCTCCCGGGAGCTCAGAGGAAAAGGAGACTCCTTGACCAACTCTGGCAAGAATTAAGAGTATGGTAGAGAAAATACCAATTTGGCTATAGGAAGGTATGATTCCAATTGCGAAAGTTGATATACCCATAAGTAAAATCGAAAATACAAATACTTTTACCTTACTATATCTATCAGCAATGATCCCCAAAATTGTTCCTCCAAGAGGGCGAATCAGGTAACCAAGAGCAAAAATTGTAAACGTTTGCATTAACTGTGCAGTACTACTTACTTCAGGAAAAAATGTTTTACTGATATAGGTTGCAAGAAGCCCATATAAAACAAAATCGTAATACTCAAGGGCGGAACCTAAGGAAATTAGAACCAGTTTTTTATCAAGTTTCATGGGTCATATCCTCCACGTTATTCTTTTAATGCGTAACATAGGGATAAATTTTTTTTATCCGTATTCTTTACGGAACCAAACATGCCAAGGAAACCCTTGCTAAATTGATCTAATCAATTGTTCATGGAGCTTCAGGATATTGAGAAAAGAGTGTATGCTCTTATACACTCTTTTCTTTCATTTAGACTTTTTGATCTTAAATCAAGGGCGCGATAACCTTTACAATTTTAAGCCCAGCTCCCAATATGGCCGTACTGATCTTTACGCCCGTACCAAGAATACCCAAGCCTTTTTTGGCTTTCTGTAATTTAGAGCTCTTCGCTTTCTCTGGTTTTTTATGGACAATGACATGTTTTACGGTCACATCAGGTTCTTTTCCTTTGATATCACCTAAGGTTGCCACCTTTGGTTTATTATTTGTAACTTTGGTAATTTCGCCTTTACCTACCTTATTGCCCTTTTTCAACCGCTTTGAAAATTTCAGAGAATCGACAAGCTTTTGAGCTTTCTCATGATCCTCATACTCTTCGAAAGCAACCTCATATGCAGCTGCTCTAGCCGCTTGCATAATATTGTTTCTTATGAGTGGGATCTCTCCTTTGGCTGCTTTTTCACCTGCTAAAACAGATTTCGCAAGCCTTTCAGCTTCATCAACTTCTTTTACATACTCCATCGCAGTTGTTAATGCGGCTTTTTTACTTGCTTTCTTAGCCGTTTTTTTGACTGAATGCTTTGAATGTACTGCTCGAACCTCACCCTCCCCCCCCACCTCTTGGGGCTGCTGTGGCTGTTTCTTTGGACACACCATTTCAATAGCATCCAAGTCAAAATCATTGATGGGATCCTTTCCATTGCATCTTGCATTTGCATCGCAATTAAGGACTAAGAAGAGGGCTGTTAAGCATAACACGCCCCTATTGACATTTTGGTTTAATTTATTCATTTTTTACCTCGTACATTGTTATCGGATGTATATGGCTCAAGAATCGTACTCTTGGGCCTTTTACATTATTATCAAAATTAGAGGTGCAATTCTTTCCGTGTTAACCATCTAAGTAATAACTACGGAGAAATTTATAAAATCAGTATCTATATTATTAAGCCAAGTAAGTAAGTCTATAGCTTTTCAGCCACAATCGTCGGAAACATTTTTTGTCGATCGTACCGCACATCAATAACATGCAGGCCAGCTTCCTCAAGTTGCTGAATTGTTTGGGGTTCACTGCGGAAGGTTTGCCAAGCAACCTGAACCACTTCACTCAAAATGTCCTTTTGTTTCTTCAGGTCTGCCATATCCACATCTTGCCAGGGAGAATCCTCTGAGAAAGCTGGGGGTGGAGTTAAAAAGCTTGTAATAAGCATACCGCCTGGTTTTAAGGCTTTCGCAAAATTGCGATAAAGCTCAGCCACCTTGTGGTCGTCCTTTTCATAAATGTTAAGCCCATTACTCACAATGAGATCAAATTCATTTTCATGCTGAAGAGCCCAAGCGTTTTCTTTGACAAATCGACATTGTCTTAACAAGCCCTGATTTTGGGCATTTTCTTTGGCTAAGTCCAAAGATTCCTGATCCAAATCAATTCCTAGGATTTGAACACCCGGAGAATCTTTATAATCCAACGTTAAAAAATCATCCATCACGCCACAAGGAACTGAAGCCAATTTCATATTTGGCTTCAAACGTTTTTGAACCTCATTCTGGAAAATAGAAAATCGTTCTTGCGTTGCCCGCACGACAGGCGCTCGGGTCACGACCCATTCTTCTAGGGGTGTTTTATCGGACTTCCGGGGTCCGTGCAGAATGACAAACGATGTCCAATATCCATTGAGTCCCCTGTTTTTTAAAAGAAATCGACCCAGAGGAAAGGCTGTGAGCTCATCAAAAATTCTTAATTTCTCATCCTGAGATAGTGAGGTTGACTCTTTGTTTAGAAGGGTATGTCGAAGCTCTTGCAATGTCCCTTTGCTTTCAGGGCTTTCCGAATGAGAGATAAGTTGGTCTTTAAGATTATCTGCTAAGCTGGACGAAACCATGAGACCTCCCAAAATAAATAGATGCAAAAAAATTGTTATTTTTGTCCTTAATATTTTTGAATTAATAAACAATGATAATAGCTTGTCAATATAATTGAAGGACTTAAATATACTTGATCCTATGAGCGTAACATTAAGATTGCCTAAGCCCCTACCATTAACCTTTTTTTAACGTGTTTCCTTGTAAGTTTTAACAAAGAATAACAAAAAGGAAACTTACGATGAAAAAATTATTAATTTTAATGAGCTTACTTTTGCTCTCGGGTGAAGGTGCTATGGCAAGTTCGAACACAGATAAATGTGGTCACGTCAAGGTTAACGCAAGTGGTGTTCAAACCAAATCAGGGGCTCTTCCCAAAAGCTCAAGCGTCTACAATATGCCAGTTAGTTTCGACACAACCGTGTATTATGATGATAGATCCCACCATGAGGGTCACCATGGAAAAAGCTATTATCGACTTACTTACTGTGTTAATAACATAACCTATCACATCACAACTCCACCATCACCTTCAAATTCATGTAACCAAACACTCTGTAATAAGGAATATGCGAATTGCATGTGCGGCGGGAGCAACTATGTTTGTGGTCCAAGAATGAACCAATATTGGTGTTCTTCTGCACCAACTTCTTCGAACCAATGTAATTATGCTAAAGCAACCTCCCTATGTACAAAAGGTCAACCTGTCTCTGCATCAAATACAGTTGCTATTAAAAAGAAAATGATGGCCAAGCGTAAAAAATCAGCAACGCAAGGTGGTGTTCTTCAAGCAGGCAACGTTTGTATAACATTGCCCAAAAATCTAGAGTCCCACCACAAGGGGCAATGCTCCAAATCTTCCAGTGCTAAGCACAACTACGGATTTGATTTTTGTTAGCTACAAAACATTTCTAAGGATACATCAAAAGCACAATTTGTTTTAACTTGCACATTTAGAGGACAAAATTTTACGTCTAAAAAATCACAGGAAATTTCAATTAAATAAATCTCTTTATTCAATACTAACAAGCCCTATCTCTCTATAGGGCTTGTTTTTTATTGGAGCAGGTAAGACTTCCCCCGCCCGCCGGTCCATGCTATAAGCCAATATATGACATTATCACAGACAAACCTTATGACCGTTGATGCCCCTGAGCCGCCCACATCTATATTTGAACAACAGATAAGTACGCTCAATCCTGCTCAACGGGAAGCCATCGAAACCACGGAAGGTCCTCTTCTGGTGCTAGCTGGCGCGGGCACCGGAAAAACGCGCGTTCTCACTACACGTCTTGCCGGTATATTGCTCAACCAAAAAGCCTGGCCATCCCAAGTGCTTGCTGTAACATTCACCAACAAAGCCGCCCATGAAATGCGTGAACGAATCGCAACCCTCATTGGACGCCCGACGGAAGGTTTATGGCTCGGGACATTCCATTCCATTTGTGTGCGAATTCTGCGGCGCCATGCGGAACTTTTAAATCTACAGTCCTCCTTCACCATTTTGGATACGGACGATCAAATTCGCCTGATTAAACAAATCGTTCGTGCCGAAGAAATCGATGAGAAAAAATTCACCCCACGCATCCTAGCGGGGATCATTAGCCGCTGGAAAGATCGTGCTTTAACCCCAGAAAAAGTAGGTGAGCCCAATGCAGACTTTGAAAAAGTGGCAGCACGCATTTATGGCCATTACCAAGATCGCCTTCGCGTTTTAAATGCGGTCGATTTTGGCGACCTCATTCTCCTCTGCCTTAAGCTTTTTACAGACCATTCTGATGTTCTGGCGCAGTATACAAGTCAGTTTCATTACATCATGGTGGACGAATATCAAGACACCAACATCGCTCAGTATCTGTGGCTGCGCTTACTCGCGCAAGGATCTGGAAACATTTGCTGTGTGGGCGATGACGATCAATCTATCTATGGATGGCGCGGCGCTGAAGTGGGGAATATCCTTCGGTTTGAAAAGGATTTTCCAGGCGCAAAAATTATTCGTCTCGAGCAAAACTATCGCTCCAATGCCCATATCCTGGGAGCAGCCTCAGGGTTGATTGCCCAAAATGCCGGACGCCTTGGGAAAACATTATGGACTGAACAATCGGACGGTGAAAAAATCCGCGTCCAAGGTACATGGGATGGGGAAGAAGAAGCCAGGTTTATTGGAGATGAGGTAGAGGCTCTCCAACGAAAAGGCCACTCTCTGAATGAAATTGCCATCCTTGTCCGTGCCAGCTTCCAAACACGTGAGTTTGAAGAACGCTTTATTACCCTTGGCGTGCCCTACCGGGTCATTGGCGGCCCACGATTCTATGAACGACTTGAGATCAGAGATGCTTTAGCTTATATGCGGATCGTTGTACAGCCCAATGATAGTCTGGCTTTTGAGCGTATTATGAATACACCTAAGCGCGGCATTGGCGCCAGCAGTTTACAAACGCTACATCAATATGCGCGCTTCGAAGAAATTCCTTTGACAGAAGCAGCCATGCGCTTCATTCAAACCGACGAGCTCCGTGGAAAAGCTAAAATAAGCCTTGAGGGACTCCTGTTTGATATTAATCGCTGGCGGAACCAATTGGAGTCCATGCCCCATGGTGAAGTGGCTCGCATCATTTTGGATGAGTCGGGCTATACAGGCATGTGGCAAGCTGATAAGTCACCGGATGCGCCGGGGCGCCTTGAAAACTTGAAGGAATTCGTCAATGCCATTGATGAGTTCGAAAGCCTTCCGACCTTTTTGGAACATGTCAGCCTGGTGATGGAAAGTACGAAAGATGCGGGTCTGGATATGGTTAATATCATGACCCTCCACAGTGCTAAAGGACTTGAGTTCAAAACCGTCTTTCTTGCCGGCTGGGAAGAAGGGCTCTTCCCCCACCAACGGGCCCTGGGAGAATCAGGGGATGCCGGCCTTGAGGAAGAACGTCGCCTGGCTTACGTCGGCCTAACCCGTGCCCGCGAACGGGCCATTATTACGTTCGCAGCCAATCGCCGTGTTCATAACCAATGGCAGTCCAGCTTTCCTTCTCGTTTTATTGATGAACTTCCAGAAAAACATACGGAACGCTTCCAACTGGGGAGCGGTATGAAAATGACCCAACCCCGACTGCAAGCTGCGGAGCCCTTTATCCCTATCTTTAAAGATAAGGAATACCAAGTGAACCAGCGCGTGTTTCATATAAAATTTGGTTATGGAAAAGTCATTGCTGTTGAAGGGGATAAGCTTGAAATTGATTTTGATCACACAGGCATCAAAAAGGTCATGCGTAGTTTTGTGGAGAAAGCCAAATGAATCTCGCCCAGCTCGAATGTCCTCTTGATTTACAATACATGGATGAGCTTTCCGCTTTTTTAGAAGAGGATGCGCTATCCGTAACCTGGTTCGAAAAAGACCCACAAACATGGATCTTCCAAGCCCTTTGTAATCCGGATGAAGAAGCATCTCTGAAAAATAAAATCGAAGATTTTTTGAACGAAAAAGGACTTAAAGGCATATCTCTTAGTTGTAATGTTTTACCTCAAAAAGATTGGGTTGAGGCCGTTTATCAAGTCACACCCCCCTTAAATCTTGGGAAGTTCTATATTTATGGATCCCATATTCAAAAGCCTGAATCAAATGACTTGATTCCCCTCCTTGTGGATGCAGCAACTGCCTTTGGCTCAGGACAACACGAATCGACGGAAGGCTGTCTAAAGGCGCTCACCCTGCTCTCAAACCAAAGATCATTCGAGCACCCTCTTGATATGGGCTGTGGCTCAGGAATTCTTGCCATGGCAATGGCAAAGCTATGGAATGTGGAGGTTCTCGGTTGCGATAATGACCCAGAGGCGGTCCGCGTCACCCTTGAAAATGCTGAGCTGAACCATATTGGTTCTCTCATCAAAGCTAAAGTGAGTGAAGGATTTGATGAAATTAAAGGACAAACTTTTGATATCATCACAGCCAACATTCTAGCGGGTCCCTTGTGCCAAATGGCAGGAGACGCCGCAAATGCCCTTCGCCCCAATGGACATATCGTTTTAGCAGGTCTCTTAAACCGCCAAGCCGAAGATGTGATCGATGCATATCGCAGCCAAGGCTTAAAACTTTTTGAGCAGCTCTTTATCGGTGATTGGTCCACCTTAATTTTAAGGAAGGCAAGCCATGGATAAAATTCAAGCTCTCCGCAAACAGATGAAAGAGCATGGCGTAGATGCATTTTTGGTTCCCAATACGGATGAATATCAAGGGGAATACACGGCTCCCTGCGCCCGAAGACTTGAGTGGCTCACCGGATTTTCGGGATCAGCTGGATTTGCCGTCATTACCTCTCATAAAGCTGTCTTTTTTACGGATGGCCGGTATACGCTCCAAGCCAAGGATCAATTGCCTGATTTCTTTGAAATTTATAACACGGCCGAAAAAACACCCATGCTTTGGGCCAATGAAAATCTATCCGACAACTTTCAAATCGGATATGATCCCTGGCTTTTTACGGAGCAACAACTTAAATCCTATAGAAACAATCTTGTTCCCATTAGTCCAAATCCTATTGATTCATTATGGGAAGATCGCCCCAAGGCCCCTTATGATTACATACGTCTCCATCCCCTTGAGTTTGCCGGAGAAAGTGATGAAAGCAAGCGCAAGCGCATTTGTGAAAGCCTCAAAGCCGATAATGTCCTTATTACAGCTAGTGATTCGATTGCATGGCTTCTCAATATTCGTGGGAATGATGTTCCCCACACGCCTATTGTTCATAGTTATTGCTTGATTCGTAAGGATGGGTCGTATGACCTCTTTGTCGATTTAAGGAAAGCCAATGGCAAAACCTATAAGCATGTCAAAGAGGGTAAAGGACAAATCATTGAAATCAAAATGATTGCCGAGCACCTCAAAAAAATCAAAGGCTCTTGCCAGTATGATCCTTTTCTCACTCCTGTTTCTCTTATCCAAATACTTGAAAGTGCAAACATTCCAACCCGAAGGGAGAGAGATCCTTGTATCCTCCCAAAAGCCATTAAGAATGAAACGGAGCTTGAGGGGGCAGAGCAGGCTCACATTCAAGATGGCAATGCGATGGTTGCCTTTATGGAGTGGCTTAAAAATCAACCACTTAAAGGTGAAACGACAGAGCTATCTGCTAGTGATCAGTTGCTCGCGTTTCGTCAAAAGGGGAAATATTTCCAGGACACGAGCTTTGATACAATCTCGGGGTTTGGACCCCATGGCGCGATCATCCACTATCGCGTCACGCCTGAAACAAATATACCTCTCGAAAAAAATAATCTTTATCTCGTAGATTCGGGCGGCCAATATTTAAACGGAACAACGGACGTTACCCGGACCATTGCACTTGGCAAACCCACAAAAGAACAGATTGATCGTTACACGCGTGTGTTGAAAGGCCACATTGCCCTCGCTACTGCCATCTTTCCTGAAGGCACAACAGGTGCTCAGCTTGATGTATTAGCGCGACAATCCCTTTGGGATGTTGGATGCAATTATGCCCACGGCACGGGCCATGGTGTGGGAAGTTATTTGGGCGTTCATGAAGGACCTCAGGGCATTTCAACACGCGGCACACCAGTTCCCCTTGTGCCCGGTATGATGCTATCCAATGAGCCTGGCTATTACAAGGAAGGCGAGTATGGCATCCGTATTGAAAACATCGTCAAAGTCGTGGCTTTAGATACCCCTCAAGGGTATTTCGGTTTTGAGACGATTACACTCGTCCCCCTCGATACCAAACTTATCAATCCGGACCTTTTGACAAATAAAGAAAAGCAATGGATTGAGGATTACCACGAAAAAATTAAGAAGACGCTCGGGCACGATTAACGTTGGCCAGGCGCTGTATAGGGGGCTTAAATTCTCCCGTTTTTGCGACAGCTTTTCCTTTTTCAACAATTTCCTTCAAGACAACCGGATCGGTTGTATCCAAAGGCTCATGACTCATAAATTGAAAGCGATAGTAATTGTTGGCCCCGAGCTCAGTTCTAAGTTGAAGCTTTGTCGCTGCGCGTGTTCCTCCACCATCCAAAGAAAGCAACACTTTTGTTGCGTCATTTTCCTTGGCAAATAGAGATGTCGTCGTTGCAAGGCATAGAATGAAAAGAAGCACCCTGGCCATCATTCTTTAGTCTTTTCCCTACCACGAATAATCTCTACCAATTTATCGATCATAAATCCAAATCTATCTGTTTTCGAAACAGCGTGGGCTGCTTCAATGATTCTTTCCAGTTTCGTTGGATCCGTCGTATCAAGCGATTCAGAACTCTCAAATTGTAGACGGAAATAATGATCGTCACCAAGAATCGTATGAAGCATCAATTCCTGTGCTGCGCGAGCCGCAGACATCGTCTCACCAATGCCTTCTTTGATAAATTCAATGGCTCCTGGATCTTTTGAAAGAGGCGGTAAGAGGGATTGTCCCGTTCCAATAGATATCAGCACAAAATTGTGATCAGGATGCCTATCCTTTGCTTTCTTTAAGCAATGGTGATGTGGATGCTCTTCCTTTGCATAAACAAGGAATGCTGGATCATTAGCACCGAGACCACCATCTTCACCTGACACCGTCTCTTCTCCCATTTGAAACTCTGGACGAGGGAAGTAAGTAGGCGCCGCCGATGTCGCCAAACAAGCCAGAACTTTTGTAAGACTCGGAAACTTTTCTGGTGTCGTACTATCAAGAAGGACAAACTCATCTTTTTCGCGCACATAAGTTGTGACGAATACAGGAATGAGGACATCACTTAAAACGGAATCTCCCAAGACTTCTTTTAGAGTTTCCTCAAGTGTTTCAGGATCATATTTCGCACTCCAATATCCATTAATGCTGGTAATGGTTTGATACCAACCCGCCGAAAAAATGGCTGACGCATGCTTCATAAATAGATCAAAGCACTCCTATAATGATTTTCCTGAAGCCAACATAATGGCAATAAATCCCCCGGCAGATGTTCCACCGATAAGGTCAATGACTTCCAATGGCTTAATTTTACGGTCGAGCTTTGCCTCTAAAGCCTCTAAGATATCCATCGCAATCTTAACAGCACCAATACCTCGAGTCCCCCCTCCATCAACAGACCAGAGAATTTTTTGAGGCTTAGGGCAAATTGTTGAGGAAGCTGTCTCCTCTGGCTCCACCGCAGCCAGAGGTATGTTAAGCGCAAATACTAGAAATAAGACGAAGAGCTTCTTCATCGCCAGCATCCTTAATCCTATTGTTGAGCTCTTTTAATTATGACATCTACTAAAGCATCAACAAGTTTTGAAAATACAGACGTGTCCTCCACTCCTCCTTCAGCTTCTTTATTTATTTTAGCGAGTGCAACGGAGTCTACTGTATCAGGCACCAATAATTCATTGACCATGTATCGGAGTCCAAAATAATGATGCTTGCGTTTTCCATCATCTAAAAAGGCTTCTGTTACTGATTTATCAGTGCTTGACTCTACAACGGTGATCGTGAAATTCTCTGTTTCCAACTTTAGAAACTCTTGAGGTCCGATTCCAATTGAAACGAAGATAAGTTCTTCTTCGCCTGAATACCAATCTTGAGCCTTCTGAAAAGCTATAATTGTGGGATCAGTAGGTCCTGTGAAAGCATCCTGGACAATCATAGGACCATCTTTGTGTTTTAATTCTCGCGGGGTATATATTTTTGGATGGCCCGTCGCAGCTCGACACGCGCACCAGGCTGGCATTTCTGGAAACGTACCCGTATCTAAACTATCTATTGAGACATAACTTCCCTTAGCAGGACAATATGCTAGTAAGCAAATAGGCGGTTTAGCAGAAGAAAATAAAGTGTCTTCGACGTAAATCTCTTTAAGATCTTCCTCATAAGGCTGGCTGTGATATCTTGCTTTCCATCCGTATCCACCCAACCTCCTAAAAAATGTACCAATATCTTGTGGATAAATAGCCCCTGCATTTTCTTCAATGGATTTAACAATTTCAGGAAGTGGTTTCCCGAATCCTATCATGGTCGCGATATTGCAGCCGTTTGAAGCCCCAATAAGAAGGTCAATGACTTCTTGGGGGTTACATAATAGCCCCGTTGAACTTAATTTTTTTTGAACAGCACCAAAAACAAGTTCCAAAATCCGAGCCGCACCTACCGCAGGTGTTCCCCTAGTATCCAATGAAAAAACAATTCTTGGAAGTGATTTTCTTACGCTTTTAGAAGACTTTTCATCGATACCTTCATCCATAGCCAAGAGTGGTGTATTGAATGCAAGGATTAAACTTAAAGATACGGTGCTGATTAGTTTTTTCATCATAGACCTCCCAAGTCATATGATGAATAGAATACAGAAAAAAATTTACGAAAGTGTTAATTCTTTAAACTTAGGATGATCATCTATAAATGATTTCACAAATGGACAGGATGGATTTACTTTAAAACTATTATCTTTTGCATAATTCAAAGCAAATTGGGCCAGCTCACCCGCTATTCCCTGCCCGCGGAGTTCAGGAGGAACAAAGGTATGATAATACTTGAGGACTTCTCCCTCTTCTAAAACTACATAGTCCAAATAAGCTTTTTTCCCATCAACAAGTGTATAAAATTGATGTCGTTCTGTGTCATGTTCAAATTTAAGAGACATTTTTTGTCCTTAATCTTTCAGCGACTCTTTGAGGGACAAAGGGAGAGACATCCCCTTTAAGACGCGCAATTTCCTTGACCATATTTGATGCAACCAATTGATAGCTTTCGGAAGCCACAAGGAATACACTCTCAAGTTCAGGGTCCAATTTACGGTTTGTACCTGCCATTTGAAATTCATATTCAAAATCAGAAACTGCCCTGAGTCCACGAATAATAAGTTGAGCCCCTTGCTCATTGGCAAAAGTCACCAACAATTTGTCGAAAGGTTTGACGAGCACTTCAACGTGAGACGCAAAAGAAAGATGCCTGAGTTCTTCCTCCATCATCTCCACCCGCTCTGCGATAGGGAAAAATGGTCCTTTTTTAACGTTTGTCGCAACGGCAATGATAAGCCGATCCACGATGCGGGTCGCGCGCTGAATGATATCTAAATGGCCAAAGGTCACAGGATCAAACGTCCCTGGATAAACTCCAATATGGAGAGACCTAGACATCTTCTGCTACACCCTCCTCAACATCCTCAACAACATCGTCACCATTTTCATCTTCCTGAATGCGTGCCACAGACACAACGGTTTCTTCTTTATCAACGCGGAAAAGAGTCACACCCTGGGTGCGTCGCCCTGCAATGCGAACATCATGGACGGGACAACGAATGAGCTTACCCGAATTGGTTACAAGCATCACATCATCTTCATTCTCAACAGGGAAGGAATCCACAATTTTACCCGTTTTAGCCGTTACATCCATTGTGGTGATGCCTTGGCCACCACGGTTTGTACAACGGTATTCATAGGCAGATGAACGTTTTCCAAAACCATTTTCACTGACGGTTAGGATGAATTCTTCTTGAGCCGCCATCGCATCAAATCGCTCTGTTGGAAGGGGTACAATGTTTCCATTGTCTTCTTCAGCTTCATCCTGACGACGGAGGCGTTGCGCTTGTTTCAAGTAGGCATCTCTTTCTTCAATCGTAAATTCAACCTGACGCAAAATAGACATGGAAACGATTCTATCACCCTTGCCTAAACGAATACCTCTGACACCTGTCGATGTACGGCCCACAAACTGGCGCACAGCCGTCACATCAAAACGAATACAGCGACCGCTATGGGTTGTCAAAAGGACATCATTACTATCATCACACGATTTCACAGCAATCAGTTCATCACTTTCTTCGAGCTTCATGGCAATTTTTCCGTTCGCACGAATATTCGTAAAGTCAGAAAGGGCATTACGGCGCACATTGCCGGAAGAAGTTGCAAACATAATATGCATATTTGGCCATGCTGATTCGTCTTCAGGCATCGGCATAATCGTTGAAATCGTTTCACCATCCTCAAGGGGCAAGAGATTCACAATCGCTTTACCGCGGGCTTGAGGGTTACCAAGTGGAAGCTTGTAAACCTTCATACCAAATACGCGTCCCTTGGTTGTAAAGAACAGCATTTGGGTATGGGTATTGGCAATAAAGACCTCTGAAACTGCGTCTTCATCCCGGGTCGACATGCCCGAACGTCCTTTTCCGCCTCGTTTTTGAGCGCGATAGGTATTGATCGGTACACGCTTGATATATCCACCCATACTAACTGTCACAACCATATCTTCTTTTTGGATGAAGTCCTCTTCATCCACGCTCAATTCGGCTTCCTCAATGGTTGTACGGCGTGGGGTGGCAAAATTTTCCTTCATTTCAAGGAGTTCTTCTTTAGAGATTTCAAGTCGACGGTCCCGAGACCCTAAGATATGAAGGAACTCTTTGATCTCTTCAACGATATTTGCAAGCTCTTGAGCAATCTTTTCCCGCTCAAGACCTGTTAATCTGTGAAGTTTCAGCTCGAGAATGGCCTTGGCTTGCGCCTCTGACATCTTATAGGTGCCCTCAACTACGGGATATCCTGGCTCATCAATGAGGCGAATGAGAGGCTCAATGTCCATAACTTTCCAATAACGTGCTAAGATTTCTTCTTTTGCTGCTTGGGGGTTAGGAGCGCCACGGATAAGGGCGATCATCTCATCGAGATTCGCAACGGCTAGCGCCAAGCCCACTAATGTGTGCGCTCGTTCTCGCGCCTTTTTAAGCTCATATCGTGTTCGGCGAGTAATGACTTCTTCACGGAACTCAAGGAAGCACTCGAGAACTTCTTTAATTCCCATTTGCTGAGGTCGCCCGGCATTCAGAGCCAACATGTTAACAGCGAACGTCACCTGCATAGGCGTCATGGCAAACAAGCGATTGAGAATGACCTCAGGGATGGTATCTTTTTTCAACTCAATAACAACGCGGACGCCATCACGATCCGATTCATCGCGAAGATCGGCAATTCCTTCCAGTTCCTTGTTGTGCACAAGTTCAGCTATCCGCTCAACCATTCTGGCTTTGTTCACTTGATAAGGAATTTCTGTAATAATAATAGCTTCGCGTTCTTTTCGAACTGTTTCAATGTGGGTTCGGGAGCGCACAAGAAGAGAACCACGCCCTGTCTTAAAGGCATTGTAAATACCCCGTTTGCCCATGATCAAACCGCCTGTTGGAAAATCAGGACCTGGAACAATCTCCAAAAGTTCTTCAACAGTTAATTCAGGATTATCAATAAGGGCACAACAAGCATCAATAAGCTCGCCTAAGTTATGGGAAGGAATGTTGGTGGCCATACCGACGGCGATACCACCAGCTCCATTCACCAAAAGGTTTGGAATTCGTGCGGGCATGACCGATGGTTCTTCCGTTGTTTCGTCATAGTTTGCAGTGAAATCAACGGTTTCTTTTTCTATATCCTTAATTAAAAAGTGCGCGGGCTTAGAGAGACGAGCCTCCGTATACCGCATGGCTGCAGGCGGATCTCCATCCATGGATCCAAAATTCCCCTGTTTATCAATGAGAGGAAGACGCATGGAGAAATCTTGAGCCATACGAACCATGGCGTCATAGACAGCTTCTTGGCTATGAGGGTGATATTTTGCAATCACATAACCAACAACGTTAGCCGACTTACGGCGCGGCTTGTTAAACTCAAAGCCCGATTCATGCATAGAGTATAGAATGCGGCGATGAACCGGTTTTAATCCATCACGTACATCAGGCAATGCTCGACTTACGATGACACTCATCGCGTAATCGAGGAATGATTGCTTCATCTCATCTTCAATGTTGACTGAAGGTATGGCTTGTAATTCGCTCACCTGTGCATACTCCTATGAAATAATAATTAATACTTAAAACGGAATTTCATCATCAATGGGGTTCATAGCTGGTTGGGATTCTTGAGCTACGGGGGTTGATGACGGTGCCGGACTGTAAAGCGCTTGTGTATCACCTTCGGCGCCTTGGCTTCGCGCACTATCGAGCATCGTCATCTCACCACGAAAGCGAGGGAGAACAACTTCTGTTGTATAACGCTCTTGTCCATTTTGATCCGTCCACTTCCGTGTTTGAAGCTGGCCTTCGAGATAAACCTTTGCTCCTTTGCGAAGGTATTTATCAGCAACATCCGCAAGCTTTTCATTAAATATAACAACGCGATGCCATTCGGTGCGTTCTTTACGTTCTTGCGTATCACGATCTCGCCATTGTTCAGAAGTCGCTATAGTTAAGTTTACAATTTTAACGCCCTCTTGCGTCATACGTACTTCTGGATCTTTTCCTAAGTTTCCAACTAAGATGACTTTATTTACGCTGCCTGCCATATAAACTCCTACAATTTTAAGGTTCTTTAACCTTTATAGGCTATCTTATTTCAAAGTTCCATAGCTTTTATGATTATAATTTTTACAAGCATTTCTAGGAAAATTCCTATATACTGAATCAAAAAACTTGGGAGACTTAAATGTCCATTTTTATCATTTATGCTTGTGAGGTTATCGCTCTTTCATTTCTTCTTGGTACTTTTATGAGTTCTTCATCCCTAGGGCTGGCTATTGCGGGCCTTTCGGGCATCATTGTATACGCCTTATATCAAAGATATTTCAAGCCAGCTCCCTTGATTTGGACTGTGTCTCTACTTGCAGGAATGAACAGCCTCCTTTGGGGGTCTTATCTTGACACATGGCTTGGCACAACGTTCATTGCCATTAGCGCAGGTATCGTTACTGTAATCTATTTTTATATTCTCAATAAAAAATTATTCGCGCTGAGGAAGCATCCTTAGCAGCACATCATCCTTTATGAAGTAATGATGATAGATTCCCCCTAAAATATGCAAAGCAATAAAAATTAAAAGGAGATAAGCACTCCAAATGTGGAGAGAGTAAGAGGAGCTGGCAAAAATGTTAGGTCCTTCCATAAATGCAGGAATCGTGAAAAGATCAAAGTAATTAACCGAGTGTCCCCCGAGAATTGACATTAATAACCCGCTCAAAGGAAAAATAAATAACAAGCCATACATAGCCCAAATATTTATTTTACTCATGACACGTGCCCAGCCTGGGGCTTTTGGTGAATCCTTTGGCACGGGGCTGACCTCCCGCCACCATAGTCTGAAAAAAACGAGAATCAGTAAAGTCAATCCAAGTTGTTTATGCCAACCGTAAAGGGCCCATTTTTGATCTGAATCAGGAAAGTTTGTCATGGCATAGGCAATAGAGTACTGGATGACTATTAGTAAAAACATCCCCCAATGGAATAGCTGCGTCGTCATACCCCAGTCCGTATTCGTATTCTTCCATTTCATAATATTCTCCCTTTTTATGTTCTATTATACGTAATTATTCTTACTCATCTAGTAGAAATCCCAAAACAAAGTTTAACTTCATTCGACCTTGAAAGGTTGGTGTCACATGACTTTCTGTAACCTTTAACAATTTGTTTTCTTCAAGAACCTTAAGCTTACTTTCTTTAAAAGCCGTATTTCTTTCGCATCCTGTTTCTTCAAATAGTCGTTTCCAGCTTAATCCCTCTGTCATCCGAAAGCCCATCAAAACACATTCTTGGAACCGCTGCTGGCTCGAAAGTGGCTGAGATAATTCAAGCCCATCTGCTTTTTCTTCCACCTTCGTGAGCCATGTTTCAGGAGCTCTAAAACGAAAAGTTGCATATTTCATTTTATCTTGCGTTATACGTCCATGGGCTCCCGGTCCAATACCAATGTAATCTTCGAACCGCCAATATAGCAAATTATGCTGACATTCGTGGCCCTTTGCAGCATAGTTAGATACTTCATAAGGTGGCATGCCCGCTTCTACCATTAATTTTTCGGTCATCTCATATAATTCAGCAGCTGGATCTTCTGGTAAAGTCATCCGTTCACCTCTTGCAAAACGGGTCGCAAATTGTGTATTTGGCTCAATCGTTAATTGATATAGGGAAAGGTGTCCGTTTGCATGTTGAAAAGCCTGCTGAAGTTCTTGCTCCCAAGCTTCTCTCGTTTGACCAGGCAGGGCATAAATGAGATCAAATGAATATCGTGGGAAATATTTTTGGGCAATATCCAGAGCTTTCAAAGCTTCCTGGGACGAATGTCGCCGCCCAAGAAAGGATAAAGATTTATCATTAAAGGACTGTACGCCAATAGAGAGGCGATTTACGCTTGCCTTAGAAAATGCCTTAAAACGTCCTGCCTCAACCGTACTTGGATTAGCCTCCAATGTGACTTCAAGTTTATTGTTTATATGAAATAAGGAATGGATACGGTCAAGCAGCGCTTCTACAATCTCAGGATCCATAAGTGAAGGGGTTCCTCCCCCAAAAAATACACTCGTTACAACCCGCTGTTGAAAACCATTAGCGGCGGATTCTAATTCTTTTAATAGGGCCTTCTTCCATCTACCTTGATCAATAGAGGTGCGCACGTGGCTGTTAAAATCGCAATAAGGGCATTTCGATAAGCAAAAAGGCCAATGAATATAAATACCAAGTGGTTTCATGAATGACTCTATGGACCTAATCCTATCATCCGAAGTCGGCTATTCATGACTGTCATCATAGAAAAATCAATAGGAGACGCATTTTTAACATCATCTAATAATGACTCTAAACTAGAAAGGTCTATAACTTCCGGTTTAATTTTTCCATTATCTGTAAATATATTTTCAAGGGTCCGACTTCGTTTAAGTATAAGTGCTGTCAATTCTTTCTGGTGTGCATACAAATCTTCTATAATCGCATTTGCTGCACCTTGCTGCCAATGATTATCTCCTGAAAGAGCCATCGCTGATTTTCTGAGCCACTCAAGACCTAGCTGTTGGTCTAGGGCAAAGTAAATCTTTGCAACACGTTTTATATCTACGCCTAAGTCTTTACTTAACATTATCATATCTGGCGCAGAAACAAGTGGATTAAGAGACAATATCCTTGAACTTAAGGAAGGCGAAAGACCAAGTTGTTCGTACTCAGCACACTTATTCCGATACTCATCTTGTTGTTCAGGCGTGAAAAGATTTATAAATTCGTGGCGCAAAATTTCAAAATCTTGTTTAAAGAACTCAATCGTGCCCGTAATATCTCTATAGGTTGGCAAAAATCTTAAAAACCAATCTGTAAATCTCTTAACACTCTCATTGACGAGAAGCATTAGCTCCATTTGAAAATTTGACGGGAGCGTTTGTAGCGATTCCAAATCTCTCCAAAGAGAAATAAGTTCTAGTAAATCCCTTACAATGAGGTGTGCTCTTGCAACATCTGACCCATCGGCTCCTGAACGATTTTTCATTTCGTGTATATAGCTGATTCCCATACGATTAATTATGCTGTTCGTATACAGGGTCGCTGTAATTTCTCTTTTCAAAGGATGGGACAAAATCTCGTTTTCATATGAGAGCTGTAGCTTTTCAGGAAAATAACTCATGAGTCTTTGTTGCAAAATTTTTAAATCGGGGAGCTCTGACTTCAGCAATTGGTTCTTCAATGAAATTTTTGAATAGGCGAGAAGGACGGCTAACTCTGGGCGAGTTAATCCATACTTTTCTGATATTCTGCTCGCAATCTCTGTTTCATCTGGCAAACCTTCGAGACTTCGATTTAACAAGCCGTCACTCTCAAGTTCCCTCATAAGACCGACCTGCTCATCTAGTTGGCTAAAGCCTTGGCTTTCAGCCATGCTTATGACCTGATTTTGCCAAAAGTTATCCTTGATCACACTTGCCGCAACACTGTCAGTCATTTCCTCCAATAATCGATCTCTTTTTTCAATGGTAATTTCATCTTTTTCTAAAATTTTCCCCAAGAGAATCTTGATGTTAACTTCATGGTCAGAACAATCTACGCCTGCAGAATTATCAATAGCGTCTGTATTTATCCGACCACCTTTTTTAGCGTACTCTATTCTCCCTAACTGAGTAATTCCGAGGTTTGCTCCTTCAGCAATAACGCGAGCTTTAGCTTCAGAACCATTAATGCGAACAGCATCATTGGCTCGATCTCCAACTTCAGAGTTCTTTTCAGCTTTTGACTTAATGTAGGTACCAACTCCCCCAAACCATAGTAAATCTACTTGTGCCATCAGGATATAGCGAATCAGATCTGAAGGGATCAGTTGATCTTCTTTAATATCCAGAAGAGTCTTTATTTGTGGCGTAAGCGTAATTGATTTTGCTCCTCGATCAAACACGCCTCCACCCTTTGAAATAAGATCAGGGTTATAATCTAACCAGCTTGAACGAGGCATTTCAAATAATCGCTTTCTTTCAAGAAAGCTTTTTTCGGGATGAGGATCAGGATCAATGAAAATATGAAGATGGTTGAAAGATGCGACCAATTTTAAATGTTTAGAGAGAAGCATTCCATTTCCGAATACATCCCCAGACATATCACCTATGCCCGCAACTGTAAGGGTTTCTCGATCCGCGTCTATATCCATTTCTTTAAAATGGCGTTTAACCGATTCCCATGCGCCTCGAGCCGTAATTCCCATCTTTTTATGGTCATATCCCGTTGATCCACCTGAAGCAAAAGCATCACCTAACCAAAAATTATACTCGGCTGAAATTTGATTTGCATAATCAGAAAATGTGGAGGTGCCTTTATCAGCAGCTACAACAAGATAAGGGTCATCATCATCTCGACAGATAACCCTGTCCGGCTTAACAATTTTACCTTGCTGAATATTATCAGTAAGATCTAATAGTCCACACATCATCACTTTGTAGCAATCAATAACCTCTTTCATTAACGAGGCTTGATCATATCGAGTTAGCGAGCGCTTCATAATGAAACCGCCTTTTGAACCAACGGGCACAATAACAGCATTCTTTACAATCTGTGCCTTCATTAATCCTAGTATCTCTGTCCGAAAATCTTCTTTTCGATCAGACCATCGAATTCCCCCTCGCGCTACCTTACCCCCACGTAAATGAATCGCTTCCACACAAGCAGAATAAACAAAAATCTCATACATAGGTCGCGGAAGGGGCATTTCATTTACTGCTGCACAATCTATCTTTAATGAAACATAGTTCTTTGGCTCATTATTCTGGATCTGAAAGTAGTTGGTTCGCAATGTTGCGCCTATGACATTTACGAATTTCCATAAAATCCGATCCTCATCCAAGCTTTCAACATTTTCGATCAATGATTTAATTCGATTTAAAATCTCTAGCCTTGCTTCTTGGCGACTATCTTTACTTTCTGGAGAAAACTGACAAGAGAACATTTGAAATATAAAGTGACAAATGTGGGGGTACTTCGCTAGAACTTCTTCCATGTAGGTTTGACTGAATGTAACTTGTAACTGTCGTAGATACTTAGCGTATGCCCTGATAAGTTGACACTCTCTCCAATCAAAATTTGCTCTTAATATCAGGCGATTAAATCCATCATTTTCAACTTCACCTGACCATATTTTACGAAATCCTTCCAAAAAATTAGTACGTATACGTTTAACGTCAACAAGATCTCCTTCCCACGTTTGTAATTCAAATACATGAACCCAAGCTTTTTCTCCTTGAGGAAGATGAACGACAAAGGGAATCTCACCTAACGCTTTAAGGTTCATGTTTTCGAGCACAGGAAGTATGTTAGAAAGCACAAGGGGGCCTTGAAGAGAATACAGCTTTAACTGGAGTTTGTTCGATTCGTTATCGTCTAAAGAGTTCAAGTGGGACCTTAGCTCCGCATGTTCAAATGCTGACTCGATCTCATGAATATCAATAATTGCATCTGTTACGGCGAAGCGTTCTTGATATCCTTTCGAAAATCCATATCCATATTTTTCAAATAACTCTTGCCCCTTTTCCTCACCCTCTGAGTCAATCAATGCTTCTTGTAGGTTGTCTCTCCAGGTCAAAGACGCTTCTAAAATCTTTCGCTTGATATCCTGAAGGTCAAAGGACGTATCTTTTGGATCAAATATTTTAATTGTAAAATGAAGGCGAGCAAACGCAAGCTCTCCCAATTGTACCTGCCAACCTGAGGCCCGCCCTTTTAGACTGTTCTCCAAAATAGCACATATTTTTTTTCTAAGTTCGCTGTCGTACCTCTCTCTCGGTACATAAACAATACAGGAAATAAAGCGTTTAAAATTATCAGGACGAATAAATAACGTTAATCTTTGGCGATTCTGGAGCTGCAGAATTGCCATTAATGTATCAAACAGCCAATCTTCAGAAGCTTGAAAGAATTCATCTCTTGGAAAAGTCTCTATAAGGTGAACAAGGGTTTTTCCATCATGCCATTCTTCCGAAAAACCGGAGCGCTCAAGAATGTGAGCCGCTTTTAATCTCAATAAAGGAATCGTTCGCACACTGCGATGGTAAGCAACAGAAGTAAAGAGGCCTATAAATTCATAGAGGCCTATAACTTTTCCTTCTTTATCATACTTTTTTATGGTAATCGAATCCATAGGATCACGACGGTGAACGAGGGAAACTTGAGATGTTTTTGTAATGATGAGTGGCCCGGATTCCATCAAATAACTTTGATTTTTGGCGTTTAACTCAATTCCCTGAAATAGATGGGTGATCTTTTCGCGAAGCCCACCTTTTAAAATTCCAAGCCCCTCATGAGGTATGAGCCATTCCTTTTGTTCAGAGGACTTTTGATTAATCGTAAATTCGCAAAATCCAAGAAAAGTGTAGTGATGGTCCTCGATCCACTTTAGAAAAGCTATATTTTCATCTAATTCATCTTTGGGGAACGGTATCTTTTGAACTTCTAAATCCTGAATAATTTCCCTTAAACGTTCTCGCATAGGCAACCAATCTTTGACAGCCTCAGCAGCAGCTAACAAAGATTTTGAGATCTCATTCTCAAGGATTTTAAGTTTACCTTCAGTGATAAGCTCAGGAATTTCACAGCGAATGATTGACTCATATTTTCCATTCTTGGTGGTTTCTTTTCTCTCCCGAACTTTTACAATGTTGTTATGATGGTCTCTTTCAACCTGTATAACTGGGTGAATGATAAGGCGAATAGAATAGCCTAAGCTATTAATGGCACCTGCGACTGAATCAACCAAGAACGGCATATTTTCATTAAGTACCTCGACCACAGTTTGAGGAACTAAATTTCCTTTAATTTCCCTTTTCTGGATGCAAGCCCTAATTTTAAAGCTTCCAGGCGTCCGTTCCTGGCAAAACCCCCATGTTTCAAATGAAGCTTGAACCAGAGAATCTATAGATTGTTCAGTTAAATCCTCTAGAGAAACGTTATCATAGAAAATCTCGATAAATGAACAAAGAGCAGAATGCAGCTTTTCTGGTAGCTTGGGTTCAATTTTTTGAATGACTTGCTTTAAGATGTTATTCTTTTGGATATTGTTATTTAAATTTTCTTGCGTCATGCAATTCTCTTCAGCCAATGGCAATTCATATTAAAATCAAGTTACTAACTTCTTGCTAATATACTACTCATTGATTTTAATATAAATGGATTTATCAGAAAAATTTTTAAAGTTCAAACAACTGTTTCTAGCCTAGTTAAGGGATTAATCTTGCTTGGAAGTCTTTGTTTTTTACGCGCTAAACAAAGTCCTATATAGCTTAAAATACCAAGAGCCACTATGTATAGTGCCGGACCGAGCTTTGAATCAAAAACCTCCTCTAAGCCAACACAAATGAGAGGTGAAGACCCACCAATTAATCCTTCACCTAATGAAATCCCTAGGCCTAATCCTGTATACCTCCCAATAACCGGAAGCTTTTCTGACAAATACGCTGGCGCAGGCCCCGCATACAAGCTAACGAAAGTGCTTAAAAGAAGAATTCCAGTAATAAGCAAGGGAATGCTATTAAAAATAGTCATAAGATAAAAAATACAGAATGGGAATACCATTAGCGAAAAACTTGCAAACTTTAGCTGATTTTCTTTCCCAAATCGATCAGCGGTATACCCAAATATGGGGATAAAGATAACACTAAAGACTTGCGCCATACACGTTAAGCTTAGGGTATTAAACGGATGATCTAAATCGTCCAAATTTCCATAAAAGTTAGGGAGATAAACTGAAGAAAGGTAAAACATGGCAACTGAAATACTTGAAAGCAAAACAGAAGAAAGTAAAACGACTTTGTGATTTTTTAATATGTCAACCAGAGGCATCCTGAATTTCTTCGCTGCTGATTTATTTTCAACGAAAGCAGGGGTTTCGTCGATCCATTTCGTAGCCACTAATAAAATTGCCCCAATGACAAACGTAAATAAGAAAGGCAAACGCCATTCCCAATCCAGATCATTTAGATAATAAAAAAGATAGGATGTTCCTGTGCCAAGCAAGGTGCCAAATACACCTATGGCTCCAACAAGTGAGCAGGAAAAGGCAGCATGTTTTCTATCCATATGCTCCTGAATAAAAACTATTGCGCCTGCATATTGTCCTGCCATACACAATCCTTGCGTAAACAAACACAAAAGTAGCAATGCACTACTTATCCAACCTATTGAGGCATAAGTAGGGATAAGCCCAATGGCTGTGGTTGCAAGAGTAATAAAGGTCAGAGAATAAATTAATGCTTTCTTTCGCCCACGCTTGTCCCCAATATGGCCAAAGAGGACGCTTCCTATAGGTTTAAGCAAAAGGGTAATACTTAAGGTAAAAAGGCCTATTGTTTTTGTTAACTGCAGGCTTTCAGAGTGAAAAAAAATAGGCGATAAAATGACGGCTGAAAAAGCATATACAGAAAAAGCATAATACTGAAACAAAGTACAAAAAAGTGAAATAAGAATCGATTTGCTAAGAAGCTTTTTCACCAACATTTCTCCCCAGTTTTGGTAGGTTTGCAGTATTGCACAACAAAACCTATTTGCCAATCCCATTAAAACAATTTATAAGAAAAATGCAAGAGGGGAATTAAGTATATGATACGAAGCTTTTTGTAAATTAATTTTCATTCGCCTTCTTGTATTTTTGGAGATATTATACATATAAAATAGATGTCATTAAGGAAAAAAATTGGTGTATGAAGAAAAATTATAAAGCTATAGCCGCAGCAATGGTTGGCAATGCATTAGAGTATTACGATGTGATGCTATATGGTTTTTTTGCAACAATGCTCGCCCCCCTCTTCTTCCCAACAACCAACCCAGCCCTTTCAGTCATATCAAGCTTCGGAACATTTGCAGCTGGCTTTATCATGCGCCCCATTGGTGGGATTGTATTTGGGCATTTGGGAGACAAGTTTGGCAGAAGATACGCTCTGGTTCTCGCCATATTTCTTGTGACAATTCCAACATTTACGATTGGCATCCTTCCAACTTATGAAACCATTGGCATTCTCGCCCCCATAACCCTCGTTGCTTGCCGACTTCTACAAGGCCTTTGTGTTGGAGGAGAATACAGCGGAGCCTCTATATTTGTTATTGAGTATTCAAAAAAAGGTAAAGAAGCTTTTGCTGGGGGAATTCTTGCCGCATCAGGTATGTTTGGCGGAGTAATAGGAACATCTGTTGGGTTTCTTTGTACCCTTCCATTTGTGCCTGAATGGGGTTGGCGTATTCCTTTTCTACTAGGAAGTGTCATGGGACTTATGGGCTATTACCTTCGGACAAAAGTAAACGAAAGCCCAGACTTTATTCGAGCCAAAGATGAAGTTATTGAAAAAGTTCCTTTATGGAGCGTATGTACTAAACGAACGCGAAATCTTTTATGTACAATCGGTATTGGTGCTGCAACTCTTATTCCCTTGTATATGGGCACTGTTTATATGGGATCTATACTTGGCTCAAGACTTGAAGTTCCCACATCAACGATCATGCTTATCCATGCACTTGTAAACATATTTACTGTTGCTATTATGGCCACTTCTGGCTATCTGGCTGATAAAGTTGGAAAAGAGAGACAAATGCTTTTTTCAGCTTTTGTAACCGTTATCATTGCTTATCCCCTTTTCGTTTTCCTTGAAAGTGATCTCAGCATCTTTAGAGTCGTATGTGTACAAGTTGTTCTCATGATTATCAATGTAGGTTTTGTAGCTCCGGCCATGGCAATTTTATCATCTTATTTCCCTGTACACGAACGATACAGTGGTATCGGATTTGGCTACGCCCTTGGAGGCGCTTTTTTTGGAGGGACAACACCTCTTCTCATAACATATCTCGTTAACCGATTCGAATCTCCAATTATACCCGCTTATTACCTCATGTTTGCTGGTGCATTGGGAGCTGTCTGTGTTCTTTGGGGAAAGAATAAATTTGGTCATGGATCTTCAAGAGACCCTTCTTTACAAAAGCTCTCTCCCAATCCTATCTAAAATTCTCAGAGTGACCGTCCAAGCGAAAACTACTTCACGTTCATTCGTATACGATAACGCAGGCTAATTTCTTCCTCAGCACCGATATCTAACATCCATTTCAGTCTTTTATCGACAACCTCATGAGCATGTGTCTCTCGTAATACAATCCATTCCCCAGGCACATTTTGAAAAACAGTGACTTGTTTCGCTGATTTGGTTGTGTTCTTTAAATCCAAACGATATCCAGATTCAACAACCTGATTACCCAACCTCCGATAATCGGTTTGTCGCATTTCGGCTTTAATATCATTTGTACTACCAACCCGTAAGCTAAGCTCTTGATTAACGGGAGTCACGGATGTTTTATTTTCACCGACATAGAGAAGCGATCCATCTTTATTCCTTCGAAAGACTTGAATAATTCCTTCAGGTAAGAATATTCCCAATCCTCTCGATACATCATTCTTGACTGAAAGCCATGTTTCAACAACAGGTTTCATGACAACACCTTCTTCATCAACGGTAATATCGTCATCAGGATATATTCTATAGCTTTGAGTAGGCTCTAAGTTTTGAGCAGAGAACCACGAAATATTTTTCACAGCTTGGTGAGGCAAGCTAATAGGCCTCTCTAAATCATAAAATAGCTCGTTTTCTTGCGTAATCCGAAAGTGTCCTTTTT
Source organism: uncultured Alphaproteobacteria bacterium (assembly GCA_964474215.1). Classification (GTDB taxonomy): domain Bacteria; phylum Pseudomonadota; class Alphaproteobacteria; order UBA9655; family UBA9655; genus UBA9655. Next base: position 33,921 of record CAYYRQ010000003.1, read on the forward strand.
TGATATCCATTCCACTGTGATTGTGGATATTCAACCAACTATTTAAATTAAGATTTTTTTCTTTCTCTCCCAAAATAATCGTATAGCCAGCATCCCATGTAATTCCTTTGGCAAGATATCCAATTTCAAAAAAATATTCTCCCTCCGTATGGTTCATTAATTTTAGAATAATCATGGGCTCAGCAACCAAGGTATAGGGAAGATGGGGAAAAGCTATCCTTGATTTTTTGACAGCAAATATTGTGCCTTGTGCATCTACAAAAGCATCATCGCCATCAAGGGAAATCAATGTTCCTGAATGAGGCGTCGGTGCCGAAGGGTCGTTTAACACAGAAACTCTTTCACCAACAGAATGTTCAAATAGTTTTTTGCGGGTGATGTCGGGCGATTGAAAAGAGTACTCGAGAACTTTTATAGACGTTGCAGGTGTTAACAATTGAAAAATGAAACTATCCATAAGGATTGCTTTTGGGACACCTTTGATTAAAAGCTTGTTTGTTCCTTCTTTCAAAAAAGTTTTTCTTTTCTCCTTGATTAAAGCAATATCATTAGCATAAAGCGTCGCGTTTACTTCAAATTGGGAATTTGAAGAGACTTCTTGAAGAACAGCTAATGAGGGACATGAGCTTAAAGCCATAATTAAGATAAAGAGAAGTTTCATAATTACACAGCCTTTTTTAAATCAGGAGTTTGAATCTCACGTGGAAGGTGATCAAGCCCCTCCAACGTATTTATTTCCGAAGAATGAGGAACTGATCCTAAATCTTTAAATTTTCGAGCACTTGCAAGGACCCTATGCTCGAAACTACCAATCGCTTGGTTATATGATTGAACCGCGCCACCAAGATTTTTACCCAACCGTGAAAAATGAGTCGCCATGTCAGATAAACGTTTATGGAGTTCTTTCCCTAGTTCACTAATTTCTTTCGCGTTCTGTGCCAATTGTTCGTGCCGCCAACCATAAGCAACGGCCCGCAACAACGCAATCAAGGTCGTAGGCGTCGCCAGAATAATGCGATCTTCAACTCCAGCCTCAATGAGGCTTGGATCTTGCTCTAGAGCTGCGCTAAAAAATGTTTCTCCAGGCAAAAACAGGACAACAAATTCAGGGGCAGGCTCAAACTGTTCATAATAGGACCTTTTTGCCAAAGATTTAATATGAGTGCGAACTTGCCGCGCATGATCCTGAAGTTTTTGCTGGCGAATATCTTCATCTTTTGTTTCTAAAGACTCCAAGTAAGCCGCAAGCGGCGCTTTTGCATCAACGACTATTTTTTTCTCTCCTGGAAGATTGATAATGAGATCAGGGCGTTGCTTAGACTCCCCATCAGATGTGGAAACTTGTTCTTCAAAGTCGCAGAAGTTCACCATTCCTGCCATTTCAACAACGCGCCTCAGTTGAATTTCACCCCATCTCCCACGAACGGAAGGGGCTTTTAGAGCATTCACAAGATTAGATGTTTCAGATTTCAATTGTTTCTGGCTCGAAAGAAGTTCGTTAACTTGATGTTTAAGTACGGAGTATGCACTCATACGAGACTTTTCAAGTTCAACAATTTTCTTATCAACCGTTTGCAGAGATTCATGAACGGGTTTCACAAGATCTGAAATAGCTTTTTGGCGATTGGTAAGATCATTTTTTGCATTTTCTTGAAACTTTTCTAAGGTTTCATTTGCCATATTCAGAAACGTTTTATTCGTAAGTTCCAGGGCTTCAGAGGACAATACTTTAAATTTATCTTCCCATTGTTTTTGAACATTTTCCAAAAGAGAAATTTTTTCTTTGTTTTCATGCTCAGCTCTTTGAAGCAACGTCCGCAATTCCGCATTTCTCTCTCGTTGAAGGTTGACTTCTTCTTCCTGTTTTTGGAGAAAAACTTCCGCATCACTTAACCGACTCCGACAATCATCATATAGAGCCTTATCCCGAGCAAAGGTTAGCTTCTTTTTTTGAAGATAGACATAGGACAAAATACCTACAAAAAAAGCGCCAGCAAAAAAACCTATCATTATATCCATTTGAATCATGAAATTATCCGATGCGGGTCAATTGTTTTCATTAAACGTTAGTATACAGTGATTTTTCTGAGAATTCGAAAAAAAAATTTATAAAAATCATCAATAACTCTAGCATCAGGATAAAACATGCTTTATGACAACATATAAGAAGATAAGGACGGAAGATTAAATGGATAATATGTGGCTCATTTTCCAGGCCTGTTTAGGGTTAACACTCTTTTTCTTCATTGCCTGGCTTTGCAGCGAAAATAGAAGCCAAGTTAAAATTAAAACCGCCCTCTTTGGGCTTGTTATCCAAATTATCCTAGCCTTACTCGTTATCAAATTTCCCCTTCTCCGAGATGTTTTCTTGTGGATCGGAGATGGTGTCATGGCTCTAAAGAATGCAACGGAGGCTGGAACGAGCTTTGTGTTTGGCTATTTAGGCGGTGGTGGAAAAGTCCCTTATGTTGCCAATGAAAATGCCGGTGAATACAGCTTCATTTTTGCTTTTCAAGCCTTACCCATGGTCATCGTTATCAGCGCCTTGTCTATGATTTTATTTCATTGGAAGATTTTGCCATGGATCGTCAAAATTTTTTCCTTTCTCTTTCAAAAGACTCTTGGCATCGGCGGCGCATTGGCTGTGTGTGGAGCGGCCAAAATTTTCTTAGGCCAAACCGAAGCCCCTCTCTTGGTCAAGCCTTATTTAGGAAAGTTTACCCGAAGTGAGCTCTTCACTGTCATGACAGCAGGAATGGCGACAACGTCAATATCTATTATGGTCGTTTATGCCATGATCTTGGAAGGCACTGTTCCGAATCCCATTGCGCATATCCTTACAGCCTCAATCATTAGTGTTCCAGCAGCTGTGACCATTTCCCGTATTCTGATTCCTCAAGAAGGGGAAGAAACCTCCGGTCACCTTGTTGTTCCCTACCAATTCTCTGGATCCATGGAAGCTGTTACCCAAGGGACCTCCGATGGGATGAAACTTTATACGAACATACTCGCAATGCTGATCGTCTTTTTAGCGATCGTTGCGATCCTCAACGCTGTGTTAGGCCTTCTTCCGAATATTGGGAATGAGTCCGTAACACTCCAGCTGATCTTGGGATATATATTAGCGCCCCTCGCTTGGCTTATTGGAATTCCTTGGGAGGAAGCCATATCGGCTGGTTCTCTCCTTGGGAAGAAAACAATATTAAATGAAATAATTGCCTTTAAAGCACTCGCGGAATTACCTAAGGGCATCTTTAGTGTAAAAAGCAGTATCATTATGACCTATGCTTTAGCAGGATTCGCAAATTTAAGTAGCATCGGAATTCAAATCGGAGGGATCGGAACGATGGTGCCTGAGCGGAAACAAGAAATTATTGCTCTCGCGGCAAAAGCTATGGTTGCAGGAACAATCGCGAGCTGTATGAGTGGTGCTATCGTCGGAATTATATACAGTCTTGGGTAAAGTCATTGTCATTGGAGGCCCCACGGCAAGTGGAAAATCCCAACTCGCCAGCAAAATTGCTCATGAAACAAATGGCATCATCCTTAATGGAGATAGCCTTCAAATCTATTCCAACATCGAAATACTAACGGACCAACCAACCCCAGAAGAACAAAAAACCATTCCCCATCGCCTTTATGGTTTTCTTGATCCTTCTGAAAACTTTCATGTTGGTAAATGGCTAGAGCTTGTAACACACGAAATCGATACAGCTTTGCAAAATCAATTAACACCTATCGTTGTTGGGGGGACAGGACTCTATTTGAAAGCCCTTATGGAGGGCATCTCCTACTGTCCTCCCATCGATCCATCAATTCGGAAAGAACTGGAAAAAAGGCGAGAGGTACTTCATGAAGAACTTCAAGAAAAAGACCCCTTCTTAGCCAAAAAGTTAAAACCCAATGACCACCAACGCATCATGAGGGCACTGGAAGTTTTCTATGGTACAGGTAAGCCCCTCAGCTATTGGCAAAAGCAAAAGCCTCCACCCTCTCCTTATACATTTGAAAAGATATGCCTTTCACTCAACCCAGAAGAAACGAACAAACGCATCGCATCCAGGATTGATAAAATGTTCATCAGAGGTGTTATTGAGGAAGCAAAGCAAGCTCTTGAGGTCAATCCTTCAGAAACGGCACTTAAAGCCATTGGCCTCCGTGAACTTCAGGGTTACTTCCAAAATCAATGCACATTTGAAGAAGCCAAAGAGTTAATGGTTATCCATACACGGCAATATGCAAAACGCCAACGAACATGGTTTCGCCACCAATTTTAAATCGAAACAACGTATTCGTGTTTCACGTTGTGTTTCACTATGATTTCCCTTTTTCTAATATATATCAATAGGATAAAAGAAAGTGTTTCATGTTTCATGAGCTAGGAAAATGAAAGTAACGTGATCTTTACGGTCTACAACTCACAGGTAAGATTCCGCCATTTTTTGCTAAGGTCCAGGAACCAGTAGGATTATGATGATGAAGAGAAGGAGAAGTAGGAGGACGAGGACGAGGACGAAGTTGAACAATGAGTTTCGTGTTTCCTTCTATAACCTTTGAAGGGAGATCAACAAATCCATCAGAATTAAATTACGCGTATCCTCCTGGAGGATTTCAAATTTGAACCTCAAAAGCTTCAGGTTTTAATCCGCAATTGTTTCCCAATTTCATACGAAATGAAAAACTTGGAGAGGAAACAAGAAAAAGTAAAATAATTGTGCTACATACAATTCTGATTTTCATGTTTTTCTCCTTCAATAACTCTTTATCTATAAATTACCATGAAAATATTAATGATAAATTAACCCCACTCGACACTCATGAAACATGAAACACTTTACCCTAACCACTTGTTTGATAACAATAATTCAGGAAATGAAGTGAAACAAACCCTGAAACACCAAGATATACGTTGGTTATATTCAGCTATTTTAGGGAAGCATAATTAAGACTCTTGTTTTTCCTTCAAGGCCTCAACGGCTAGCTCTTCTCCTTGATTAGCTGCTTTTTGATACCATTCTTTGGCCTTCGCAGAATCTTGCTTTACACCATCACCGTTTTCATACATCACAGCAAAGTTATACTGAGCATCAGCGTCCCCTTGTTCAGCTGCTTTTGAATACCATTCAAAGGCTTTTACAAGATTTTGTGCTGTACCTTCCCCCTCGGCATAAAGGTTCCCCAAGTTATACTGAGCCTCCGGATCACCTTGTTTAGCCGCTTTCAAAAACCACTCAAAAGCTTTGACATGGCTTTGTTTCACACCTTCACCATTGGCGTACATCACACCAAGATTAAACTGCGCTTCCTCGTCCCCTTGGTCAGCAGCTTTTGTAAACCATTCAACCGCTTTTTTTAGATCTTGCTTAACGCCATCACCATTTACATATTTAACGGCAAGATCATACTGGGCATCCGCATCCCCCTCTTTTGCTAATTCCATAATTTCTTCCAATGGAATGATTTCTTCTTCCACGGCGTCTTGAGCGACAACACCATTGGCTGTCATTCCCAAGCTTATTATAACAATGACAGACAACACATAACTTTTAATGGCGTGCATTATATCCAACCTTTCATTTGTTTCCCTATGATATGAGCAATAGGGAGTGATGAGTCAAGTATTGGTTTTATGTTTTCTTTGAATCAAAGGAAATTTTGAAAAATATTGTATACAAAATGGGAACAACAAATAGTGTGAGAAGAGTCGCAAAAGCAAGACCAAACATAATCAAGATAGCCATACTGGCAAAAAACGGATCAAAGATGAGAGGACTTACCCCAAGTATGGTCGTAAGAGCGGCCATACTTACAGGACGAGCACGACTTACAGCTGAATCAATGACCGCTTTAAGCTTTTCCTTTCCTTGCGCGATTTCAAGATCTATTTGATCGATCAAAACAATGCCATTTTTGATCAACATACCTGTCAGGCTGAGAAAACCAAGGAGGGCCATAAAATCAAAAGGTCGATTAAAGAGGAGCAGCCCAACAGTAACACCAATAATAGAAAGAGGGACGGTAAGCCATATAATGAGGGGTTGGCGCACTTTGCTAAACAAAAGAATCACAACGATAATCATCATGAGAAAACTCAATGGTAGGTTTGCGGCTAAGGCATTTTGAGCATCCGTTTGACTCTCATATTCTCCTCCCCAAGAAATCTGATACCCAGCAGGATAATTAATCTTTTCAATTTTTGGACGCACACGGTCAAAAACAACCCCTGTAGGCTCATGGATTGGATCCGTTGATGCCGTAATTGTTCTTTTACGATCACGCCGGTAGATACGTGTGTCTTCCCAGTTTACATCAAAGTCATTCACGACCTGTTGGATCGGGACATTGACCTCTTTTAAAGGACTCCAAACAAACAGATTATAAATTGAGTCGATGCTATTTCTTTCCGACGCAGGTAACCTCATAATAATCGGGAGGAGTTCATCACGCTCTCTATAAAGACCAGCAGGAAAACCCCCAAAAGTCATTTGTAAGGCTTCGCTTAGCTTATTACGTGTAATGCCTAATGATCGGGCAAGGGTTTCTGAGTAATTGGGACGTGAAAGCATGACCCGTTGCCGCCAATTGTCACGGGTTCCTTCTGTCCCCCCATCCTCAACCATGATGGTTTGTGCTTTCTCTGACAAGCGCCTTAACGTATCTGGATTGGGACCACTGATGCGCGCTTCGATCTTTCCATCTTTTGTGGGTCCTAAGGAAATGTTTTTATAGCGAGGGTTTGAATCAGGGAAATTTTGAGTCAGATATTCGCGAATTTCACCTTCAATTCTAGGAAAATCTCGATAATCATCGGTTTCCACGACTAATTGCGCATAACTCGTATTAGCATCTTCCGGACTATAGACAAGCATAAACCGACTCGCCCCCTCACCAATAAAAGAGGAAACTTGTTTCACGCCTTTGATCCCTTGGATGTACTTTTCGATCTGTTCAACATCTTTTTTCGTTTGTTGAATATCTGTTCCTTCCGCACGCCAATAATCCACAAAGAATATCGGCGTTGTTGAGTCGGGGAAAAATCCTGGGGGGATGAAATTAAATCCATAAAGAGAGGCTATTAAAAGCCCACCTAGCCCTACAAGAGCTGAAATGCGCTTTCGGATTGCAAAGGCGAGTAGCTTGCGAAATCTTAGGTATAAACCACTTTGATAGGGATCCTCGACCTGTCCCTTGAGGGCGGGTTTGAAGATCATATCAGAAAACATTGGCGTGACGGTAATCGCAATAAACCAGCTTAAAAGCAAGGAAATAAGGATGACTTGAAATAAAGATCCAGCATATTCTCCCGTCTTATCTTGAGAAAGTCCAATACCTGCAAACGCCATAATGGCAACGACCGTTGCGCCAAAAAGCGGCCATAATACTTGTTTAACCACTTTTGAAGAGGCATCAATAACTTTCTCCCCCCCCTGAGTTCTAACAAGAATCCCATCCACAATGACCAAAGCATTATCAACGAGCATCCCGAGTGAAATGATCAATGCGCCAAGAGATATACGTTGTAGGTTGATGTTATAAATATACATAATTGTAAACGTGCCAAAGACGGTTAGTAAAAGAGTTGCACCGATAAGAAGGCCGCTTCGAATTCCCATAAAAATGAGCAGGACGACGATGACGATTGCCAAAGCTTCAGCAAGGCTAACAAGAAATGATTGGATTGATTTATCAACAAGATCAGGTTGGTAGTAAATGGGTGTAATTTCGATACCTGCAGGAACCATAGATCGAAGTGAATAGAGCTTTTGTTTTATAGACTCGCCCAACTTCACAATATTCCCCCCAGGAACCATTGAAATAGCTAAGGTCAAAGCAGGCTCTCCATTGAAATGAATATAATGTTTTGGGAATTCCTCATATCCACGCTTAATCACAGCAACATCTCTGAGGTGGATGGAGGATTTACTCTTCGCCCCTGGAATCAACAAATCGCCAATTGAATCGGGCGACGCAAACTCACCAGTAGGTTGAATACGAATTCGATCTAACCCAACTGTCGCCATACCGGACGAAATCACCTTGTTTTGAGTTTTTAAAAGATCTGAAATTGTATCGTTTGATATTCCAAATTGCGCGAGCTTTGATTGAGAAAGCTCAACAAAAATTTGCTCATCAATGTCACCTTTCATTACAATCTTAGCAACATCAGGGACGAGCAATAGTTCCTTTCTTAAATCTTTGGCGATTTCTTTGAGTTCAGCCATGGTAAAACCTTGCCCTGTGATCGCAAAGAAAATGCCGTACACATCACCATAGTCATCATTCACAATACTTGGTCCTGCCCCAGGTGGCAATTGGGACTGGACGTCATTTACTTTACGGCGAAGCTCATCCCAAACTTGGGGAAGGGAGTATTTATCGTATTTGTCTTTAATTGTGACCGTAATGTTGGAAAAGCCAGCCGTTGAGACCGAAGTAATTTCTTTGACTTGGCTCATTTGTTGAATGGCCGTTTCAATGCGATCCGTTACTTCTTGTTCAACTTCTAGAGGGCTTGCACCTGGATATTTTGTAAAAACTTTAGCATCTTTAATTGTAAATTCAGGATCTTCGTATCTGCCAAGATATTGAAAAGAATAATACCCTGAAACCATAAAGATAATAACGATCAGCCAGCCTATGACTTTATTTTTTATACAAAACTGCCCAACATCCACTGTTACTCTCCTGGATTAAAGGGTTTTACTTTTTGGCCCTCCTTTAGAAAATCCACGCCTGTGGCAACAATTTTTTCTCCAGGCTTTAGACCTTTATTGACAGCAACGGTTTTTCCCAAAAGCCTATCAAGATGAACTTCCCGTTTCTCGAGTTCATCACTTTGTGGCGAAATCAACCAAACAAAGCTTTTTCCCTTTTCATCGCTGAAAACAGACGTTGATGGAATCACAAAAATATTTTGCTCACCCTGATCAATGATCTCTGCTTTGACATGAACAACAGCTGTCATACCTGGCAATATGAGCATCCCTTCCGGATTCGGTAAAATTAAAGTCACCGCGTAGGTTTGCGTGTCTTCTGAGGCACTTGTCGCAACTTCCTTCACATTGGCTGGGTATTGTTTTCCATACGCTGTCTCAAATTCCACATTGTACTTTGCGTCTTTAACCTTGTCTGTTTGGATGGCTATGCTTTCAGGAATTTGAATTTCAACATCAATATTTTTTCTATTCTGCAGTCTTACGACAGGTTGCTTGGCTTGAACATTTTGAAAATTGTCTACATACCTATTTGCAACTTCACCCTCAAATGGAGCCAACAAAACAGTATCGCTCAGATTTTTCTCAGCAACACCAAGGCGAGCTTTTGCAGCTTCAGCTGCCGTTTTTTTAGCGTCATATTCCGCTGGTGTCGCAAAATCCTTTTCACGCAATTTTCGTGTACGTTCCAATTCTATTTTGGCCAATTCCCATTTTGATTTAGCTTCATCTACAGCAATTTGATAATTTGTGGGATCAATCTCAGCGATCAACTGACCTAACTTAATCTCGTCCCCTTCTCGAACTGTTAATTTTGTGAGTTCACCTGGCAAAGGGAAAGAAAGATCTGCTTTTTGAGAAGCTTCTACTTTTCCGGGAAAGGTTCGTTTCGCAAATTCCTCTGGCCCGTGAATTTCATAAACTTTAACTGATCGCACGATGTTCTCTTGCTCTTTAACAGGCTCCTTACAACTCGCTAAAGAAAGTAAAACGACACATACTAAATAATGTCTCGAAAGCGTCATGGCTTCTCCCTAGACTCCTCACCAAAATGTATGTAAGATATTAGGATCAAAATAGTTAAAAAAAAAATAATTTCATGAATACCATTTTAGCTCCTGAACGAATCTTTAAATTGCCGCGATTCACCTATTCAGGGCTTTTGCTTTTCTTGATTTTCTTTTTCATTGTTACTCCCTTTTTTTCTGAAAGTAACTACGCAAGGTTAGCTCTAGACCTATCCCTCGTTTATTTGTTGGCTGTATCTGTCTTTATGTGTTCTAACGACAAACGATTTTTATTTATAGCTCTGGCACTTGCTCTTCCTGGATCACTCAGAATTTTCTTTCCATCTATTGAAATTGATGTTGTCACTTTGTTTTTTAACTGCTTATTTTTTGCTTTCGTTATTTTTACCCTACTGCGTGCATTATTCAGTATCAATGTCATAACACGAGACATTATTTTTGCTGCAATTGCCGTCTACATATTGGTGGGTGTTTTTTATGGCCTCACTTTCATTCTTCTAGAATATTTTATACCTGGTTCATTTTCAGGCGTTGTAAAAGACGGTGAAAGCCTATCTTTTTACACCACATTTGGTGAAGATATTATATATTACAGCTTCGTCACTTTAACCACACTCGGTTATGGAGATATCACCCCTATTACTCAACCTGCAAAATTCCTTTCCATTTTAGAAGCTTTGATTGGCCAAATTTATTTAACTGTTATGATTGCTCGCCTTATTGGACTTCACTTGAAATATGAACAAATTTAAACGCTTTTTTAACACTTATTTGATATAAAAAAAAGAAGAGGGAAATTCTATGAAAAAAGCACTAATTCTTAGCCTATTATACGGTTTAACAGTTATAATGAATCCACCATCCGCGCAGGCTATAAATCTCACAGAAACGGTTAAAGCGGCAATTTCTGATTTAATAGAAGATAATACGGTTTTTGCTGATTCAAAATCCGATGAACATTTCAAAGGTTTTCTAGATATTCAAAACCCTCGTGTGACAATGGTCATGTGCTCTGATTCTCGTGTTCAAACTGATAACTTTTCGAAAGGGGCTGAAAACGACATTTTTACTGTTCGCAATATCGGCAATCAGTTTATTACGACAAAAGGATCCGTCGAATATGGCGTTGATGTTCTTAAAACACCTGTTCTTATCTTCGTTGGGCATTCTCATTGTGGAGCCGTTAAAGCTGCTATGAAAGATATCTCACAAATTGAGCCAGGCATCAAAAAAGAGCTTTCCACTCTTGACGTCAAAGATGCCAAAAATGAGAAAGAAGCTATTTTAGATAACGTCAATGCACAAGTTAAAAGTTCGATGGAAGAATTTAAATTTAAGGTCAATTCAAATAAGCTCGTGATCATTGGAACGATCTATGACTTCCGCAATGATTTTGGCTTCGGCAAAGGCAAACTCATTATCGTAAATCTTAACGGAGAAACGGACCCTGAAAAGCTAAAAAAATCAAAGTATTTTAAGAATCTTAAAAGCGCTATCATTGGCTTGGAAACGCTTAATGAAAGTGAAAAAGAAAAAAAATGAAGTTATATTGCCTTTTTCTTATTCCGTTCTTACGAAGTGCAGCTTAAGTAGATAGTTATATCCTAACAGGGCCATCATGATTTTCATTGCAAAGAACTTACAAAATTGTGGAGGCAAATTGTTAAGTTTGATTTCATGAATTAGGACTCTAAATCCATGACACTCTCTTGCTACTAAAGCTCGATTTAAGCCTGAAGCCTGTCGCTTAGACGAAAACAAGAAAAACTTATTGGCTTAAAAGATGCATAAAATCTAAATAGATTATATACATATGGTACTCAAAAATTGAAAAGACCTGACTTAGAAGGCGTTACTCAATCCCTTGAGATATTAGGTGAAAATCTTCATTCGATATATGTAGGAAAAGTTCTCTCGATATTATAGAAATGCACGGTGGAAATAATGACATCACTGTGAAATATGTGGGATAAACGCGACCAAAATTAAAATTTAAGACCTCAGGATCTGGAAAGCTTAGATATGAGGAAATCAATGAATAATGCTAAACATGCCGTGGAGCTTTGAGCCCTTCTTCAAGCCATTTTAATGCTGTTTTCTCATCTTTATTTCCTTCAAGCTCGAGACGCGCACAAAGCTGAAAGGCATCTGCTGTTGGATTCTTTACGATGAGCTTTAGTAATGCCTTTCGCGCTTCACCCCATAATTTTGCATCCAGTGCCTTAAGAGCAAAGAATAAAAGACTTTCATTATGGTCTGGGTTGTGACTTATAAGTTCCTGTGCTTTTTCAAATGCTGCGAGTTCATTTTTCGGTTTATCTATATTAAGATAAAGATCACCTAGGCTTTGGCAAGGAGCCTCAACCCAAGTTTCTTCGATAACTGTTCTAGCATATGTTTTCTCACCTTGAGATATCAAAAGTGGGACCAAAGCTTCAGTTGCTTTTACATGTGATGCATCTAAATAATGAGCTTGCCTTAAAAAGGCTTCCTTTTGCGTATCGGATACTTTTGGATTTAAAGCTTGTTCATATTGACTTTGGGCTATTTGCTTTTTGCTCTGTTCAGGCGTTATACAACCTAAATCTTCCAATTGTAAAATTAACACTTCTTCTTCTTCATATTTCTTTTTTTGTCTTGTTAAGGCAAGAAGGTGCTTTAAAATCCATGGAGATGAGGAAGAAATCTCTTGTGCTCGCTTAAGAAAATCATAAGCTTGATTTCTGTCACCCCTATGAAGAGCGGCTCGGATTAGGCCTTTAAGTCCTAGAAACAATGTTGAAGGATTTTTACTTAATTCAAGAAAGCATTGTTCTGCTGCCAGATGATCATTGGCCTTTTCGAAAATTCGCCCAGAAATCCATAAAAACAGGGGATCATTTTTAAAAACCTTGCTCCATTTTTTTTGCAAACTAACGGCTTCTTTTTCTTGTTCAGCTTGAAAGGCTAAAAACAATTTTACAATGATTTGATCCTTTTTATCCTTGTTAGAAAACAAACTACGGATAGTAAAAAGCTTTGAAAGGATTCGACTAAAAGCATAAAAAGCTATAAAGAGAAACAAGAGAAGTAATGTAAAAATTATAGCTGAAACACGAATTTCATAGTTAAACCAATATATTTGAACGTATCCTGGGTATTCGGTTATAAAAACACCTAAAAATACAGAAGTGAGTAGCACAAAAAGGAACAGAAAAACCCATTTCATTAGTAATTTTCCTTATCAAGTGTTTCTAAAAGTTTATATAATGTATCTTCAAATGTAATCCTCAATTGTATAGCATTCTTCAGAACCTTTAGTATTTTTTGCTCATCTGCCGGAAGCTTTTTAAACAACTCTAGGGCTAACTTAAGTTGATGCGTATGAAAAGTGGTTTGCATTTCACGAATTATCTGGTCTTCATCTATGTCATGTTTAGAAATTTTACGAATTTTAATAAAAGCGTTAAGCTTTTGTTTAATGCTCCACCAAATTGGCTTGTCGCTAACTTTTGAAAGAAGCATTCTCTCAAGTTCAGCATCAGAACTAACCTGCTGTATGTTATTTATAGATGATAGAAATTCCTTAGCCCAAGTGTCTGGCATGTTAGAAAGTGCTCCTTTGAGAGTTTTCAAAGATGCATGCCCTTTTAAGATAGACTCACTAAGCTGAATGACAATTAACTTTCTTATAATTGAACTTGTTGGATTCAATTTTGCGATATGAATACCTTTTATTTGCTTTTCTAAAAGGTTCAAATGACTCATTAGCTCAAGGTTTTTCTTATTCAAGGCCTCTATTTTTTGCTTAATATCATCAGGAGCATTTTCTTGAGAAGCAATGTCGGAATCTAAATGGTTAACAACTTGTTGAGATTCAACAGTTTTCTTCATTTTTTTCTTATATTGCAACACGCCAACGATGGCCACCATGACAACAAAAATGAATAAAACAATCCAAAAGAAATAACGCTTGAACACCCCCAGTAACTCTTTGTTATTTTTTTTATTTTCGGGCTTATTTTTTTCCATCAAAATATCCAATCAAGGCTTTTATGCTTGGTTCGGGACTAATCCAAATCTCTTTCCATTGTAGCTTATGAATTGCCCTGCTCACATCAGGACTTAAGCATAAAGAAATCATAAAAGAAGGTAAAGTCAATAAATTAGTCTTATGCAAGAGGGTAGAAAAAGTCTCCGCCGTCTTAAATGAAAAAAACATACAATGGGATATGTCCCGTGCTTGCAATGCTTCGAATAATTCTTTTGGAAATGAGCTCAAACTCTCAAGAGAATAGACAACCCTACGGTCAGTTTGAAAGCCCAGTTTTTGAAGGTAATGAACCAAATCCATTTTTATGACATCACCAGACAAATAATATAATGGGCCTTTGCTTGGATCTGCATGTTTCAAAACAAGCTGAAGCAAACTTTGTGCATTTCCACCGGCACAAAGTATTTGAGTAAAGCCAAATTGCCGTGCCAGCGCAGCCGTTTGATCACCAACAGCATACAGAGGAAGCTCTTTTAATTCATCATGCGCTTCTATCGCCCTGAGGGCATTCTTACTCGTTATGATAAGACCTTGCGCTGAATCAATTTGGGGAACGGGATGAAATTTTGTGCTGAACAAAGGAACTGTCAGTGGCTCTAGTCCTCGGTTTTTTAAGGTTTCCGCAACGGTTAACCCATCTTCTTGAGGGCGTGTAATGAGAACCTTAGGCATCATCTTTCCTGATGTCGTTAGCTAGATCAATACCGACCTTTTCAGGATTCGTAACAGATCCTTCTAATGATTTTAACTTCATATTTTGCCCGTCTGGATCACTAACCATACCTTTCAAAAATATCTTTTCTTCTTTTATAATTCCATAAGCCGCAATTGGAGTTCGACACGATCCATTCAAAGCTTTTATAAAAGCACGCTCTGCACTAATAGTCTGAAAGGTCGGCGTATGATTAAGCGCTACAAGCAAATCCTGAATTTCTTTGTCATCCTCTCGACATTGCATCCCTATCGCTCCTTGGCCAGCAGCAGGTATAAAATCATCAGTAGGTAGAATCTCCGATGCTACCTTAAGAAGATCGGCACGTTGAAGACCCGCAACAGCAAGCATAGTCGCCTGGACTATATTTTTTTCAACTTTTCTAATGCGCGTTTGAACATTCCCTCGCAGAGATGTTACGCGAAGGTGAGGATAGCGTGAAAGAACGAAAGCTTGTCTCCTCAAAGATGAGGTGCCGAAAACAGCACCCTTGGGTAGATCAACAAATCTTAAGTTTTCTCTGGAAATTAAAGCATCGCGGGGATCAGCCCTTTTTAGCATGGAAGGAAGAATGAGACCCGATGGAAACTCAGCCGCCACATCTTTCATAGAATGAACAGCTATATCAATCCGTTGATCTAAAAGCGCCTTCTCTATTTCTTTTGTAAAAAGTGACTTACCTCCAACATCCACCAAACTGCGATCAACAATTGTATCACCTGTGGTTTTCAACGGAACAACCTCAAGCCGTCCTTCAAGTCGTGGGTATTCAGCCACAAGAGCATCACAAACCTCCTGGGTTTGTATAAGCGCCAGTGGGCTTCCTCTTGTTCCAATTCGTATTTTTTTCATGTGGCCACCATAATACCTTTGTATCCCCTTGCCTAGAGCACACTTTTTATGCTTGAAAAAGATATGATTATTTTAGGACTTGAAACAAGCTGTGATGAAACAGCCGCCGCTGTTGTAACAGATCAAAAAAAAATTCTCTCGAATGTGGTTTCATCGCAATTCCAAGAGCACAAACCCTTTGGAGGCGTTGTCCCTGAAATTGCAGCGCGCGCCCATCTCAATCAACTCGATCAGATTGTAGACAAAGCACTTTTAGACGCTAAGATTACACTTGATGACATTGATGGCATAGCCGTCGCTGGAGGACCTGGCCTTATTGGCGGCGTTATTGTTGGTGTTATGATGGCAAAAGGCATCGCCATTTCTAAGAATATTCCTTTTCTTCCCATAAACCACCTCGAAGCCCATGCTTTAACAGCTCGGCTAACAGAAAATATTCGCTTCCCTTATCTTTTACTTCTCGTATCAGGGGGACACTGTCAATTTCTTATTGTTGAGGATGTGGGAAAATACACTTATCTTGGCGGAACTCTTGATGACGCGGCTGGGGAATGCATTGATAAAACTGCACGACTATTAGATCTTCCTTATCCCGGTGGACCTTTTATCGAAAACAAAGCAAGGAATGGAAATCCTGGCCGTTTTCAACTTCCCCAACCTCTGACTAATCAACCCAATTGCTCTTTCTCATTTTCAGGATTAAAAACAGCGGCCCGAAAAGTCATCCTCGAAAACGACAGCAAAGATTCTCAATTTCAATCAGATTTCTGTGCATCCTTTCAGAAAACAATTGGAGACATTCTCGTTAATCGATGTGAACATGCCATCTCAAACGCTCTTGAACAAAGCCCTACAATACAAAGCTTGGTCTTAGCTGGAGGCGTTGCAGCAAATCTTTATTTTCGTCAGAGATTATCTCAATGCATGCAAGAAAAGGGTTTGACCTTGATGACACCTCCAGTAAATTTATGTACAGATAATGGAGCCATGATTGCATGGGCTGGCGTCGAGTACCTCAGAAAAGGAATAAATGGGTCTTTGAGTTTCGAGCCACGTCCTCGATGGCCGTTAGAAAGTTTGAAAAACAGGGAGCAGGAGTAAAGTTTGTGAATCACGTTTTTGTCATCGGTGCTGGAGCCTGGGGAACGGGCCTTGCTCTATCTGCACATCGTGCTGGCTGTTCGGCAATGGTTTGGTCGATTTTTCCAGAAGAAGTGAAGGCCATAAATACACATCACGAAAATATACTACGCCTTCCAAATATTAAGTTACCCAATGAGCTATCAGCAACCTTAGATCCTGGTGAAGTCTCAAAGGCAGAAATCGTCATCCTCGCTCCACCAGCACAATTCATGCGGAATGTTTGTGAAAATTTTTCAAATAAAATTGCACCCACTATCCCCTTGATTATTGCTTCAAAAGGCATAGAAAAAGATACGTGCCTTTTGATGTCTGAAATTGTTAGTGAACATTTCCCTGAGAATCCACTTCTTGTCCTTTCGGGGCCTAGCTTTGCAAATGATGTGGCTATGGCAAGACCAACAGCCGTTTCCCTGAGCGCATCCCACTTGGATGTGTCTCAAAAAATTGCAAATCAACTTAGCAGCCCTACATTTAAGCTTTACCCAAATAATGACCTTATTGGAACTCAAATTGGAGGAGCTTGCAAAAACGTCATTGCCATCGCTTGCGGAATTGTTGATGGACTAAGTCTTGGTGATAATACTCGATCAGCCTTCCTCACCTATGGATTAGCTGAAATGACACGCCTAGGGTGTGCCATGGGAGGGAACCCAAATACATTTCTGGGTCTCTCTGGGGTTGGCGACTTAACATTAACAGCCCTCAGTTCCCAATCCCGGAATCAATCATTTGGTTTTGCCTTAGGGCAAGGAACACCTTTGAGCAAACTACTTGGTAATAAGGATACGCTCACGGAAGGTGTCCACACAGTCAATGGTATGGTGCAATTGGCTAACAAATTCAAAACTGAAATGCCTATTACTTTTGCACTTGCAGAATTACTCAATGCATCTCTTTCAATAGAAAGTTTTATCAATAAAATTGTTCAACAATCGATCCCCATGGAGGTTTAAGAATGAAGTACTGGCTTATCAAATCCGAACCTCATGTTTGGTCATGGAACGATCAAATTGCAAACAAAGTTACATTTTGGGACGGCGTTCGAAATTATCAAGCAAGTAACAATCTGAAAGCCATGGAAATTGGGGATAGGGCGCTCTTTTACCATTCAGGAGATGAACGACAAATTATGGGAATTGTTGAAGTTATCAAACCTTATTACCCTGATCCGTCTGATGCCTCTGGACGATTTGGAATGGTGGATGTCAAAGCCCTCGAGCCATTTAAATCACCAGTGACTTTAAAAGAAGTTAAAGCAGATCCACGGCTTCATCATATAGCACTCGTTCGCCAATCTCGCCTTTCAGTCATGCCGCTTGATAAGTCTTCTTGGGACATTCTTGTGAATAAGGGAATGGAAGATTAAATCATGGAAACTTATGATACATTGTACAAGTTCTCTCAAACAAACTCTGAAGAGTTTTGGCGGATAGAGGGCCAAAGACTGAAGTGGATAAAACCATACACAAAAATACTAAATGGTGATTTTTCCGGAAATGTTCACATTAAATGGTTTGAAGATGGAACCCTGAATGCTTCTGAAAACTGTTTAGATCGTCATCTTGAAATGCGTGGTGACAAGCTTGCTCTTATTTGGGAAGGAGATGAGCCTCATCAACAACGCTCTCTAACCTATCGAGCACTTTATGAGGAAGTTTGTCGATTCGCTAATGTGCTTAAAAATCAAGGCATTAAGAAAGGTGATCGGGTTACGATTTACATGCCTCTCATCCCCGAGGCCGTCATTTCAATGCTTGCCTGCGCTCGGATCGGGGCAGTGCATTCTGTTGTTTTTGGAGGATTTTCGCCTTTGTCCCTGCGAAACCGTATTCATGATTCTTCTTCTAAATTAATCATCACGGCTAATGAAGGACTTCGGGGAGGGAAAACGATACCCCTTAAAAAAAATGTGGATGAAGCTTTGATCGATAGCCCAACAGTAGAATGCTGTATCGTTGTCAAGCATACCGATTCAGAGGTTTCTTGGACAGAAAACCGAGATTATGATTATCATGAGCTCATTCAATCTGCATCCAACTTCTGTGAACCAACGGAAATGAATGCGGAAGACCCTCTATTCATTTTATACACCTCTGGCTCAACAGGAAAACCCAAAGGCGTCCTTCATACGACTGGAGGATACCTTGTATATGCTTCCCTTACCCATGAAAAAGCATTTGGCCTTCAAGACGATGACATCTATTGGTGCACAGCTGATATTGGGTGGATTACAGGACATAGTTATGGTGTCTATGGACCTCTTGCTAATGGAACGACTGTTGTTATTTATGAGGGAGCGCCTACATATCCAACACCTTTGCGCTGCTGGGAAATTGTTGATCGATATAATGTCTCTATCTTTTACACCGCCCCAACAGCCATTCGTTCCCTGATGAAGGAAGGAGATAAATGGCCTGCACAAGCAAATTTATCGTCCCTTCGTGTTCTCGGGACCGTTGGAGAGCCTATAAATGTGGAGGCTTGGGAATGGTATCATCATCATATTGGAAAGCAATCTTGTGAAATTATAGATACGTGGTGGCAGACTGAAACAGGTGGCATTATGATCTCCCCTATTCCCGGCTTGGTTTCAGATATACCAGGTGTGGCGGGCAAACCATTTTTTGGTATTTCTCCTATCATTGTGGACAAAAATAATAATCACTTAGAAGAAAACGAAGAGGGCGCCCTGTGCATTGCTAAACCATGGCCTGGAATGGCAAGAACACTTTATAATAATCACGAAGGTTTCCTTAAAACATACTTTTCCGATTATCCAGGATATTATTTCACGGGTGATGGAGCCAAACGAGATGACCAGGGATATTTTTCTATTGCTGGCCGCATTGATGATGTCATTAATGTTTCGGGTCATCGATTTGGAACTGCTGAGATCGAAGATGTGATTGATAGTCACCACAAAGTCATTGAGTCTGCCGTCGTCGGTTTTCCCCATGAAATCAAAGGTCAGGGAATTTTTGCCTACATTATTTTGAAAGATAAAGTGACAGACAAAAATCAACTTTCCAAGGATATTATCCAACATGTGCGCAACAAAATTGGTCCGATTGCAATCTTGGATAAAGTTATCTATACCCCCCATTTACCAAAAACAAGGTCGGGCAAAATAATGCGCCGTATTTTAAGAAAACTTGCCGCTGGAGAATTAGATTCATTAGGGGATACGTCAACATTAGCCGATCCCTCCATTATTGAAGATTTGAAAAAAAGAGCCGTTTCTTAAAATATTCCTTTAAATTGAGTCTCTTATTTCACCAGGGTTGCATTTCATCTTTATATTTTGTATCAAAGCTTCGTAAGTAACAAGGATATGTGTCGACGATGTTCATTCAAACAGAGGAAACACCAAATCCGGCCACGTTAAAATTTCTTCCTGGACGCATCCTTATGAAAGAAGGATCAGCACAGTTCAATACTCAGGAGGAAGCCTCTAAATCCCCACTTGCACTTAAACTTTTTGAAATTGATGGGGTCAAGGGCGTTTTTTTTGGTGCGGATTTTTTAACAGTTTCGAAGGCTGAAGACCAAGACTGGGCTATACTAAAGCCGTGTATTTTGGGTGTTGTTATGGAACACTTTGTGACGCATCAGCCCTTGTTTTTTGACGAAACAGTTCCTATATCAGTTAATAACGACGATGATCCATTGGTGATTCAAATTCAGGAACTACTGGATCAACGCATTCGTCCGGCTGTTGCTATGGATGGTGGAGATATTGTTTTTGACCGTTTTGAAGATGGAATTGTTTATGTACGTATGCAAGGGGCTTGCTCAGGATGCCCAAGTTCTTCAGCAACCCTAAAATCCGGAATTGAAAATCTTCTTCGTCACTATGTACCCGAGGTCATCGAAGTTAAAGCCGTTGAAAATTGAGGAGATGAGTATGCTAAAATTTTCAAAACTTCAATTATCCCTTATTTCACTTATATGTTTATTGGTGTTAGGGCAAATTGGTTATATCGCTTATCATAGTTCGGTTTCTAGACCACCTATCGTGAAGGCTGAAGTTTCAGAAGTTAAAGAAGCGCCTCTCGAAATTATTAAACCAAAGCGTGAGAAAGTTACCCAAGCGAGCGCAGGAAAAGCTTTTGGGCTCATCAATTCGCGAGAGGAGCACTTTCAAGTTGATAGTGTAAAGGAACTTCGCAAGGTATTTAACAATAATGACTATTCCCTCCAACGTGTCAAAAAAGAAGGACAAATCCCTCGACTGTTCTTGGCGAAGTTTCCAAAAGACATGAAGCATCAAAAGAGATCGTCAAACTCTGCTTTCATCCAAGTTGTTCTTCCCTATATTCTTAGGGTCAACGAAGAGATCCTCCAGGATCGGCAGAAATTGCTTGATATGAAAGCCCGTGAGAAACTCGGTCACAAGCTCACCCATCATGAAAAAATGTGGCTCAGCCAACTTGCTGCTCAATATCGTTGCAAATCAAAGAAAATTGATTCCCTGCTTGTACACGTCGATATTGTCCCTCCTTCTTTGGCTTTGGCGCAAGCGACTTTAGAGACAGGCGGCGGAAGGTCTTACGCAGCTGTGGAGAAAAATTCTCTTTTTGGCCACATGGCCACAAAGACCAAAGTCCAAGCTTATGAAAGCATCCTTCATAGCGTAAAAGCCTACATCCATAACCTGAATCGCCATACAGCTTACCGAGACTTTCGTATTCAACGCGCTGCTTTACGTGCTCAAAATTCAAATGTCTGCGGATATAAGCTTGCGACATGTCTCACAAGGTACTCTGAGCGAGGCGCAGCTTACACAAGAGATCTTCAAAAGCTCATCGACGCCCGTGGATTAAGAAACTTTGATAGCGATCACATCACCCTACAATAACAAAGACTTAAAATGAAAAAAATAAATGAAGATTGTCTAAAGCAAATATTTCATGAGTCACGGACTCACAGTACATGGTTTGATAAGGCTGTAGATGATCATATCCTGTTTGAGCTCTATGACTTAATGAAATTAGGCCCAACAAGCGCAAACTGTAGCCCTGTTAGAATTCTATTTATTAAAACAAAAGAGGCTAAAGAGCGTCTTAAACCTCACCTTGCTCCAGGTAATATCGAGAAAACAATGCTCGCTCCTGTGACAGCTATTCTTGGTTATGATCTGGAATTTTATAAGCACTTGCCTCATCTTTTCCCCTTTACGGATGCCAAATCATGGTTTGAAGGGAAAGATGATTACATTGCCGAAACAGCTTTTCGGAATAGCAGCCTGCAAGGAGCCTACTTCATCATAGCAGCACGAGCCTGCGGCCTCGATTGCGGGCCTATGTCAGGATTTTCAGAAGAAGGTGTGAACAAAGAATTTTTCCTCGAAGGAAAAATCAAAAGTAATTTTTTGTGTAACTTGGGTTATGGTAATCCAGAAGGGCTACCTGGCCCCAGAGCACCTCGTTTCGAATTTGAAGAAGTTTGTAAAATCTTATAATTTTTACAAAAACATTTGCTGAGGCAACGCGCTTAACGATAATATACTTATATGCGATTTTCTTCTTGCCAAACCATAAATGATGTACGTAAGACTCTTTCTGATCTGAAAGATGAAACCGTCATCTTTGTTGATGTGGATGATACGATTATCACGCCTCAATCCAAGCTTTTTCGCTGGGCTAGCCCCTATCGTTATCTCATTGATGATCTCAAGAAAAACAAGGACCAATACCCAAACTATGCTAATATCATTAGTCATTGGCGCCTCAACAGGGCATCCATGTTGATTTCTAAGGACTGGCCTGAATTTCTCCAAGAACTGCAGCAGTATTATAAGGTGTACGCCCTCACCAAAATGGATTCTGGACAAATTGGATCTATTCCTTCTATGGAAAAATGGCGCTATGACGAGCTCAAAAAGAAGGACATCGTCTTTACACCCCATTTTCAAAATACAACAGAAGCAAAATTTGTAGGAAATGATCCTCTGAAGTGCCCATCCAGCTTTTATAAAGGCATCTTTATTACGGGCGCTTACCCAAAAAGTGCGATCATTCAGAATTACGTTCAAGAAAATCGACCAGCACAGATTGTCTTTATTGATGATCGGCCTGAATACCTTGAGGACGTCAACCAGAAATGTTGGGAGCTCAACGTCCCATTTACCGGCATACACTTCAAAGGAATGGAGTTACTAAAAGGAACACCAGACTCAAAAGTTG
The DNA here is from genome assembly GCA_964474215.1 of uncultured Alphaproteobacteria bacterium. GTDB lineage: Bacteria > Pseudomonadota > Alphaproteobacteria > UBA9655 > UBA9655 > UBA9655. The sequence continues at coordinate 56,588 of CAYYRQ010000003.1, forward strand.
CCGAATTTCAAAAACACTCCTTGTTTGAAAAGTGCCAGTGGCTTGAGGATGAAGAAGCTACACGGCTATTAAATATTACCACTGATCGCTAAGAGCCCTTTGCCCCAAATACTCTTCAATCCGCCGTTTTGTGGCCGAGGTAATATCATGAGGTAAATCGTGAAGGGGAAACCACTTTTGCTCTGCTATTTCCAGGGATGAAGCTGGATTTTGCTTAACCTTCTGACAAACGTAAAGAGCAATGTAATCATCCCAACGCTTTTTACGCTTATGAAAAAAGCCATGAAAGGTGGGTTCTTCGAGAAGCTCGATCCCCACTTCTTCCATGAGTTCACGTTTGACAGCCTGGAGGCTCGTTTCGCCCTTATCAACACCTCCACCTATTGTATGCCATCCCGAAAGATAGGTGTGTTTGATCAAAAGAACTTGATCATCCTGAATGACCAGCGCACGCGCACCGATTGTTTTTTTAGAAAAGAAAGTCCAAATAAATTCGCGAATTTTCCATAGAATTTTGAGCATGCCATTTCTTCCTTATTGGCTTGCCAGCCGAAGCTGCATCGCAGTTAAAGCTGGCGGAGGGAGTGGGATTCGAACCCACGGTACGCATTAGCGCACAACGGTTTTCGAGACGGCATAAATAGTTAACCAGTAACGAATGATAACAAATAACATATTTATTATCAATAGGTTGTGTAATATCGCTTGTTACAGTTTGTTGAGATAAGTTGCTATTTTTTACCTCCAACTGTCCCATGAGCGTCCCATGGGACCTTAAGGTTTTTATATCAGAGGTGTGGCATGGTCACTCTAAGTTTAGAGTGTGACCTCTATGGGGGTCACACACCTTTACCTTTGTTTTAAGCTCAAGAAACGAGTGAGGCATTTTAAGTAAAATACTCTAGACTTTAAAATTGTCACCAAATGGACGAGATTGAATGTTTTTTAAAAGGGATGAAGTGATCCGACCGGGGTATTTATAAAGTTCTGTTATCAATTGTAAACTAGAAATGTTCCAGGCAATATCTACGTTTCACGCCAACCCCCATTACTTCCTCTTAATCAGCGGGTCATAGGTTCGATCCCTATAGCGCCCACCAAGGATAGCCTGGGTTTTCTGCTATCACCTACTTATCCCGCTTTTTATATTGTCGCCAAACTGTCGGCAAATTGAAGCAGTTGCGCGAATTTAAAAGGGGTTGCAATAGAAATTTTTATTACTTGTTTTCAGGCTGTCCGATTGTCAGAGGGGCCCCACTTATAGTTATTCAGCTTAACTCTGTGATTAAGTAGTGGGGAAGTGGGAAAACTTCGAGGTGTTCAATCATTGAGGGCTTGCGATATTTTGAAAGAACGGTACCATTCTTATACTTTAGAACTTGCTTTAGGTCCTTTGGCCGAATTTGGTTAGTCCACTTCACTTCAAAAGGCCAAAACTTACCATTATCTACATAGGCAATATCTACCTCTCCCGCACCTTTAATGTAGTAGGTTGGAAACAGTCTTGCGAAGGAATTAATAGCTATAGTTTCTGCCAGTGAAGATTCTTGCTCTTCAGGTTTAAAATTATTAGAAATGGAATCAGTTAACCAATCCCGTACAGAATGATAGATAAAGGGGTCTTCAAAAAAGAGCCTTTTCGCTTTTTTTGGGAGCAGGAAGAAGTTTTTAAAAGAGTCAATGACTAAATTTAGTCAATAGCCTTTGAAAGAATTCAGAGGCATGAAATTGCCACCAAAAGGATGAGAATGAAGTTTGCGAAAAGTCCAAAGAGCTTCCATCGTTCTCGATTCAGCTCAGTTTACCGAACGTGATATGCCTGAGTATATTGTCACCCTCAGCAGCAGGAGCCTTAGCTGTCATCACCATTTTAATACTATTAGTGGTAACAAAAACCGCAGGATTTTTAATTTTTTCAGTACTACGTACAATTCTACACCAACCATATTATTAGATCAGGGAGCGCGAGGTTGATTGTCTATAAAGAAGAAATGCCCAAAGAGTGTACAAAAATGTTTAGACTTATATAAGGCTGTACCTTGGATCCGATACACCAACCACCCAAATAACATTTTAAAAGCCTGTCAAAATTCTACTTATGTTATTTCAACGTAACGATGCTCCACAAACTTTTAAACAGAGGTAAATTCAAGAGTAAAGCAGACTGACCTAGCTTTGAGTAGGAAAACAAACTAAATGGCAGCCAGTTCCATCACAATGGTTACGTGACGTATTTGATGCATCCTTCATCATTGTTCCGCCTGTTAATTCACAGCTTCGTTTAGCACCGTATTGCGTCAAGAAATTTTCTGTCAATTCGAAAGCGACAACATTACCCTTTGGGTAATGGCAGAGAGCACGACCCTTGGCAATATCGAAAGACATTCCTTGAAGGGTCCAATCCTGTACAACACGCAGAATCACTTCTGCAGCTGAATTTTTATATCCTTTTTTATCCATTGGAACAAATTCAGTTATTTCTAGAAATGGTCGCACCTTCGAGCTCCATTCTGGCTTAAGTTCTTTCTGAGTGGGACAGTAAACCTTGACACCCTCCGCTTTTACGGGGGAATTTTCTAACAAAAGTAGTATGGAAATTCCGAGTGTCCATTTCTTCATCATTGCCTACCAATTTAGACTCGCATTATACGGTAGTTTAACACATCTAGTTGTACTACACCAGCGCCAGGACTTACCAAACTCATCCCCTTTGACGGCGCCAATCAACCCAAAGCTGAGGGCCACCCTGCTTTCTTTGAGAAATAAAGGCATAAAAGTCTTCCAAAAACTTTTTACGCGTTTCGAGCATTTCTGCTGAATAACTCCCACCTTCCCGAACCTCCACATCAAAAAGGTCTTCCGAACCTAAAAGATGTTGCCGTTTGATAATATCTTCAAGAGAAACGTAAGGCGCATTTTTCATTGTATCAAACATAGCCAGAGCCATAGACGTTCGCCCCTTCCCCCGATCACAATGGAAATGAACCCAACTGTTCTCTGGCAGCTTATCGATAAATTCGACGAAGGCATCGACATTTTCATCGGGTGTCTGATAACGGCTTCCCAAGCTGATTTTTACATGATCAAAGCCATATTCTTTTGCTTCATCTGCTTCCTCACGGAAAAGCTCTGGGCGCTTATTCAGCGTTCCCGTATATATGAGGCGCCGCGGAAGATGCCTTAACCCAGGCTTTGTATGATAACAAAAAAACTTTGAAGGGATCCCTTTAACATAGCCGTATGGTTGATTCCGCGTGTCACAAACAATGATGTTTTGCTTTACGTTTGTGAGCTGCTTTTTAAGGTCCTGAAATACGGGTGCACTTCCTCCTGAGGCCTGCAAATCTGTAAGTCCAGTTTGATCAACCTCTTCAGTGTGAGAGATTGGATCTTGCATCATTCGAAAGTTTTGGGGGGCATAAGCCGTATAGCAATCAATAAATACATAGGTCATAAACCCAACAGCAAAAAGAGCTGAAAACCCAACAAAGGACTTGATCGTTAAAAATCTTTTCATAAACTACACCTAGGTTTTTTGCGTACGGTGCCACTGGGTCCAATTTTGGATTCCCCCTTGTTTCCTTTGCACAACAAAATCATAAAAGTCTTCGATTAACTTTTTACGAGCCTCGAGAAGATCTTTTGAATAAGTTCCGCGCTTCCATCTTGTTGTATCAAATAAATTGACTGAACCTAAAAGGTGCTGCCGCTTGATAATGTCTTTAAGAGCCACTTGAGGTGCGTTTTTTAAAATATCCAGCATAACGATCATTGCTGATGTCCGCCCTTTTCCATGGTGGCAATGGAAATGAAACCAAGCATCTGAAGGTGCATTCTCAAACAGATCAAGAATCCGCTCTACATTCTCATCTTTCATTACAGTTTTGCTGACAATCTGAACGTTCTCGTATTGTAGACCAAATTTTTTGGCTTCATCTGCAGGATTGGTTATGAGGTTTTCACGTTTATCAAGGGTTCCTGTAAGAATAAGCCGACGCAAAGTATGCCTTAGACCAAGTGGATGGCTCAAATGATAGCCCAGCATTGTAATAGGGACTTCATGTATATAACCGTGCTTACCACTCATACCATCAACAACAATTTTAGTTCCATCAATATGAGAAAGCCTTCGCTTAACGTCTCTGTAGTCCACAGAAAAACCGCCAGACGCCCTCAATTCGCGCAAGCCTGTCAAATCAACATCTTCTTCTGTAACAATCTCATCTTGCATCGTTCGAAAGTTGGAATCATAAAATGCATCAGCAAACAAAAAGGCAATCCCTCCCAAACACAAAATACTAAGTCCAATTATGGAGAAAACCACTTTTTTCTTTACTGTCATCTTCATTTAGAAGCTCCGTAACTTGTCGTTGAGACACATCAGGTAAACATGGACCAGGTTTTAGAATACTTCCTAAAAATAATCAAGTTGCAAATAGGATTATTAAAGGTTAGTCAAAATACTCAACAGGCTTGTTTAACGAAACTTCATCCGTATAACAGATACGTCCCTTATGATGATGCTTTCCTAAAAATTCCTTTGGATGTAACCGATAACGCAGGTAAATATTATAGTCTGTCAAAAATTCAGCACACAGCTCATATGAAGAATTACTCAGCTTTTTATACGTGAAGGGCTGTCCTGTTACACCATCCAAAATGTCTTCCCGGCTTGTAATCAAATTTGAATGAATCTGCTCGAGCTTTTGAGGAATATCCTTTTTATTGGTATACACACTTTGTATAGCGCGTTTGATGTCTTGCATGCGCTCCAGCTGTTTTTGATCTTGGCGCGCTTGGCGTCCTACCCAAGGAGGGGCAATAAAGAAACCGAGAACAAATGATCCCAAACAAAGCATCAAGAACAAAATAGAGATAGGAGAAAAAAAGCGTAGACTTTTTTTACGTTTGATTTCAGCCAAGCTAAAGAAAATCACGCCTAAAACAGTTATTAATGTGACAAGCGTGACCAAAAGATTGACCACATCACTCCGGCCCGTCATAACGCCAGTAAGAACAATGAACAAATCAACGGCTGCGAAAAGAGACGCAATAAGAATGATACCTGATAAAATCCAAAACCGAATTCCATTCCCAGGGTTGATCTTTCCTTTTCTTTCCAGTTGACCAGTTAGATAGCGGGCTAAAAAGAAAATGATAGAACCTATAAAGATTAAAGCTGTTGCGCTGCCATAGCTCATATTGAACAATAAAACGTTCTGCTTTTCCTTCATCACGAAATCAGCAAGAACATTGCCATAGAGGGATGAAAATCCATTATAGAGCATGAGCAAACTTAGGGCGAACAACCCATAGAGGATAAAACTGAGGCTTTGTGCATTTTGTTTAAGGTTCATGTATACCTCCCTTTTCGGCATGTATTTAGTTCTATCTGCATCACGGTATATTTAATCTCAATCGTTGTCTACATGGTCAGCAAAAAATTGATTGAGTGGAAATAATAACTTTTCATTTGCACTTATAAATATGCTCTTTTATATTTACTCATATTTAATTTATTTCTCTGGTTATTTTATGAAATTTTTTTATGCCTTCTCACTCTCTCTTTATATAATCCACGCCCCCTGCTTCGCTGGTAAAGCGGGCCCTTATGAAAACGAACAGGATTCAATCTCTCTCCCAAGAACTCCCAGTCCTACGCATGACCTTCGTCTGCATCCCGCAAAAGGCTTTACAGTTTGGAAAAAAGAATTTGTGCGAACGTGTCGCCACCCTTACTTTGGGGGAAAAGTTTTTGTGTTCACATATACTGACACATATGAAGTAACCTGTGCTCATCCTGCTTGGAATCCGGATCTGCTGACTGTTGCATTCCGTTTGGAGCAGCATAACATAAGCATTACAGGTTCTCTAAAAGAACGCACGGTAAGAGCTTCTTATTGCCCAAAAGGCCAAGACACGTCTTTCTCTATAGAAGGTGTTTCAGAACAATTTAGTTTATTTTTAAAGTTAGATCCTGAAGTAGTCATTCAACAACCTGTTATTTGTGGGAATCTGCTAACTTCTATACTATCTAATGCAAAAACAGAAGGGATGATTAAAGTGTGGACGGAGTTAAAAAAAGTGACGCATCAAGGAAATGATTTTTTAGCAGGGGTTGGTTTCTCAGAGGAATGTCGTTTTATAAATTTTAAAAATGGAGGGCAAACCAGCCAGTATTCCCTCGATCTCTCAGATTTTGATGACGATTTTCACCCTAACCCTGACGTCCGCGTCCAATGGGAAGATCAGCAATTCAGCTCTTCTTATCCCCTCTTTGAAAACCGCTTTGCTTTTTTTATGCGAAATGAAAATGGAGAAATTCAAGGCGCTTCTTTTGGCAAGATCTATCTGGAAAAAAGCATCCCTTTTTGTGAAATCGAAGCGCTATGGGTTGCTCCATCCTTTAGAGGTCATCATTTTGGCGCCACACTATTGGAAATTGCCGAAAACTACGCCCGCCAAGTGGGAGCTCACTTTATTCAGCTAGGAACGTCAGATTATCAAGCTCCCTGGCTTTATTCAAAAAAAGGCTATACTTGTTTTCGTACTCTCGAAAACGTTACTTTACTCCCTGATGGAGCATATTCAAATTCTTACGGCTTTCGTAAGAGACTTTAAAAGGAAAATAAAAAACATCTCACCCTTTGTAACAATAATAAAATCTTATGAGTCTAGATACAAAAGATGTAAAGTTCTATATGGGATGCTTTGAGTATAGTAAGGAAAAAGGCATCACAGAGAAAGGGTTTGTAGCTGTTACTCTTAGAGAATATAATAATTTGCGTCCTTGTCCATAAAAATGAAAAGGAAATAAGCAACTCCTAAACAAAACTGGTTGCTTAGGAGTTCTCTCATCCTCACGGAAATAGTAGATCTAACATAAGCCTCTCCTATGATTTTAATCTGCATTCACAACGTTATAGACCTTCAAACTCCCATCGGGACAAAGAAGGCCTGTCCTAGTTCCCTGAATCTACTGAACGACCTAATACATCAATAAAATTTTTTCTTACGCTCTGGCTAAAACCCTTTTTCCCTATCTCAATCCGGACATTGGGCCTCTGATTGAGATGCTCAGCTATTCCCAAAAAAGCGGAAGAATCAGATTTGAAAACTGGATAACTTGGATCGCTCACGCGATCCCATGCGGGAAGAGGGTCGATATTTCGAATCGAAAGCTTCTGCAGTTTGGTTAAACCAGGTAATACTTTTAGAAAAGCTTTAGTTCCCTCAAAACGAAACTGATTGTCACTTAAATCCAAAACCATAAGATTTTCTAGACCCTCTAGAGAGGTCAAGAAATAGCTCATTTCATTCGATGTATATACACTAAACCCTACATTTGCTATATAAAGCTCACGTAATTTTTTAAGGTTGCTCAGAGAACTTTTTAGCTGGGTAACAACTGTACCTAAAATATTTCCCGAGAGGTTTAGGACTTGAAGATTAGAATAGCTTCCAATTAATCGAATGGTTCTCATCAGTTTTTTTCCATCAGTTAAAGGAATGGGATCATCATAAAACTCGGGTTCTTCCCGCCCCATTTTATTTTCAGACAAATTAAAAGTTGTAATTGCTCCAGGATTTGATCTTTCGGCTTTTGAGGTCAATGAATGAACATGTTCATCCCCCATCGCTTGGCGGGAAAAATCAATTGATGAGGCTTTATGAAAATACTGTCGAATTTCACCTAGCGAATCATCTTCACCTAAATCTGGCTCATGCATAATTTGTAAAAGACGATTACATTTGTTTTGGGCTGAATCTTTTCTCTCGAGTGTTATTGTGCCAGCATATCTTTTAAACTCGAGGACAAAGTTTCCCTGTTCTGGCCCCGATGTGGCATACGGATAATGATCTCTATGCACTTTTTCCTGAGCTTGACCTGATGAATGGTATTGCTGTTTTGGATCCCTAAAAATTCTATTCCCATGGGCAACGGATAGAAAGGGAATATCGAATAAATAGGTTCTGCCTTTTTGTTCGTAGATAGTTTGAAGAGCTTCGATAAAATTTGGTTTAAGATCAGTCTGATGAGTTTCCAAAAATGTTTGGCAATTTAAACACATATCCAAAAATGAAAAATAACGCACACCATAAGCTAAAGCCTCAAAATGCATTGGAAGTTGTCCCAATAATTCTGTCACCAATTGAGGAGTTTGAATTAACGCATAGACCGCATTTTGTTCTGAATGATAGGGCCCTTGAACTTCAGGAAAGAGCTGCTTTGCCTTTTCTTGGAGGCACGACTCTCTTTCTTCAAGGGAAGGCTGAAAATAGGTCTTCAATTCTTTCCCTCTAAACTCAACCATATATGGCTTATCAGCAGATAAAGCAACAACACTTTGGTGGTCTGCTCTTGGCCTTCTTGCTTTACCATAACTCAGAAAAAAGCAATACTCTAATTCCTCGTTTAGAGGATCTTGAAGCTGAAGTTTGTTTGCCTTTCTGTTAAACATAACAGGCACAAGTCTTCTTTTTAATTTAGGCCACTCTTTTTTTCTCTTCTCCAAGTAAACGATTTCTAACGCACAGAGGAGAATATTAGTAAAGTAAGCTTTTACAGCATCGTGCATAGACACAGTTGTTTTACCTACGATATAGTGCAATTCATGATCCGTTGAATCCATTACGGAGAGTTGAGCTAATCCTCTATAATGGAGTTCGGCTTTTTCGCTTACATACAGTGGTTTAGGTGGGATACAAGCCTTCAAAGTTATTGTTTCATCAATACCAATAACATCACTGGGATTTTTAGCATAACGACCAACCAAGTGCCTTTGTTGTTGCCCTTCATCTTGCAAAGCAACGCCATCTAAACTCATGGCGGATAAAAAAATCGAAGCAATATGCATATCAAAAACAATACGCTTTTTAAAATCGACTTTATGCATAGGCATTGTTTTTATCCCGTTTATAACATATCTTTGATTAAAAGATAAACCTATCTCAACTTATCAAGATGAGATAGGTATTTATTTAAGGAAACAATAAGTCTGAAATCATAAATCCCTCCTAACGATCCTTTAATCTGCATTCACAACGTTATAGACCTTCAAACTCCCATTGGGACAAAGAAGGCTAGCTGCACGATCAAACCTCTGTTCATGCAACATTTTCCCAACCCATTCGATCTCGCTCAAGAAATCTCGGTAACATAATGTACACGGGTGGACCGTGACCTGATTTTGATTTCCATAACAAATCTGGGCTCCATCAATAACACGCTTCTTTGTTCCCTTCACATGGTGACTAAGCCATTGCACAGATAGTTGCTGACACAGAGTATTTGTATTTGAAAGGGTGAGCATACAGCTCGAACTATACTTTGCTTCTAAAAAGAGAGGCTTCATCCTGCGATCGATACGACCGCTTTTACTTAAAACAACAAAGATATCATCCAAACCTCTATCTGCCCCATCACGAAGACTTTCTTGAACTTGGCAACCCATATCTTGAAAGTGAGTAAATAAGCTTACATATGTCGTCTGGCTTTCAATCGCATCTCTTGCATAGTCTTCACCTAAGATTCCACGAGCCTTCTTCTCTGAAAATCCTTGCTTTTTCCAACGCAGCTCATCCCGTTTAAGCTGATTCACATCATACTGCTGTCGACACATAATACGCCGACGATCCACCTGTATGGTTTCGCAAACCTGCGGGTCGGCCCAAACGGAAAGGGAGGGGATAAGACCAAAACCTAAATTAAAAATAAGAATGAGTAATTGAATTTGTTTTCTGAACATAACGCGCTCCTTTGTCATAAGCGCTTGCATCTTAAGATTCCGATTGAGCTGTTTTAATCAGGAAAATGTATTTAGGATAGGCAACTGGGGGGAATTCCCCCAATCTTATTAAGGACATAAAAAATGGACCTCATGTTAGGAAACAGGGATTCCCCATGAGGCCCATAGCATCTTTCCCCATATTTCCACGAAGAAAGACAAAAACGCTTTCGGTGAATTTTATCGATAAACACCTGGATATGTTAGTTGGACGCCACGAGATTGAACACCGGCGCTAGGTGACCTTATAACGGCTCCTCCCACCATGGACTTTACACCTTCAGCACGAGACATTCTCTCACGTCCAGTTGCATTTTGCCCGTATCTCTCGCCATCTGTACCAGTGTATGACGTATTCCCAGCAAGATCCGTGTGAGATCTTACAGCTGGCTTTCCGTCAGGTGATCGAGTTGCATTTGCACCATCGAATCCTGCCGCAACAATTCCAAGCGTGATTAAAGAAGTAAATATTAAGCCTTTCATAAATGATCTCCCTTCATTTAGGTTTAATAGTATTCTGTTTTTATGATTTGTTTTATGAATTTAATAATACACTATATATTTTAATTATTCATTAATATTAAATACAATTTTAATTGAATTGAAAAGATCTCGCTATACATGTCTAAGAAATTTTTGATATTATAATAAGAACAATATTATATGATGAGGGGCTTCTTATGAAAAAAATTTTGGGGGTGATTACCATCGCTCTCTTGCATTTTAATTTTACAGCAATTGCTACCTGCCCCAAGATAGACAAGGATGGTATTTCTTCTTTTCTTGTTGCGATTAAAGGCGCAGATTATAAATCCAGAATCAAGCGATATACGTTTAAATACAAAGGTTATACTTGGTTCTTGGAAAGCGGTTATTTTAATTTTCTAACCCAGAAGGATTTTGATAAACGATTTCTATATGATCTTGTCGAAATTAAATTTGATAAATCATCAACTGAAAATAAAAAGCTCCGTTGTCATTACAAATCGTTCTATAAACTCATTTACCAGGATGATCCTGATTTAAAACATGAATACAATTTCCATATGACGCGCATTATTCAATAATTGATAGAATTAACTCCCAAGCTTCGTCACGTCCTTAAATCGATAGATTAATGTGGGCTGGGTTTTTTCCGCAACCGAATCAATTTTATCATGCCTCAATTGTTCTGTTTCTTTTGTCTGAGAGAGCAAATCATCGATTTTGGATTCATCAATCCACATCAAACCAATGGTAATGATATCACTTGGATCACTGATATTTTCACCGGCCAAAACATACGTAGGAGCAGGGAAATAGTGATCTAGTTTTTGGCCCTCCTTCAACGGAGGCAGCCATGCCTTGTAAAAATCTTCGTAGGTTTTTTCAGGATGGAGCTTACGAAATAAAACACCAAAGATTTGGGGTGGGAACATGTGAGGTGCTAGGCTTCTAAAAAAATCTTCCTGCTCTTCCTCTGATAGTTTGCGAAATTTGGTCAGTGCTTCTTTGATCTGACCATTTTGGAGGAGAGATTTAATTTCATCCATGATCTGAAATCCTATTCATTTTATAAAGAAGTTTTCAGTATTTCATATAACTATTATTAAATCCTTAACTTACAGGGTCTTTCTCTTCCGATTCAATTTCTAAGTTTCCATATTTTTCTTGAAAATATTCTAAAAACTTTTGCTTTGCAGAATCATCGGATTTTTCTGAAGGGTTATACCGGGTAATCGTTGCAAAACGCCTTCTTTCTCCCCCCACTTCAGAGACAGAATCTGAATCATCGCCCGAAAGGTCGCCATAAATACCTTCGAGTTTCTTGATACCTTTTGCTATTCTTTTAGGGTGCAAATCTTTTGCCGAAGGAGATCTGGCTTTTTTTGCAAACTCATGTAGTTCTTGCTCCCAAAGATCTCTGCGGGGTAGTTGCTCTAAGTGTTCCATAGTTAAACCAAATGGGCCAAATGTCATAACGATCTTACTTTTTACTTTTTGCACCGCTTTCACAAGGTTACAAACTGTTAGCAGGTTTCCATCAGGTGTGACAGCACCATTCAAGAGAGCTTTAAGTTCTTGATCAATTTTAGAAGTTCTCTTCACAGCTCTCCTATTGGCTAAGAGCTGTAAAGATTCTTTTTCAAAGGACAATTCTACAACACGATTTACTGTCGTCCAAGACAATCGTGCCAAAGAAGGGCACCACTTAAATGTCGTCGCTAAATTAACAATGTCAACAGTGGGCTCAGAATCGACACCTCCTCCTGCAATTCTGACCATTTCTTGCCTTTTGATAACAAGGGACAAATTTAAGCCACAAGCCTCCTTCAAGTTAACAAGTTTACTAAGAGGAGGATAGCCATTCTCTATCTCATCAACTGTAAATATTTCAGAATGCGGCCGATGTTTTGGTTCACTTTTGTGATGTGGAAGATCCCCATTCGATAAAGTTCTTTGCAGTTTTCTTGGCTTTTCAATTTCATGGGAACCAAACTCAGGATCACTTTGCATAGAAAAACAGGGACTGGAAACAAACAAAACAAAAATAAAAAAACTTTTCATATAATAAATACCTCACTGGGAAGTCTAAACTTAGATATTACCAAAAGTAATATTAAGGTCAATTCATTTGTTCAAGTCTTTTTGCCACCTTCAAAAACCACTCCGGCGACTCCCTATCTTCGATGCACCAAATGCTAGCGAGCACAGCTTGAGAAAAGGCCCACCCGATGACGCACTCACGATCGAAGCCTAGCCGTTCAGTTATAATGGACATGCGTCGTTCCAATATATTCGGATCCTGGCAAAGCTGAGTAAAATTGAGAGGATTACGCAACATGGCTCCCACCTCATAGCAGGGCTCCCCGATATAGCCTTTCGGATCAATGGCAAGCCACCCCCGACAATGATCAAAAAGAACATTGTCGTGATGAAGATCACCATGAAGTAAAATGACCGCACTTTGGGAGCTTGCTAGTTCCTGATAAATATCTTTTGCTTTTTGCACTAATTCCCTAGGAATGATATCCGATTGAGATTCAAGATATCTTGAGAAGCCGCTTTGAAGATCTGCAACCGATTTGTAATTTCCGGAAAATAATTTCTTTGAATGCAATTTTTGAATCACATCGCAGATAATTTCAGTTGCTTGCTCATCTCTTCCTTTAGAAACGAGCTCAGACAAATGAACCCCAGGTTGAGCACATTCAAGCAAAGCAGCTTCACCGGATTCGGCAAGAATGTTCACGGCACCATATCCATCATAATGTCGCAGCACAGATGCTGTTTGTTCATCTCCATTATCTTGGGATATCTTTAGGATACAAGGCATACCTGACCACAGGGCTTCTACAACTATGCCCGTTTTTGTTTTTTGGAGATTTCCAATACCCGTTAAATTCCAATGGGTTATATATTTTTTTAGATCCGGCATCTTGTCACTATTATACACCATTCTGAATGGGTTAGGACCATTATAATTTACTTTCCCTGGTTGACATCAACCCCAACGCACCCCATATAATAGATGTAGGCTACTCGGGAAGCCTGTACCCACAAAAGAGGAACTCACCCGATCGTTGATTGAAAATCTTTTTTTCATTCATTTCACTTTTTGTTTCGCTCAGAGCGTGGGTTGCGAGCGGTAGAAAACAAAGAGGTTGATATGAATAGACTCTACTCTGACATCATTTTAGATGAATTTAAAACCAAAGCATCCCGGCTGTTAAAGGCAAGCCGGAATGGCGATAGGGTTGCGACCCAAAAGCTTGACGAGCTTGGTGTAAGCCGGCCAAGTGGGTGGAAGCTAAAAGACGCACTGTCTATCATAGCCAAGGACTATGGGTTCGAAACATGGGTTGCTCTGAAATCTTTTGTCGAAAACCCGTTTGAAGAAAAAATAACCAGTCGCTTCCTTAACCATTGGTTTAGTACCTATGATGAAGCGGCCGATTATCGAGCAGTAAATGGAGGCTATCTACTTCCCTACAAAAACTAATTTTTTGTCTGTGAGGACCACTTCATTAAAGATGCAGGTTTCAAACCTCAGGATCTTCTGTGGCAAGAAATCAGATTTGATTGGGTCAAACCTCAAAACCCTACAGCTTTGTTTCATTTGTATGAGCAACTTATAAAATCGAGGGGAAAATAACGGATGTGCGGCTTCCTCCAGGAAGCCGCCTTTTATGCTTTATCTTCCAAATACACCACGCTGACACCAACAGATACATCCTTTGTGGGATTTCGGTAGGAATGGTTTTTATGGCCAGGAAAAGAAAGAACCGCCCCTTTTTCAATTTGAAATTCCTCACCATCCACATGGATTAGTACTTTCCCTTTTACACAGGTAAAGTATTCCCATGTCCCGCGCAGGTGAGGAATACCTTGCAAGCCTGCCTGAGGGCGGAGCACAAGTTGTTCAAACTGAAGTCCCGGTATGGACTGGGGAAGCAAATCGACTTTAAAAACCTTGCCTTGACTCAAGCTTTCCTGTTTCAGCATATCCGACGAATACAACTTTATTTCACCCCGACTGAATGTGGACAAAAGTTCTTCCATCTTCACCCCAAGAGTTTCCGCCAGCCGAACCACAGCTGTCAATGTGGGATTCGCCGTTCCATTTTCAATGGTGGAAATGGTTGAGCGATTCACGCCCGAGCGCGCCGCGAGTTGCTCTTGGGAAAGGCCCCTTGCCAAGCGAAGAGCCTTCATATTCTTTGCTAATTTATCCGGTAACTTTGTGATCATATGAGAATTATGCGATTATTCTAACATTTTCGTCAAATAAAATCACAACTTGACCTAAACTTACTCCACAACAATCGGAAAGTTTTGATGTTAAAAGTAGCTATTCCTTTTTACTCTGGTGCAGGACATACACGCAAACTGGCGTCCTTCATCAAGCAAGGCGTTGAAGCCGATGAGTCCCTTTCAGCAAAGATAATCGATGTTGAAACCATAACCGACGCAGAATGGGAATACATTCATGAATCCCATGGGATCATTTTTGGAACACCCACCTACATGGGATCCATCGCTGCACAGTATAAACTCTTTCTTGAAAAAACCAGCTCAGAGCTTTGGCTTAAACTAAAGTGGAGTGATAAAATTGCCGGTGGATTTACCGTTGGGTCTGCCCCCAGTGGGGACAAGCTTAACACACTAACCTCTCTTGCTCTTTTCGCCGCAGAGCATGGTATGATATGGGCCGGATTCAATCATATCGGAAGCCTCCACACAAAGGATGGGAAAGGAATTAATAACGATGGGTCATGGCTGGGGCTCATGGCCACATCCGACCCGGATAAATGTAAACTGATTCATGATCGTGATGAACGATCCGCAAAACTTTTTGGAAAACGCATGGGCAAAATTGTAAAAAGATGGGAAGAATAAATAAAGGATTAAACCATCTCACTATGAAAAGAAAATTCCTTTTCCCCACTAATCCACTTAGGCAAGAGGGCTTTTAAAGGTTCGGGCCGAAAATCAATGTCCTTAATCTTTTCCATAGGATGCCATAACACCTTGATGTGCTTTTCCATTTGAGGAATGGCTTGGCCTACTTTCAACGAAGGTGAGTTCACGAGGAAAAAGAAATTGTATTCATGGTTGTGGCAAATACTGCTGTGTCCTGGCTCAAAGCTATATTCCAGGCACCCCAATAATTTCCCAACCTGACACGCTTGGCCCGTTTCTTCCAAAATTTCCCTTTTCACCGTTTGCTCGGCGCTTTCTCCATTTTCAATATGCCCACCGGGAAGAAAATAAAAGGGGGGGTTGATATCCAGGGTTTTACAAACAAGAATGTGCCCATCATCAACAAGGACACCGCGGCTCAGTACATGGATATTTGCTTGGGGATTCATTGAGCAGTACCTTCCTCAACCAATATAATCTCAATTCTCTCTTTCCCTTTACCAATGTTTTTTCGTTTCAAACTGACATAACCCACCTCAGCCGTTGACCTCACATGGGTTCCACCACATGGAACACGACTAAACCCTTCGATTTCCCAGTAGCGTTTTTGAGTTTGTTCATCGATGTAGCCTTTTTGAATCGGCAGATCTTTATCAATGATTTCATTATAATCCCTTAAAATATCATCAAAATGGCCTGAGATATTTTGATCACTCATAAAATCGATTCGCGCTTTATCTTCTGAAATATGGGCGCCGATTTTCTCAAAGCCATATTTTTGGGTGACCAACTCCAAGATTAATTCGGCTGCAAAATGGAGGCGCATCAACCGATAACGACGTGGCCAATCAATCTCCAGATGAACGGGGTCACCCTCTTGCAGATTATGTCCTTCATCAAGTGTATAATAGATGAGAGGACCTTCGATTCCAGAACTTATAATTGGTAAACCATTGAGGGTCGCTCTATCACTTTCTTGCCCTCCAGAAAAGGAAAAGGCGATTGTTTCTTCCAAAAGAATCTTATTTCCAGCTACGGACTTCACTTTTGTTTGCAAGCTTGTTTGATAGGGATCTTCCCAGAATACCTTCCGCATTGTGATACCTTTTTCAATAATGCAATTCCAACACTGTATCATACTCCAAAGCTATCTGAGTTGCACCTCCTGATAAAGACCTATAAAGTTACGCCATGTTAAACCGAGAGCTATTGATAAAATGTATTCACTATAATGCACCTGATGTCCGAGATTTAATCAAGCTTGCTGTTGGGGCCCCATCTCCAGATAAAGTACAGGCTGCCTTACTATCTTATAAAGAAGCAGGCCACTATCTTTTAGGATGTTATAGAGAACATAAACTAATTGGCTTAATAGGCTTTAATATTGAGAATACCGAGGGCATAGTTAATCATATTGCTGTTTTCGAAACCAGCCAAAGAAAAGGAGTTGGCATGTATCTTATCACAGAAGTTCGCAACCGATTTCAAATTAAATCTTGTAAAGCTGAAACAGATATAGACGGGAAAGTCTTTTACGAAAAATGCGGTTTCAACTGTATCCCCTTTGAGGGGAAATACAACACTCGGTATTCCTGTATATGGTCGGCCAACTAGCCATGAAACACTAACTCACTGATAAAACATTCAAGAAAGGTTAATGATTCCTCAGTTGAAAATACTTTCAAAAATCAACGGGAAACATACAAAATATTCTTGATTTAAACCTGAAGAAACCACCGTCTTGTTAGCGAATACTCTACCTAAAGCTTAAAGAAATTGCCTTTGAATGTAAGGACATATAAATTAAAGCCATGTTTAACAGAGAGCTATTGATAAAATCCCTCCACGCATCACTTCCCGCGGCCTTTGGATATGTTCCGTTGGGGCTGGCGTTTGGCTTGTTTTGCGAGAATGAGCTCCATAATTGGTGGATCGCTCCTCTCATGAGCTTTTGGGTTTATGCGGGTGCCGCCCAATTCGCAGCCCTCTCTCTTCTCTTGGGTGGAACGGGGATTCTCTCCATTGTTCTCATGACTTTTATCATTAACCTTAGGCATGTATTCTATGGCCTTCCTTTCCTCAAAATTTTCAAGGGAGGGTTTTGGAAAAAGCAATATCTTATCTTTGGAATTACGGATGAAAGCTATTCCATTCTGACGGCATCATCACACAAAAATAATACGGATTTCTGTTTTTGGGTGACCGTTTTCACCCATGCCTATTGGGTTGTGGGAAGTCTAGTTGGCGCTGTGATCGGGGCTTTTATTCCTTATGATTTGGCCTTCCTGGAGTTCTCTCTTGTGGCCCTTTTCACCATTCTGGCCATTGAGCAATACTATGCGGTCGGAAAACTGTGGCCTATTATCGTTGGAGTGGTTGCGGCTTTGATCGGCCACTTCATTTCGTCCGAACACATGCTATTTATTGCGATGGCCATAGCCTCCCTTTTCATGTGGGGTATTCATATTAAGGAAAAGCACGCATGACCCTTGGATTCATCCTTTTAATCATCTTTCTTATGGGACTCATTACCTACGGTGTGAAGTGGCTCCCTTTTTATACTGTCGCATTTGTCAAAGATAACAAAACGATCGAAGTCCTTGGTGAGCTTTTACCCCCTGCCATTATGGCGATTTTGGTAATGTACTGTCTTTTCCTCATTGACTATCAAAAAACGAGTTCAATTGCCGCTAATTATATGGCCATCGGTGTTGTCGTTGCTTTACACTTAAAATGGCGCAATACATTGATCAGCATGATTAGCGGATTGATCGTATACGCCGGATTACTTCACTACTCCTAAAAGACTAAAAAGTATACCCGGCTTCAATCATGAATTGGCCGGCACGTTCGCCTTCGCCAATCTCTCCCTTGATATCACCCGTTATATACAAGCCGTTCTTAAATTGGGCTGTCAGACCTATGCCAGGACTAAAGAAGTTCCGTACACGATTGTCTCCAAACACAGTCGTTCCAAAACTCTGACCAGATAGCTTGAACTTAACATCCTTGCCGTTGCTTCCAAGATGCCGCCTTTGTACCCACGATAATTGTAACGATGGATAAATGAGCGTATCGCGACATGTAAAGAAGTACGAGAATACTGAACCAACTTCTGAGCGCGAAAAGTGCGATGTCTTGCTCGGACTACGAACATTTAAACTATCTGCTCCCTTCTCTGAAAATGAGTTCTCATGGGCTGCCGTATACGCAAAGTTCATGAATGGTTGGATAATGAGTTTCTTATAATAAGCGAGATAACCAATCTCAAGCTCTGGCGAAACAACAAAACCTGAATGGTTCTCTCGCGCTTGACGGTTAATCGTTTCAAACCTGATGTTTCTTTTACTGCGGATTCGCTCTCCGCCTAAGATAACTTGGCCATCAACGTAGGCGCCTGTGTTCGATAACCAGAGTCCATAGAGCCCTCCATAATATCCTTTAACATGTCCATGACCACGACTCTGAGTCCAATCAAAATCTGTTCTGATTAACCCTCCCAATAAACCAACATAGGTGTTCGGGGCGACACAGCTATCTCCCCCGATGGTCGTTCCATAGGTATCTAAATGCGTGCCAGCTAAAAGAGATGAATTGCTTTTTCTTCGGATCGATCCATAGGGCTCTATCCATACATTCGAATTGCCAACTTGAACGGCCTTGCGGACGGGTTGGCTCGAGCCACCAGGAGAAACAGCTCCTAAAGCGGGCATTTGATAATGATGCCTTTGCGAGGAATAACTCGTTGGGGTTATACTCCTCATTCCGCCTCTTAGACTTTGATTTAAGAAATGGTTCGCAAATTCCTTAATGTTAACCGCCGAAGATATCTGAGGTTGAAGCGTTCGAATGATTCTTGAGTTGATAAGGCGTTGCTGGTGCGTACTTATCGACTGATTAATCATTGATGTTTGATCAAAGGCGATATATCCAATCTCTCGATAGGGATCCGGACTTATTTGGTTCAGGGCATCACGGAGCGCAACTCCTCCCCGATCCACCGCATCACCCAAAGCATCAAATACGGTTTGAAGATCACTGCTCACCGTTCCACGGTTATTTATAGCATCTAAATATCTCGCTATAATTAAAGGATTTTTATCTTCCCCCACAAAGGGAGCTATATCTTGGCTGGGCATGAAAAGTTGAACGGCAGTCGGCAAATAGGCCAGGAGTGCATTACTGGGGACTTGCGTTTGGGAAAATACGCCGTTTACTCCGCCAGCTGCACTGAGAATCGTATAAACCTTATTATTACCAAATTGTGTTGGGGTTGTTGCGAGGAGCGAACCTCCGGTTAAAGTAGCTATGCCTGTTGCTCTGAGAAGGTCCGTTGCAGTTCTGTTAAATTCAATCAATAATCTTCCTACTCCACTGTAATCACCATTAACTGTCAAGAAACCAATAGCTGCTCCAGGGGAAACAGTACCATTGTTGATTATACTTCCTGAGGAGCCATTTCCATCGTAGATTGCACCGGGATTAACGATAACAGATGAGGCCAAACTGCCATTATTGAGGAGGGTCCCCTGGGCAATAGTGGTTCCGCCCGTATAAGTATTTGCCCCTGTAAACGTCAAAACGCCAGTTCCTGATTTTGTTACTGTTCCATTGCCACTAATCACTTGATTGAAACTGGAGTTTACCGCTTGATTAAACACAAGGGCAGCATTGTTGGCTATATTTCCACCAAGGTTACTTGTATCGCCCGTAAACGTCAGAATTCCTGCAGTGATGGTGGTGTTGCCCGTATACGTATTCGCTCCACTAAGAATAAGATTGCCAGTACCTACCTTGGTTAACGGACCCGTGCCACCAATAACGCCTGACATAGCCAATGTCGTTCCAGGATCTGTATTAAACGTTCCTCCTCCTGCATTTAAAGTCACACCACGGTTACTGGCAAAGGTAGCTGTCGTCCGTAACGTTCCACCATTAAAGGTCAACCCACCAGCAGCAGCTCCAAGGCGGTTATTCGCATTTACGGATAAAGTACCCCCATTAAGAAATGTGCCTCCATTATATGTATTATTGCCCACTAAAGTTAGGGTGCCAGCGCCCGATTTCGTGACTGTTCCAGAGCCACTAATCACTTGATTGAAACTGGAGTTTGCGGCTTGGTTAAAAACAAGAGCTGCATTGTTGATAATATTACCCAAAAGTCCATTTGTCGCTCCTGTAAACGTTAGCACACCATTCGTGATGGTTGTGTTCCCTGTATATGTATTCGCTCCCGTAAGAGTGAGGTTTCCTGTCCCAACTTTTATTAAGCTACCATTACCCGAGATAGCCCCAGAGATTGCGTTATTCTGATTCAAATTTCCAAGGGTCAAGTTGTTATTCCCCAGGTTGACTGCCCCCGCCCCCGATAAACTACCAATCCCAACACTTGCAAATAGATTGACTGTCCCAGCGTTTGCAATGGTTGCATTATCAGCTGTTGCACTTCCAATAAAATTAACTGTACCATCATTTGTAATCTGACTGTTTTGTGCATCTGAATTGTTATTAAAGTTGAGCGTTCCATGATTTACAATGGTTGCTGTTCCCCCTTTTGAATCATTATCAAATAAAAGAAAAAAACCCGCATTATTCGTAATATTAGCAGCTCCAGCCGTGGAATTTTCTTGAAACCGAACAGTACTATTACTCACTATTGTTGTTGTTGAAGCACTGGAATTCTCTCTGAATTGAATATCCCCTGCATTGTGATTTATCGTAGAATTTCCAGCAGTGGAGGTATCTCGAAATCGAAGAGCCGCATTATTATTTATTAAGATGTTTCCAGTAAGTGCCGCAGATTGTTGCAACCTTAGCCTTCCATTTGGTGCTGTGATGTTATACGTTTGCACATTACCACTTTGATTCACGATCCCCGCATCGGCCGCAACACCATTGATTGACAATGATTGTGAAAGCGTAAATGTATAGGCCTGCGCAATCCCATCAAAAAGGACTCTGCCTATATCTGGCGCATCAGCTGAAAACGTTATGCCCGCCAGGCCAAGATTTGAAAAAACAGCTCTATTATTTTGTCCCGAAGGTACACTTCCTTCAACCCAATTTCCGTTAGTGTTATAGTCACTTGTACCACCATTCCAATTCCAATCCATAGCTTCAGCAGTATTTATACTCAAGAGAGAAAGAATCATGAAAAGATGGAGAAAGCCTCTGAAAATAATTGGTTTTCTTGTAAGTTTAACCATGCCTGCTTCTTTTTTGTTTTTATTTTTTCATGGTTTTTGCAAAATGATATATAATATTTAGTATAAATTTTAACAAAAGTGAAGAATGAAAATATCTATGACTCCCCAATTTCCCAGTAAACTCAAGCCTGGCGACGAAGTTCGTGTTATTGCACCTTCGAAAAGCTTGAAGCTCATCTCTCCCCAAAACCAAAGACTTGCGACCCAAGCCCTCACAGAGCTGGGACTCATTGTCACGTTTGGAAAAAACTGTAATGAAATGGATATCATGGGATCATCAGCGGTAACGTCTCGCCTTGATGACCTTCACCAAGCCTTTGCTAATCAAAATGTTAAAGGCATTTTGACCGTCCTCGGAGGGTACAACTGTAATCAACTTTTAGAATATATTGACTACGATCTGATCAAAAATAACCCAAAAATCTTTTGTGGGTTTTCTGACATCACGGCTTTAAGCAATGCCATTACCCATATGTCGGATCTTGTTACGTATTCAGGTCTTCATTATAGCTCGTTTGCGATGCAAAAAGGGGGCAACTATTGTTTAGATTTTTTCAAAAAAGTATTCTTTGAAAACAATCCCATCGAAATCACCCCTTCCAAAGAATGGTCTGATGATGCTTGGTATTTGGATCAAGAAAACAGAACATTCCACCCAAACAGAGGATTCCAAGTTCATAGTCCTGGAGAAGCAAAGGGTCATATTATTGGAGGAAACCTCGGGACACTCCGTCTTTTATCAGGAACGCCATACATGCCCAGCCTAGAGGGGTGCCTCCTTTTTATTGAAGAAATCATAACACCTTCTGGAGTTGAACAATTTGATCGGGACCTTCAAGCCCTCATCCAACAACCTGACTTTGAAGGTGTTCAAGGCATTGTGATTGGTCGATTTGAAAAAGAATTTGGCATGACCGATGAAAAGCTTAACTATATGCTGGATGCAAAGCCTTCCTTAAAAAAAATCCCTATTATTTCCAATGCCGACTTTGGCCATACCATGCCGATGTTTACATTCCCGATTGGCGGGATAGGATATATGCGCGCTGGTGCAAATGGGGATGTGAGGCTTATTTTAGAAAGACATTAACTCAAATTTAATTCCTAAATGTTATGCTTAGGAACAAATTACATAAAGGATTTTGCAATGAACAAATTGGCATTTTTTATGCTTGCCTGCATTCTTCTGACGTCCTCTCAACCAACCTATGCACGGAGGGTAACTTGCAAAGAGGACCTTGACTGTATTATTGAGAAATCCGAAGCGATTTTGGATAATTTGCACGAAAGTGAACAGAGATTTGATGGCGGAAATAGAAAGTTAGTACGGCAGCTTGCTAAACAGTGTTCTTCCACTTTTCAAAGAATCCAAAAAATGATGGGACTTTTAACAATGGAAATTGGCTTTGCGCCTAATGCCCAAAGCGTTAAAAAAAATCTTCTTTCCACGCTTGATAAAAATATTGAAAACAATAAAATTTACGATGGAAAGACATCGCTTGAAGGCGATGATTTCAATACAAAACTATATGTAGTTGAATATATAAGTCCACCCAAAGAAAAGGATCTCGATGTACATAGTGCTGAGCGAATTCGTAGCCACCCGCTTGAGAATGAATGGCCAAATATTACAGGACAGAACAAGATCCAAAACTGGTGGTTCAGCAGAGACAGCATTTTTTATGCTTTTGAGTTTAGTGCTAGCCCTTCAAAGCTCCGAGGCCTTTATATCTTAGAACGCCCCCTTGATTTTCATACTATTACTGAAGACTGCCAAGGCCAATAATTCCCAAAAATTCAGACTAGGCATGTCTCAAAAAGTATACCCCTAATCCACAGGGCTGACGCGAATTATATGACCATCTGGATCTTCAACGAGAAAGGTTAGACCAAAGACTTCTGCATAGGGCTCTTTCAAAAACTTGATGTCGGGGTGTTTTTTCCACTCCTCAAAAAGGCGTTCTACATCTTCATTTGTTGGCAACATGATGCCGATTTCAGAAAATCGCGGCGCC
Source organism: uncultured Alphaproteobacteria bacterium (assembly GCA_964474215.1). Classification (GTDB taxonomy): domain Bacteria; phylum Pseudomonadota; class Alphaproteobacteria; order UBA9655; family UBA9655; genus UBA9655. The sequence continues at coordinate 80,000 of CAYYRQ010000003.1, forward strand.
TCAGGATCGGGCATTGCCCCCCCTGTCCAGAGAGCAAACAATGCATCCCCACCAGCACTAAACGCGACATAACGAGGACTTACAAAAACAGGCTTCGTGATGAACAGTTTTTCATAAAAGGCGGTCGAACGAACAATATCTGATACGTAGACAAGTTGAAGATTGGGCTTGGGTAATTTTATCATGGGGAATTCCTCAGTTTAATTTGATTATTTATAATAAATTCAATTCTATAATGCTTTTCTTCGTCAAGAAGAAAAAAGTAATTGAGCGTATGTGCTCTGATTTAAATAAGGAACCAAAGTGCTTTTTGAAAAGTATTACTTATGCTTATGCACGGTCAAGATTCGTTTCCTCCTCTAAAAGATACTTTCCTTTGCTATACAAATCAAAATTGGCTTGACGCAAACACATCTCAAAACTACCTGAAGTCAGAAGTTTTGCTGGAACATCCACCATAAGCTCATCAATCTGTTTAACCACCCTATCCGTAGAGACATCGCTTGGACCTGCGTATTCGACTTCAAGAAATCGTCCAAGATTTTGAATATCATCGATCACAATTGTAAACGTCCCATTTTCATAAGTTGTTCGGACCTTATCAATCTCGAGCAATAGTTCCAGCTGATTTTTTTCAAGAAAAGATTCAAAGTTCAACACACCAAAAATATTAATCCCAATATGCTTTTCCAATACCTTGAGGTTTTCGACTTCCCTCTCCCCAAATGGCTCACTAAAGTTATATTCATGACATGAAATATGGTCCGTCACATTGGTCTGTCCCAAATGATCTGGATTAAACTTAATGTCGAGGCTCTTGTCATTTCGAATACGAATGAAAATTCCCTTTTGATACCAATCTCCCGTGGGAGTATCAAAATATCGATCAAGGACTCTTTTTTCATGAACAAACTGAAAATGGGTTTGGAGAAAATCATGGGGTACTTCTTCAATTTGATACTTCTTTTCGATTTCCAAATGACCTGACATGCGATTCTCTCCTTGTTTATCTGTCTAAGAGTATACCCAAGAGCGTATGAATCAACACCCAAAATTATTGAGTTGTCATTTTTGTCTAATTTAGATATTATAGTATATATTAGATGAAAGAAGATACGATGAAACCTGAAATAAAAGACTATTTGAACCTATCCGAAGCCATCAGCAAACTCCTCCACCCGTTTGCAGAAGTGGTCCTCCATGACCTTGAGAAGGATCAAATCGAAGCGATCTTTAATCCATTTTCAAAACGCGAGGTGGGTGACACGTCTTACCTCGACGACTTCGAGGCAGGTCAAATTGACGACCATCAACATATCATTGGACCCTATGAAAAGTTAAATTTTGATGGACGCAAATTAAAGTCGATCAGTATCACGATCCCAAATGCTAATGGAAAAGTTGTTGGTTTTTTATGTATCAACTTAGATGTGTCCACGTTTGATAAGGTCCAAAATATTATTGGAGCCTTTCTTTCGAACAGGGAAAGCTCTCCAGAAGATCAAAATCTTTTTAAAAATGATCTCTATGAACGCATCAATCAATTCGTTCAAAAGCATTGTTTGGAAAACAATTTAAGTCTTGAGCATCTTACACGAGAACAAAAGCAATCTCTTATTTTAAAGCTTCAAGAAGAGGGAGCTTTGCAGGGAAAAAATTCGGCTCAATACATTGCACGCACATTAGGCATTAGCCGCGCTACCGTATACAACTATCTCAAAGAAGGAACCGCCCTATGACCCAACTCCCTATTTTTAAACTTGAAGACTACTTATCAACACGTGAGTTTTCCTCGCCATACATGTTCGGATCCTCAGATGCGGAGTCCTGGTCTATGAAAGAAATTGTGGGAATGGCCGATGAGGAATGCCAAACACTTTGGGAAAACCTTGGTCTTGGCTATACTGAAACCCAAGGTCTACCCTTGTTAAGAGAGGAAATCGCCAAGCAATATAATGAAAAAATATCAGCCGCAAATATTGGATGCTTTGCTGGAGCTGAAGAGGGCATATATGTTGCCTGTCATACACTCCTCAATGCCAATGATCATGCAATTTTTATAACCCCTGCTTACCAATCATTAGAATCTGTTCCCGCCTCTTTGTGCGAGGTCACATCTATTGCCCTCTCACCTCACAATGATTGGGAACTCGATCTATCTCTCATCGAAGAAGCTATTCAACTTAATACGAAGTTGCTTCTGATTAACTTCCCCCATAACCCTACAGGTACAATCATCACTCATGAACAACAAATGCAACTTGTCGAATTAGCACGTTCGAAAAGCATATGGATTTTTTCTGATGAAGTTTATCGCTTCTTAGAGTTGAATCCAAACGACCGCCTTCCACCGATCGCTGATATGTACGAGAAGGGAATTAGCCTGGGCGTCATGTCAAAAGCTTATGGGCTTGCAGGCCTGAGGATCGGATGGATTACCTGCCAAGACCATGATACGTTATTGAAATTCTTAGAAATGAAGCATTATTTAACGATCTGTAATAGTGCTCCTTCGGAAATTCTGTCTCTGATCGCTTTACGAAATAGTGAAACTCTTCTTGAACGAAATCACAAGATTATGACATCGAACATCAAACTTTTAGATGCCTTTTTTGAAGAATATTCAGATGTATTCGAATGGGTCCGGCCCAAAGGAGGATGTATTGGTTTTCCTCGACTGAAACAGGATATGTCCGCCTATGATTTTTGTGAGCAATTACGCTTTCAGAAAGGTGTTGTAGCGTTGCCGAACACGGTTTATGACTTTAAAGGGAATCATATCCGTGTTGGTTTTGGGCGGAAAAATATGCCCGAAGCTTTAGAAAAAGTGAAGGAGTTTAGCCGTACACTGGAGAAATAATATCAGGCATTGGCCCAATCCAATTGATGACTCAGTAAGTATTAGAGGCATGAGGGTATTCGCCGCCCTTTACTCTTTCTTATGGTTCGAAATAGCCAAGCTTTGAAACTAGGATTTATATTTTGTATTAGAGTAGGCGGGTTGAACACATAAGTCCTGCATGTTAGCGTAACAAAAAATACAAATTAATAAAAATAGGCATTGCATAAATAAACGAAGTTGCAAGATTTTAGAAGAGATACCTTATGGGCCAAAATACATTTAAAATTATAATAAAGTATTCCTATTACCGAAGCACTACACCGTCATCTAGGAAAATAATTGATTTAGCTTTCCAGTAGATTTTTTATTGTTTGGTATATTCGGAACACACTGAATAAAAAACAACTTAAATCCAATTTTTATCTTTTCCCGTTGCAAAACGATGAAGCTATTGATCAAAGTGGTGGATCTATAAATGACTGTTCTTGATGCGTCTGCAAAGTTATCAAAATTTATTTTGGCTATCCTTATAGTTCTAGTTGTCTTTTGCGTTCCAAAATTATCAGATGCTTTCGCTAACCTGTTCCAGAGTTCTTCCATATCAATAAAAATTCAAGGAATTGATGACAACACAATAATCGATGAATTTACTGAGCATTCCAAGTTAGAGAAGTATAAAAATAAAAAAATTGCTTCTTACAGGTGGCTTGAAAAGTTGATCAAGGATGATAAGAAAATTCTTATAAAGTTACTCCAATCCCATGGTCACTATGGCGCACATTGTACAGCACAACATAGGACGGTCGACGAAAAAACAACGGTCGTATTTATAGTTGAAGAGGTTGAGCAGTATAAATACAAAAAAATCGAAGTGAATTTTTTAAGTGGAGACACATACTCTCTCAGCCTCAAAAAAGAACTAGTTGAAGACCTTCATAAGTTAAAGGGAGAAGGAGTTGATGCTAAGACTCTAGATAAGGCTTTTTCTGTCTTTAAAGATAAGGCAGCGGAGGCAGGCTTCCCCTTCGCAAAAATCAAAGATCACTGCTTAATAATGGATACTGATCCAAAGATGGCCAGCCTGGTAATAAATATCTCTCTTGGCAAAAGGGTTTTTTTCGGACGAATAGATGTGAGTGGCTCACCATCGATCCCCCATTCCTATATTCGGAATAGAGCCCCATGGTGCAGGGATAGCCTTTTCCAAAGGACAAAACTCAATGAATACCAAGATATTCTCTATCGCACTGAATTGTTTGATAGAGTCTCAATCACTGCTAACGAAGATCAGATTGAAGGTCATAATATTCAGATAGATGTTAATACCAAAGAGAGTAAACAAAGATCTATCTATGCCGCTGCCGAATACTCACTTGGTGATGGAGCGGGCGCTAAAGTTGGTTGGGAACATAGAAATCTAACAGGACAGGCAGATAAACTCTCTCCAAATCTTACAATAAGCCAAAGAGAGCAGGAAGCATCAGTATCCTATATATTGCCAGATTTTTGGAAAATTGATACATGGCTCAAGGCATCCGTAGAAGTGCAACAAAGTGATACTAAAGCCTATAAGGATAAGGGAGCTTATGGATTTTTTTCATTAGAAACACGATATAATGAGCACACCACATACTTTTATGGTGTGTCCACAGAAAAGTCTAAGGTCAAGAGAAGTGGTCAAACACAGGACAATTTAATTTTTGGTTTTCCTGTAGGCCTTACAATTACGGATGTGAACAGTCTTTTAAACCCAACAGAGGGGTTTAAGTTTTCTACCATGGCCACACCTGAAATTGGGGTCATTGAGTCAGATCAAATTTTGACACAGGTAGTTGTTAATGCTTCTCATTATTTTCCTGTAACTCAAGAGACAACATGGGCCAATCGAATAAGGGCCGGTTCGATTCTAGGAGCATCGAACAAAGCTATTCCAGCTGACCATCGTTTTTATGCTGGGGGCGGAGGTTCTGTAAGAGCCTATGCTTATCAATTAGCAGGGCCGCTTGATAGCCGGAACAAGCCACTTGGAGGTCGCAGTATTCTCGATGGGAGCACTGAATTACGGCAAAGGTTATCTAGCGACTGGGGGGTTGTTGCCTTTTTTGATGGAGCCTATGTTATGCCAAAGAGTCTTCCAAGCTTTAAGAAAGATTTCTATTATGGGGTCGGTGCAGGTATTCGGTATTACACAGACTTCGGTCCTATCCGCCTAGATGTTGCAGTGCCTCTTAAAGCTAATAAAGATAGCTCTGGCAAGAATATAAACAGACCCATCCAGTTTTATATCAGTATTGGACAGAGTTTTTAGGTGAAAAAATGAAATATATTATTACACTAATAAAGTTGACTCTAGCCCTCCTCATTATATGTCTCTCTTTGCTTGCCTGGTCCGTATACACCCAATCGGGGCGTGATTTTCTGACTCGACTCATAAACCTAGCCCCACTTTCTGAGGGTATAGTTCTCAAGGTAAAACGTATTCAATCCATTTTCCCACTTAAGCTTGTAGTTTCCCGCTTCTGTCTTCAAGAAGATAAAACCACCTGGCTTGATATAGAGGGAGTGGAAATCAGTGCAGATATTTTGCAATACCTTAACAATAAAAACGTGTTTGCTGAAATTACGGCCAAAAAGTTTCTGCTGAAGAATCGACCAGAAAGTAGGGGCTCTGAAGGGGCCAGCAATAATATGCTTTCTGCTGATATTATGGACATCACAGCAGATTTTCGACTCAATATTCATACTTTCATTCTGGAGGATTATCTAGAGGACGAATCAATTCATTTGCAAAATTTTGACATTGGAGCTCATTATGCACAAGAACTTCGTCTAGAGCTGAGCGGGAGCGTAGTCAATTTCGGTGAACCTCTCCTTATTAAAGGAAACATTTTTGGCAACTTAGATAATTTAGAGGCTCATTTCAATTTAAGTTCAAAACACTTGGAATATCAAAAATACTATATCGATCACCTTGACCTAACTGGTGACTTAAGCGGCCTTCCGTCACACACTAAGGGCAAAATTACTTTTAGTGGCAATCCCCTGCAGCTGGGAAATATTGCAGGTGAAGTCAACATTGAACACAGGGACGATTCAATTCTTGTGGCAATTAATGACATTAATTCAGGCTTTTTCAATGCGAAAGGATCTCTGAACTACAATACGATAAGAGGTAATGGCGCGGTAAAACTCGAAGGGAATCTATTAAATCATTCAGTTCCGGATATGTATTCAATAAATGCAGGAGAATTTCACATTGACGCCAAACTTCTGAATGACATGTTTTCAGGCTCAACCAAAATTAATATCAGTGATTTTAAGGCATATGACTCTGACGTCCAGCAATTATCGTTAGTAGCTAATATTCAAAATTCATCTCGCGCCCAAGACTTCTTACTCAATAGTACGGGAAAATTGAAATTTGAGGCGCAAGGGCTTAGGACATGTGGCTTAACAATTGATACTTTTTCGCTTAAGGGAAATCTGACTAAAGGTATAGCTAATTTAAATATGAATGCTTCAGGTCCAAAAATAGTTTCAAGTTTATCAGGATCAGTAAAGCAAAAGGCAAATCGTCATCTTATAGACATTGAAAAGTCAAATATTGAATACAATAAAGTAAAAATGAGCCTGGAAAGTCCAACGCAAATTTTATGGGAAGAGGAACAAGCTACCATACCAACTACAAAGTTCAATGTTGGTGAGGGTAATCTTTCTTTATCAGGAAGAGTAGGGGCAAAATCTATTGATTTGCAAACAGTTTTAAACCTTCCTCTCAAGCCATTTGGAGCACTCTTTCTACCCCCTGAACATTTTATAGAGGGCAATCTCAGCTCAAATATTCACATACAAGGAAGTATGGAATCCCCTTTAATAAAGGGAGAGCTTATATTAGCAGATGGAATTTATGAGAATATAGAGTATGGTGCCTATATAAATGATATTCAAGCTCGAATAAATTCTACGGGCAAGCTAATCGATATTTCTACCTTCTCCGCAAAATCTCATAACGAGGGTGAACTCAGACTTTCAGGTTATAGTGATTTGGCCTCTCGCACAGTTGATATCAGTTTAACAGGCAGTTCCTTCAAAATTCTCAATTCCGAACAGATTGAGGCTTTTGTTAAAAATATTTCAATGAACCTAACGGGGGAATTTGATAGCTTATTGTGCTCAGGAAATCTCTTATTTGAAAAAGGAAAGTTCGATATAGGCGTGCATCAAGCCCCTGAAATAAAGCAAATCAAGGAATGCGAAAGTGCGGGTGTAGCCGCCGAAAAAGAAAATACTCCTACGGCAAAGCCATTGCCAATAGCACTCAATTTAAGCATTAAGACTCAACCTCAAATTAAGGTCTATGGGAAAGGTCTCGACTCTATTTGGGCTGGGGACCTGAAACTGAAAGGTAGTTTTTCAGACCCCCTGATCTCAGGTGATATTGGTTTGGTGCGGGGTTCGTTTAAATTCTTAAACACAGCGATGAACCTTGAGGAGGGCAATGTAATTTTTAATGGTTCTCCAGAAAATATACCTTACTACAAGGTTGTTACAACCACTAATAATGCCGATTATAAATTGAAAGTAGTGATTCGTGGCACGCCTGAGGAAACACACTTTGACTTTTCCTCTGTGCCCTCCTTACCAAAAGATGAGATAATTTCACAAATCCTCTTTGGAAAACTATCAAGAAATTTAACTGCTCTCGAAGCCGTTCAGCTGGCGAGGTCGGTAGCAACTCTCACAGGTGGAGGGAGTACAATGGATATCATGAGCGAACTCTCTGATGCATTAGGAGTCAATATTTTGTCAATCGACTTTGATCAACAACAATCCACAGCATCTATTCATATCGAGAAACGCCTAAATGATCGCGTAAAAATAATAACCGACCAAAGTTCAGATATCGAAAATAGCTCTGTAGGAGTGGAAGTCAAAGTTTTGGATAATCTGTCAGTGACCACAGAACATGGAGTAGTCACTCCCGATGAAAAGGTTTCTATAAAATATAAGGTGGACTATTGAGCTATCTGGCTTAACGATATAAATTTGAAAACCGATATTGATCATAAATATTATATAAGATTAATAATTCTTATTTTTCATTATAGAACTATGTTTCACTAAAATACCCCTTGGCATTTACGTGAAGCTTAGGTTTTTGCAATGGCACATACGAAGATCAGGGCTTACATATGATAATAGAGGGTAGAAAAAAATATGAATACAGGTAAAATCTTCATCAAAAGTATCAAAAAAAGCTTTGATAACAGGCTATTAGAAACGTCTGGCTATGTGGCATATACCGGTATTATTTCCTTTTTTCCCTTTATGATATTACTCATTTCTGTGGCCTCTCTTTTTGACCAGGCGGAGCAAACTCAAAAACTTATCTACCTTGCTCAAATTCACTTCCCCCCTGAGATTGTAAAAACAGTCCTACCCATCATAGATTCTCTCTTCGAAGGGCCAAGACTCACCCTTGTTACATTTTCCATAATAGGTCTCATCTGGGCCCCAGCATCGGGGCTTGAATCCCTGCGTTTTGGACTTAATAATGCTTTCGAGCTAAACGAGAGTCGTTCCTTCTTTAACCGGTACGCACAAAACCTTCTAACCATATTTATTGTGCTTACTTTGATAATAGTTGTTGGCCTTATATTTCTCATCATTCCAATACTTTATCAGTACGCTCCTCAAATTGATGGCGAATACAATTTCGTGCACACAGTTATAAGGATCATTCATTTTTTGGAGTTTAATAAGTGGGTAGATTTTTCTCTATATATTGCAATAGTAGGAGCGGTATTTGCTTGTTTGTATTACTTTCTACCAAATCTAAGGTCACCCGTAGGCCCTATCTTCCCAGGAGCTTTCCTCGCTGCCTTGTTATTTGTTTTATTTTCAGGGCTATTTTCATATTATATCGAAAATTTTGCAGATTATGTATCAATATACAAAGCTTTTGCTGGGGTAGTGATTTTATTACTTTTCATTCAATTCAGTGCATACATTTTCTTGTTAGGCGCACAATTCAATAACGAATTATCCTTCCACCGCAATTGTGAAAAATCCTAACATTCAACAGGACGATTTGATTAAAAATCTGAACTATCTGTTTGTGAGTTTTATATCAACAATAAGCAACACATCCTTGGTAGAGGATAAGATCAGCATTATAGCAAAAACCTCGCTCACCCAAATAAAGGGATCTTAAAAATAGAGGCGCCCTCACTAAAGTTTGTTGATGGGGGTGGATACCTTCTGTTCGATAAGGAAGTCAACTTCCTCGAGGAAGACCCAGCGAGACAAACCAAGTTTTTCTCTCCACAAATCGTCAAAGACTCAGAGGGCACTGAAAATACAGTCACAATGACCACGGTTTTTATCATTTCAATTTCTAAGATTATTCATCAAATTTCAACCCTCTTGACCCTACTCAACCCAGAGTTTGGTCACGATCCTTTAAAGAAGCATTCTTTAGATGACAACGTTTCATTTGATGGGCTTAGTATTCATAAATACCACACGATTAGCGTTGTGGATGATGAAATAATAGCAGAGATCGGGAAGCTCAATGCAATGGATATTGACTCTCTTACAAGCTTAGAGATGCCATCAGTTTATACAAGACAATTATATCCCATCTTGTTGATAGGACAAAACACTGTCAAAGCAATATTGACATGTGCAGGATAGAACATAATTGATTCCTTCCAATTCACCCCCAAAGTAGTTTAAAAAAATGTCTTGACCCTAACGTTACGTCATACCCTACTTTTCGAAATAAGGAGAAAAAACCATGACTCATTGGTACGTGAATGAATTAAGCAAACTAACGAAAGTCACGGTGCGGACATTGCATCATTATGACAAAATTGGGCTGCTTAAACCTTCCCTACGATTGGAAAACAACTATCGCGTTTACTCCGAAGGTGATTTATTGAAGCTACAGCAGATTATTGCTTTGAAATTCTTTGGCTTTGAACTCTCGCACATCAAAAAGATGATGGAAGATAAGATTAATATTTTCGATCACTTTCGAGCGCAACAAAAGCTTCTAGAACTACAAGTGAAATCTTTGCAAGTCGCAAGCCAGACCCTTGAGATTATCCTCAATGATCGACGCTCCAATAAATCTGTTCCCTGGAAAACCATTATTAAACTGATAGAGGACTATCAAATGATAAAAGAACTTAAACACGCATGGGTTGCAAAGATCCTAACACCTGAAGAACTACAGGAGTATGCTCAAGTGGAGCAACACTTACAAACCCATTACACGAAAGATCAAGAAAGGGCTTTTGAGCAAAAATGGAATGCATTGGTACAAGAAATAGAAACTAATTTGGATAAAAATCCTGATGGACCGCTGGGGATAAAACTTGGTCAACAATGCATGGATATAGTCAATGAGATCTACGGGAAAAAACATGTTTCATTACGAAATTCCCTTTGGGAAAAAGGATATAAACAAGCTCATATGCAGAATGAACATGGACTGTCGCCCGAAGTCGTTGATTGGCTTGATAAGGCTGTTGTCGCCTATCACCAGCATCGCATTTACGACGTACTTTCCCAAGTGGAAACAGCGCCCTCCAATCAGGTATTAAAAATGTGGAAAGAGTTGGTTCAAGAGATAGCCGGCGATGACCCAGCCTCACAGGAGGAAGTTTATGAGGCCGCCTCGCAAGACGATAAGGTAAGCCTTGCCGCGAAAAACTGGCTCATCCAAATAAGGGAATCTTAAGAATAGGGGGGATCTAAAAAGGTCCCCTTTCAAAAAAATGCTTTTATAGTCTTAATAATCTTTACCATCTCCTTCTCCTGTTTTTTCCGCGAGATGGGGAATAAACCTTCACGAAAAGAAAGCGGAAGGTTAATGACTGATTGCCCAGCATGAACCGCATTGGGACAACTGTTGTCATTTAAACGACGGTAGGCTTCCAGATCTGCTACCGAATAATCAACTATGGTACCAATCTCTGCTGAAAAAGTTTTTTCGAGCGCATTTTTAAGGTTATTGCGAAGTTGGGCAGGAACAAAAACAGGAAAATGCGACCACGTGTTTCCTGGGGAATAGGTCGGCAAAGATATCTCTGGAATGCTAGAAAGGCTTTGACAATAAAACTCTGCAATTCTTTTTCTTTCTTGTATACGCTTCGGAAACTTTTCGAACGATTGGATGCCAATCTTTGCTTCAAAAGGCGTCAAAGGTATAGCGCAATTGCTTGGCAAATCAATTTTTGATGGATCATAGTAATCGGTATGACTCTTTAAAAGGTTCGTATGACTCAATATAAGATGGACAGATTTAAAGATCAGCCTTGAAAAAGCAAAAGAGGCCAAAAGTACATATATCCTTGCACCAAGCGAGGAAAGAAGAGGTATTTCTTTCCCCTGATTCGTTGCTAATGTTCTTACTTTTCCCGCAAGCTCCTGGTCATTAAGTGTAAGCATACCCCCCTGGCGGGAATTAATAAGCTTGGAAATATTCATCCCAAACAAAGCTCCATCACCATACCGCGTTACAACTTCACCCTTTCGTGTTTTGCAAAAAAAACTATGCGCACAATCTTGCAAAACAAAAACGTGAGGATAATCCTTCTTTATTTTGTGATAAAGGTGTTCAACTTCTTGGCATACCCCAAAAAGATGCGTCGGAATGACCATAACCGTTTCAGAGTCAATCACTTCAAGATATTCATCTGGCGATGGCTGAAAAGTACCTCTCTTATTATCTAGGTAAATTGGAATATTACCAGACAAGACAATCGCATGGCCCATAACAACACATGTATAACTTGGTAAAATAACCTTCTTGTTTTGAGCGCCCATTGCTTTGAGAAGGTAATATAGCCCCATTCGGCCATACCGAAACGAAGCTCCATATTTATGTTTAGCTTCAGTAGCTATTAAATTTTCGAGCAATGAAATTGAGTTTGAGGCAGCTGGAAGGAAACAGTTCAACACCTCGCACCAACCATAGTTTGGGGAAATTCTTGGGATCATAAAAGTTGCCGATTTGTAAATGTATTTGCCGAGGCCATATGCTGATGACAACCAAAGCTAACGGGACGCCAGTCTTCTTGCCCTTGATTGAAAATAACGATTTCTAAATTCGGATCTGAGAGATCTATCTGAACTTTAAGTGGAATCCCTTTTTTCCCTGATGGCTCCATAACATAAGCAGCCATTCTTTTTTTAAAAACTCTCTGCAGCTTTGGAAATGGAGCGAGTAAGCTTGCCATTACCCGAAGAACAATCGATTTAAAAGGTGTATTGAATACTTGCTTACGCTTCACAGCCCGAAAATGAAGTAAGACTTCATTTTTTATGACTTCAAAACGATCGACACCCGCACCTTGAGTCGTCCATTCATCAACTTGGAATGCTGCAATGCTTTGATCCTTCCACTTATTGGTATCAACTTTAATAGCACTTCGAATGGATCCTTTCTGGTTCGAAAGTGCAACATAGGATACATTTGTTTTTTTAATGAGAAGTCCCGCGTCTTTTAAAAACTGGACATCAACTTTATTCAAAACTTTATCTTCAGCCTGGATTAACGTTGTGTGCACATCGTGGAAAAACAAAAAGCTATTTAGAACAGGAACTAAATTTAACTCATCAATTGTAATCGGAGTTATGGCTTCGATGTTTTGTATGTATTTCTTCAAAAGCCATTCAACTGAATGAGTGAAAACACAAAGCTTATCGCCATCAATAAATATTAATCCACTCGGGTAAAGGATACTTGTTCCTCGGCTTCCAATTTCTCCACCAAATGTCGCATCTGGAAAACAAAAATTCGAGATAAACTGAACAGATTTTTCTAGGTACTTTGAAACGAATGGAAGCTCATTCAGAGCGTAGGCTCCAGAAAGAATATAATGATTTAATAAAGATTGGTAGCCAGGGTCAGCCCCACCATACTCAGGAAACCAACCTTCATCTTTATGTTGTAGATTCAAAAAATTTTCAAGTTCAAAATCATGAGCAGGAATATCCAAATACTTGCGCGCAAATCTCTTTGCATAAACAATCGTTGCAAGATGATTAGATATTAGTCCATGGGATTCAAAATTATTTTCTAAAAAACGAAATGCCTTTTGGACAATCGTCTCAAAATCCCTTCGATCGGCTTCAGAAAAAAAATGGGGATATCTAAAATAAGAATATAGAATATTAAAAAGGACTAAAGCTGTAACACAAACCGAACTTTCTTTTGGATAGCTTTCTTCAAAACTACCATCCTTGCGCTGAATGCGCTTTGTGCCATGAATGATGGCAGAAACAATTTTACAAATTGCACTTTCGGGCAAATCTAAATGAGCATGTCCATCGAGAAATCCAGAAATTCCAGCTTGCAATGTTGCATTGGGAAAGTCTTTTGTTTTCCAGCTCCAGTATTCTCTATCTACAATTCCATAACTTTTAGAGGACGGGTCTAAATCAATCCTATGAAGCCATCTGAGCAGTCCCAAGCGAGCGATTTTTTTTAATTCGCTTAATTCGTTGTTTTTAGCGAAGTGCCTAGATTTCATATTTATTCACTGCTTCTTGGAGAGTTAAAAATCTGAATTTCGAATGTGCTGCAAGTGATAAAATTTCCTCAAGTAAAGGAGCCCAATTATAGGATTTATCTGCTGCTCTTTCATGCCAATTTATCGCCATACACCCTCCTCTTTCAACAAGAATCTTGAAAAGATTCTTTACGAGCTGACTTCTCTCATAAGGAGACATGTTCATATCGCAAAAGAGAGGTCCATCCATCAAAAGAAGAGGAACTTCCCATAAAGTATCCATGGTATTGGTATCGAGAAGTATTTGAAAAGGGCGAGCCATACCTCCCCGAAATCCAACACTGCCGTTCCAACCTAATGTGCTATCAATCTTGAATTGAGCATTTTTTATTGCACTCCACCCCAGTTGATTTGGAATATGCAACCAGTGTTGGCGAAGGATATTTATTTTTCGATCGATGGCTTTCTCAAGTGTTTGTTTCTCAGATTTTATAAAGTTCTGACTTAATGAATAAAAACTTCCATGCAGCCCTGCTTCACATTGGAATTCTTTCATCAGTTCATTGAGCTCATCAAACAGAGCATGCTGAACATTATAGGAAGGGTCTATAATCCATTGTTTTGGCCAATAAATAGGATTTGTTGTCCAAGCTGGAGACGCTATGAATACGGTGGAATTTTTTTGTGTATAAGATTTATCAAATTCTAATAGACGCCTTAATGATTTCAAAAAGTTTTCATTACTGCCAAAATTCCAACCCACCTTTCGTTCGCTTATCATACGTTTAATGATTAATTTTGGCGTGACATCCAAATGATCTACATCATGGGTCATGCATAAACTATGCTGGTTCATTTTCGTCTTACAATGTTCATAAACCCCCTCTTTATTCAGGAGGCTTTCTATAAAAAGTTCGGTATAGGGGTAAAGTGAGGGCTTTGTCGAAGAGTAACCGTATCTTGCTTTAAACAAATCAGTCCCAAATTGTTTTGCCCATTCAGGGAACAAGGAAGGTAATGCCTTCGACCACTTTTTTCGTAAGTGTAATGTCACGTCTTCAGGCATAGAAAAACATGCCTTTGCACATAAAAACCATTGTTCTATAAAATATTTCTGATTGATCACGATGATCTCCAATCAATATTTTTTTGACGACTCCATGATTCTAAACAAAGGAGCATCCATATACGATGCGCTCTTTTCTCGTCTAATGCAAATGGAAGCTTGATGTTAAAATGGGAACGAAGTAATTGTTGCCTTTGTTTTTTATTAATCAACGGATCTAAAGCATCTCCTTCTTTTAAAAGCCTCTTCTCAATTTCAGCCCTCAGTTCATTACGAAACCAATATCGAAAAGGGGTTGGAAATCCTTTTTTGGGCGCATGGATAACTTCAGGAGGTAGCCAACAGGACACCGCATCTTTAAAGAGCCCTTTCAGCCTTCCTTTTGAGAGCTTTATGTCATTTGGAATTTTTTTAATAGCATGAATAAAGTCCCTATCCCAAAAAGGTGTTCGTGTTTCTAAACCAAAGGACATAGAAACCTTATCTTCCACCATAAGTAAACCAGGCAGATAAATTTGCTGATAGTATGTCATTAGATCCTCAAAAGATTGGTAAGCACTAGTTGCTTTGAATTCATTAAGAATATTTAATGTGGATCTACCGCTTTCATTATAAGGAAATCTATTCCAAAGGCGAGGAGCCAAATATATATCGCCCCGTAAATATTCAGCCATTATGTTTAAAAGCCATGGCCATTCTTTACCATGAAGAGATAAAACCGTTTTCCAAAAATCACTTTGAGGAAAATGTTTTAAAGCCATACAAGCTTTCACATTTGGGTAACCGAGGAAAAGCTCATCACCCCCATGCCCGGCTAATATAACGCGCCTACGTTCTGCTACTGCCTTTGCAACGATATACTGCGAGAAAGAGCCCATACCCATCCGCGGTTCTTCTATGACGTTGATCAAATCATCAAAGTGTTCAACAAAAGCTTGGGGTTTAATGGGGATCTCAAGATGTTCTATTTTTTCCAGCTGTGCCGTCTTACGAGCATATTCTCGCTCATCATACCATTCATCATCAACTTCAAAGTAACCTGTAAAGGCAAGAAAATCCTTCTGGTGGCGTGAGGCTAATGTTACAATCGTTCCACTATCAAGCCCTCCAGAAAGATAGGCGCTTAATGGAACATCGCTTAAAAGATGGGTTTCAACAGTCTCTTCAACTGCATTCCTTACATATTTGACCCACTCTTCATAACTTTTTTGCGGGACTCTATCTTTAGATGCTGTTTCGCATATTGAAAAAAACTCATTTTTCGAATGAAAGGAATGACCATCCCACTTTACTGTCATAACCTCCCCAGGACAAAGTAGATGGACGTCATTATACAAGGTTTTTCCTTGGCACCAATTTTCAAACGTTAAGTATGTATCGAGGGTATGTTTATCCACTTGTTGGAGTAGCCGCGGCAGAAGAGAATTCAATCCTCTGATTTCAGAAGAAAAAGCGATCGTACCATCTTCGAAATTGTGATAATAGAGCGGCTTAATTCCGAGGGAATCTCGAAACAACAGTAGTTGTTTTTGATTGCTATCATAAAAAACACCAGCAAACATTCCCCTCAATTTATCCAAAATGAACAACGGAGAATAGTGCTGTAAGAGATAAAACAGGGTTTCAGTATCACTATGGGTTTTAAAGTTGATCTTTTTTTGGGAAAGGTACTTTTCTCTCAGCGCCTTATGATTATAAATCTCTCCGTTATAAGCGAGAGCAAATCTTTCATTAATCATTGGTTGTGAAGCTGCGCTTGATGAATCTAAAATCGATAATCGTCGATGTCCCAAAAAACATAGGTCATCTCCAGACACCCAAATACCCCCATCATCAGGCCCTCTATGTGAAAGTGATTGAACCGCACATCCAAGATTAGTGCCGATTGCTTTTGCTTTGCTTCCAAAAACACCTACAACCCCACACATCAGATCAATCTACTGTAGGAGGTTGGTTTTTCTCGTAAATAGCCAACAAATGGCGAAGCATATTTTCGTGGTTGATTCTCAAAATATAAATGATCAATGAAAAGAAAAACATATTCAAACTCAAAATTAGTGAGCCCAAGCCAAGAAAAAAGGTGTGTGGTGAATGATTAAATGTTTTTTTCATGGCTAGCCACAAACTGGCGGACATCTGGTTATTGAGCTCAAGAACCTGAATCACTTGAGATGAGAATACAAATGTTTCATACAAACCAAATACTAACAATCCAATAGTCGCATATTTGAAAATACTATGAGGCTTGATTGCAAGTGCATATAGAAGATGCGAACGTGAAGATTTTATAAGATTTAGATTCCTTGAAGTTTTAGTTTCTGTTTTTTCTCTTTTCCAGACGAGTCGGCCGGGTATTTCTTTAATTTTGGCCTCATTAAGAAACAGCTTAGAAAGAACTTCCAAATGAAACTCTTTTCCTTTTTCAATCAGAAAGAGGTTTTTGATTATTTCACTTTTATAGCCACGCAAAACACACGTTACTGTTGAAAGTTTTTGGCGAAAGAAGCGTGAAAGAATTCCATTAGCAATTCTAGACAATAACAAACGCTTTAAAGGGACGCCAAAAACGCGACCACCTTTCATGTAGGCACTGACGATCACAACATCTGTATTCGGTTCTTTACGAAACTCCTCAAGAATTTGACCAATGTGATCCAAATCATAACTCAAATCGGCATCAATCGTTATAATAAATTCACCTGTTGCAACCTGAACTCCCGCTTTAATGGCTGCTCCTCTTCCTTGGTTACTTAAAAAAGAAATAACTTTGATAGAGTTCGCAACAATGTCCTTGAGAATATCCGGTGTTGTATCTGTGCTTCCATCATTAACAATAATTATTTCCCAGGAGGAAATTAATTTAAGATCCGTTAAATACCTTTCAACTTTCTCCACGGTCGACGTTATTTTTCTCTCCTCATTATAACAAGGAATAATTATGGATACTCTTCCTTTTATGGAAATATTTTCTTTCACTATCTTTAAAGGTTCTACTTGGCTCTGCATTTTTCTATCCCACACTTGAAGATAATTTGTAAACAATATACCGCTGGTTTTCAAAAACTTTTAAGAAATTAAGGGGGCGGTTCATATTGGCCTTAAACATGACTAAGTACGAAACTCCATAATTATTCTGAATTTTTTTAAACCAATCTTCATCAAAACCATAGAATGCTTGTCTAACATCACTTGATAATTTAATGGATCCATTAATCGTTGGGAAAAAGCCAACATAATAGTTTTCCAAAGGTAAATTGAAGAGTGAAAAACGTTTCATACCATCATCAAACGCGGCTTTCCTTGAGTCATAAAGCCAGGAAACATGAAGCCATTCTCGCACATTACCAAAAGAACTGCGCTCAGAAAAATCTCTCCATCCATAGTAGATCGTAGGATCAACCATAAACAATGAGTCGTTTGGCGTATTCAACTTGGCCCAACGTTGAACCTCCAAATAATTCTTACCATTTTCAAGCTTTTCACCTTTTAACATATTATTTTTTTGGAAATACAGGGAGGATAAAATTAAGCTTAAAGTACATAAATATGTTACCAGCTTGCCATTAAATATTTTGCTTTTCTCTTTGATTATACGAACAATCAGGAAACATAGGAACAAAGCCAACATAATTTTCCAAAATTTTAAACCGGATTCTTCAAAGAGAAAGCTTTGAAAAGCCCCCCACCCTTCCATAATTTTTAAGCCAACTAAAAAGGTTACCAGCCTTAACAATATTAATAGCAACAATTGTTTGGGCGAATATCGATCTGTTTTTTCAAAAACATTAGATATTGAAAAACGTATCAAAAACAATGTCGGCAGGATCATGAAAATGCAATTCGAGATAAGAAAGGGTATAATCAGCACGGCAAGAGCAACTGTGCTCTGAAGAGAGTTTTTATTTTTAACATCTTGCAGAATTCCACTTAAAACATATACCCAGCCAATAACAACAATAAAAAAGGATGCACGAATCACGTGCAGCTTAATCAATGTTGGATGAGGGTAAAATATTGTTATGGCAATGCCTAAAACAGTTAGCGCCAATGCACTGGCTATAATACAGACGACTTTTTTATGCGTTTCATTCATTTGGCTCTTGTCTGGAAAATAATGTATCAGAAGCATCAAAAAGCATAAGAAAGGAATAAGAAAAATGGCAGAATTCACTGTAAGATATCCCAGGTGATACGGATACCAATGGCAGTTAAAAAGACGAGTCATTGAAAGCCATAGTTCTTGAGGTATAGCACCTGACGCCGTTTCAGCTTGAATCATAATCCAGGCCAACCAAATAATCGATCCCAAGCAAAGTAAGGCAAATGAGAACAATACTCTTTTGTGTAAAAGTGTGCGTGGCACCACAAGGAAAGTAGAAAAGGCTAGAAAAGCTGCAATTCCGCCAAAAATTGTATGTGTCATTATGGCTAACAGAAGAAAACAAATAGACAACTCATACTTGTTCTTTAGCATGAAAATGATACCCAAAATCGAGAACAGGTAAGCAAAATTATAAAATTGCCCTTGAATAAAATATCCATTGTTCGCCAAATTGATGTTCATGGCGTTACTCGAACAAAATAAAAGCCAGAGAATAAATGTTAAGAGGCTCGGGTTATCCGTCTCAATGAGATTATGAACGAGAGAATAACTCATGAGGAAGAGTACAGCGTATTCTGCGCCTATCATCCATTTTAGTGTGAGTTCAGGGGGAATATGAAAATATTTTGCTAGCAATGGATAAATACCCATTAGCAAACTCATGTCGTATGTTTCGACACCACTTCTAAAGTTTGCAGCAAAATTTTCAGGGAATAACTTGAGGTGCGTATAATGAATAGGTGAAAAGCCTGAAAGGGCTATCTTCGCTTCAATCCCCCGCAAATTAAAATAAAGAAAAATACAAGATAATATAATCCCCAAAGAGAAGTATAAAATATTCTCGGGGATACTTCTTTCTTTTAAAAAATCGATGTTTGCAAGGTAGGTTATTTGTGTAAGCATATCTTTTTGTAATGCCTCTAGCTTAAATATGCATCAAATTTTTTTGTTGAGAACAAAAGTTATTTATAACTTTTGATAATAATTTTTTACCACTTTCATATGCGAGAATCTCGTTTCTCCAGTACGTTTTTGATGGATCAAGCTTGTAAGGCTCTGTTTCTATAACCTTACCTTGATCAATCTCTTTTGTTATTGTATGAAAACTGCTCTGTTGCTCGAAATCTCTATCTTTCAAAGCAGAATATATTGACATCAGCCCAGGATAAGCTGGCAATTTAGCACAATGAATATTGTAGAATGGGATTAAATCAATATTATTTTGTCCTACTATAAGCCCCGCTCGGAAGCAGACTACTGCACATAAATCCTTATTATTTTGAATAAGAACATTGAGTTCTTTATTGTTTTTAACCTGCAATACATTATGCAATCTACTTTGAAAATGCATTTGTTTTTGAATAAAAAAACCTTGCCTAACAGCAGCATATATTTTTAAAGCCAACCATTTCAATGTGATTCTTCTTTTTATCAATAAGCTATATATGCGCCTCACTGAAACGGATCGATCTTCAATAATAAGTAAATTTTCAAATTCATTTTTATGCAAAATTTCAGCAAGGAGGCACCTAGCTAAGTAATCTCCGCCTATTAAAATCCCAAGTTTTTCTTTTGAGCAACCTTTCCGAAGGTTTAAATCATCCATAACTATTTCCTAACTGCAATGAATTTAACTATCAAATTGCAATCCAAAGGAAGAAAAGGACATGGGAATTTTTGAAATTTTTGTAAACTAAAGTCTGTTGAGAGAGCACTGTAAACATCATCGATCAAATTAGGGTGCTCCCAACAAATAATTTTAGAGATATCTAAGTTGTATTTTCTTTTTAAAATCTTCCTTGATGTAAAGTATCTACCCATCCCCCAAGCAAGTCCCCCTTCAGCTGGAACAGCGCCAATGAAAATACCCCCAGGCTTTAGGATTCTTTGGATCTCTGCTAACCACGCCTCCAGAGGATTTAAATGTTCAAGCGAATAAAAGCTTAACACCATATCTTGTGATCCTGTTTGCAAAGGCAAAACCGGAGTTTCGCCCCTTATAAGATGACAATTTAGAGGAATGGCTAACTCTTCTGTTTTCTCCTTGAGATGAGGAAAAAAATCCTCGCAAACATCAATAGCATTGTATTCTTTAGGATTTCCAGAAAAGTTTGAAAAATGATAACCCCCTCCCGGTCCTATTTCGGCTACTATTTTATCATTCAAATCAATGTATTTTAAAATTCCATAACCTACATCGTTAATATATGCTTGTAGGCTTCCTGCCCTTTGAGTATCAAAATACACTTGCGGATAAATTGAGAGCCACTTGTTCCAATCTTTATCATTAGCCCATGGCGTCTTTCCATATTTTTCTCTTTCACCAAATAGGGTACCTTGTATATATTTGGGTAATATTTTCCTTATCATAAAATACCCTCGCAAGTTTTTTGAACTTTGGCAAAAATCATAAACGCAACAAGCCTCGATAAGATTCTATGCATCCAAAGCGGCAATTTAATTTTAATCCCCTCCCTGAAAAAAAATCATACCACACTTCTAAAATATGAAGATAAAGGGATTCTGACATAAATTTAAACTCCGCCCTCAATCAAATTTCCAATTCAATCCAACCATTCCCAAAATGGCGAAAAGAAGACCAATATATTGAATATAATTTAACCTTTCTCCAAGAAATGAATTATAGATGCACAAAATCACAGTCAGAAGGATAACGATTGACATGGTGAGAATGGGAACCGGCATTACCCGTAATAACATGACAAACATGACAAAACTCATTCCATATAGGAGCATCCCGGCATACAAAAACGGGTTACAAATTGAATAGGTTAGCCACTGTTTGAAGTAAAATGGAGTTTGCAATTCTTTCGCATATGAAGAAAAAAGAAACTGAGCTGTTGCCGTACAGAAACTAATCGTTAGCAATAAAACCGCTTTATAAGCAAAACTCATCTATCGCTCTCTTCTGAATAGCAATGCGCGTTGATTACTATATTGTATGAGGAAAAATGGTAGGCGCTACAGGGATCGAACCTGTGACCCTCTGATTAAAAGTCAGATGCTCTACCAACTGAGCTAAGCGCCCTCAATGGCTGAACCATATAAGTATCTTGAAGGAAGGTCAAGCCTTAACCTGCTTTAGCCGACTTTCTTTCAGAAAACATGATCATCATCCCTGCTGCAATAATGATTACACACCCCAAAATGAGGGATTGAGTTGGCCAATTCCCATACAAGATGACATCAAACATAACACTCCAAATCATGGCAGAGTAAATCATCGGTGCTAAAATTCCGGCTGGAGCGTGATAATAGGCAAATGTCACACAGAGCTGACCAAGCCCTCCGCCAAGTCCAAGGAAAATAAGGGCAACCCAGCCTTCCCACGTAGGCGATACCCAGACAAAAGGTAAAGCCAACAGGGCCACAAGGGCAGGTAATAGGGATCCTAAAAAGGTGAGCATAAAACTGTCATACGAAGCTGAAAGGAGTCGCCCAAAAAGATTGTAAGCGGATTCCATGAATGCACCCATAATCACGAAAAGCGCCCCCCACTGAAATACATTTCCTTCAGGCTTAGCAATAATGAGGACGCCCAAAAACCCAACGCCAACGGCAAGGCCCTGCACAGTGGTAATCTTCTCTTTCAAAATAGGATAAGATAAAAGAACAAGAAACAATGTTGATGAAAAATAGAGCGCCATGGAATTCGACAAAGGTAGCTGCCCAATTCCAAAAAACAAGGAAGATAGCCCGACAGCCAATAAAAAGGCCCGCTTTATGTGAATCTTCCACTCCGGAGGGGAAGGAAAAACCCACTGCTGACGCATCAACAAAATAATACCTGCAGGAAAAATAGCGAAAAAACAACGGAAGAAAACAAGTTGAATCGGGGGGTATTGAACGACCGTATCCTTAATAATGGCATTAAGAACAGAAAAGGTAAACATGGCTAAAAGGATAAAAAAAATACCACGCTTAACAGAAACGTGGGGCTTGTAGGTAACCTCATTCTGCGAATCTATTTTTTTCATAAAATAAAGGGGGAAACGTTAAATTTCCCCCATTCTCTCCCCCTGGTTACTGCTTAGCCTCTGATTTAGAAGACTGTTGCGCTTGCTCTTGTGCCATTTGACGTTGA
The DNA here is from genome assembly GCA_964474215.1 of uncultured Alphaproteobacteria bacterium. Classification (GTDB taxonomy): domain Bacteria; phylum Pseudomonadota; class Alphaproteobacteria; order UBA9655; family UBA9655; genus UBA9655. The sequence continues at coordinate 102,638 of CAYYRQ010000003.1, forward strand.
TATAGATCAGCGAAATCTACGGGTGTCAAGAGTAATGCCGGATATCCACCCTCTTGTGAAGCTGTCGCGACAATGTTTCTGGCAAATGGGAATAAAATTCGAGGACATTCAATCATAAGAATAGGTCGAATATATTCTTCTGGAACCTCGGGTCCGATTGAAAATGCACCAGCATATTCAAGATCCATTAAGAATGCTTGGCTTTCTTTTTTCTTAGCATCGATTCGTATTTTCAAAACAACTTCAAAATCACGATCTTTCAAATTGTGTGCATGAGCTTCAATGTTAATTGATATATTAGGTTTTTCTTCTGTGCCCGTAATATTTGACAATGCGTTAGGGTTTTCAAAGGAAAGATCTTTTACATATTGTGCCCTGACCATGAGCGGAGCTTGAGCTTGTTCCTGTTCATTTTTTTTGCTTGTTTCTTTCTTTTTCGCCATTTACTTAAATCCTTTCATGATACATTTCTGGATGAAGACTACATCACAACCAAATGCAAAAACAAGAGCTAGAAAGATTTTGTTGCCTTTTTTGATAAGAACTATTCTAGCATATCTTGTCATCTTGTGCTAAATACCATGCCACTTATAGGTTAAAAAAAGATGAATATGATGCAAATTGTCGTTTTAGCTGCTGGCCACGGAACCCGAATGAAATCGGAGCTTCCCAAGATCCTTCACCCCTTAGGAGGCCGTCCGGTTCTTCATTACGTACTTGACCTCGCTCAACAGTTTAAACCTGAAAAAACGGTTCTTGTTGTAAGTCCGGGCTTAAAAGAAATTGAAACACCTTTTAACCACCAAACTGTTGTTCAACATCCTGCACAAGGCACGGGAGATGCTGTTAAGTTTGCATTACCTTATTTATCTTCAAACGGGCATGTCCTCGTTCTATATGGTGATACGCCACTTATCGAAAAAAATACGCTGAATGCTATGACTGCGCTTTCAGAAAAGCACCCCGAAACAGCTGTTATCGTCCTTGGGATGCGGGTAGAGAATCCGGGTGGCTATGGTCGACTTATTCTAAACGCAAATAAAGAACTCGAAGAAATTATAGAAGCAAAAGACTTAAGCCCTAACCAACAATCTATTAACCTGTGTAATTCAGGCGTCATGCTCATACGTGGAGATCTCTTAGAATTTCTATTAAATGCACTAAATCCTCAAAATGCAGGAAAAGAGTATTACCTCACAGATATCATTCAAATCGCTCGTAAAAATGGTCACGTATGTCGTGTTGTAGAAGGAGATCCTTCTGAATTTATTGGAATCAATACCCGTCAAGACCTCGCCTCTGCAGAGGCTTCTCTCCAACAAAAGTGGCGGGAGCAAGCACTCAGTAATGGCGTTACGCTTATTGATCCCCAAACGACATATTTCAGCTACGATACAAAAGTTGAAGCCGATGTAACCGTCCACCCTTGTGTCGTATTTGGTCCTGGTGTGGAGATTAAAAAGAATGCAGAGATACTCCCTTTCAGCGAAGTCAGCCAATCTTTTATTGGCTCAAAAGCAAAAGTGGGTCCCTTTGCACGCTTACGTGGCGGGGTCCATCTCGACGAACAATCTGAAATCGGCAATTTTGTTGAAGTCAAAAATTCCACCTTTAGCAAAAAAGCAAAAGCAAAGCATTTGAGTTATATTGGCGATACTGAAGTGGGTTCATGCGCCAATATTGGAGCAGGCACAATTACCTGTAATTATGATGGATATAATAAGTTTAAAACAAAAATCGGTGAAAACGCCTTTATTGGTTCCAATAGTTCACTTGTAGCCCCGATCACAATCGGTGAGTTTGCAATTGTTGGAGCTGGAAGTGTTGTCACTGAAAATATAGAAAATCGAGATCTAGTCATTTCACGAGGGAAACAAACCGCATTTGAAAAAGGCGCGGACAAATTTCGTGAGAAACGTTTAAAAAGAAAGGGTGCCTAGCTTATGTGTGGAATTATTGGAATTGTTGGTAATCATTCTGTCGCGCAAAGGCTCATTCAGGGACTTGAAAAGTTGGAATATCGAGGCTACGACTCGGCTGGAATAGCAACTGTTTTTGATGGGAAAATACACAAATCAAAAGCGCAAGGTAAACTTATTAACCTCAAAGAAAAATTATTAGATAACCCCTTACATGGACATATTGGCATTGGTCATACACGTTGGGCCACCCATGGCGAACCAAGTGAGGTAAATGCTCATCCTCATGCCAATGAAAGAGTTGCTGTCGTTCATAATGGTATTATCGAAAACCATGAAGAACTTCGAAAAGATTTAGAGGCAAAAGGATACCAATTTAAAAGTCAAACAGATACGGAGGCTGTCGCCCACCTCATCGCCTCTTATATGGATCAAGGGCACCCTCCTCAAGAAGCCCTTTCTCGGGCTTTGAAAGACTTAAAGGGAGCTTTTGCCCTAGCCATCATCTTTAAGGGTTATGAGAATCTCCTTATGGTTGCACGCCAAGGAGGAAGCCCTCTGGCCATTGGTTACACAGATGGAGAAAAGTATGTTGGTTCAGATGCTATTGCCCTTACATCTTTAACACAAAAAGTTTGCTACCTAGAAGATGGCGATTGGGCCATCCTTGCTCCAGAGGAAGTGACAATTTTTAACAAAGACGGAGATAAAATCGAAAGACCCATCGAAACAAGTCATGTAAGTGAGAATGAGATCAGCAAAGGATCTTATGATTATTTCATGTTAAAAGAAATTCAAGAACAGCCGATCATCATTCAAAATATCCTCAATAAATATATAGATGATGGATCTCTAAAATTGCCAAAATTGGAGTGGGATAAAATCCAGCGTTTAACGATTTCTGCATGTGGTACAGCTTTTTATTCAGGGCTTGTGGCTAAGTATTGGTTTGAAAAAATTGCTCGACTGCCCGTTGAAATTGATGTTGCATCTGAGTTTCGTTATCGCACGCCCCCTCTTCCTGAGAAAGGGCTTAGTCTTGTTATTTCTCAGTCAGGTGAGACCATTGATACGCTGGCTGCGCTGGACTATATGAAGTCTCAAAACCAAACTATTTTATCGATTGTTAATGTTCCTGGCAGTTCAATAGCCCGACAATCCGAAAACGTGCTTTTAATGGAGGCCGGCCCCGAAATTGGTGTTGCCGCCACAAAATCCTTTACTTCTCAACTAACAATATTGTCTCTTCTTGTCATTGACGCAGCATATGCACGAGGCGTGTTAGACAAGAATCAGCTTGAAGAGTTGATTCTCTCATTGAAATTTCTTCCCGCGCTCTCTGAATCCATACTTTTACTTGATAATAAAATTGCTCAACTGTCCCAAATATTGGCAAAAGCTAAAGATGTTCTCTTTTTGGGTCGAGGCATCCATTATCCTATGGCCCTTGAAGGCGCACTTAAACTCAAAGAAATTAGCTACATCCATGCAGAAGCTTACGCCGCTGGTGAAATGAAACATGGTCCAATAGCCCTATTGGACGAAAATGTTCCTGTCGTGGTGTTAGCGCCTTTTGATGACTTATTCGAAAAAACGGCATCTAACATTCAAGAAGTGATCGCTCGTAAGGCCCCGGTTATTATTTTAACAGACAAACATGGCGCTCAACACTTTAGTTCATCTAAAGCAGAGACCCTCGTTCTTCCCATAACATCAACATTTACAGCACCCACTGCTTATGGAATCGCATTGCAATTACTCTCCTATCATACGGCGCTCATAAAAGGAACAGACGTTGATCAACCCCGGAATTTAGCCAAATCTGTAACTGTCGAATAATCGTTTCTAAAAACCTTGCAAAGGTCGCAACTTAATCAACGGGACGGGACCAACGGATAGTCTTTTATTCTGTAAAGTAATTGGTATCGTTAGCCTGCGTCCGTATTCCTCATCAGGAACGGACAGAAGCTCAAGGACATAAAAAGCATTTCTTGCTTTTTTCTTTTTAACCCACCCTAGCTTTACCATATCTCGAAGAGCATCCTGGTATCCTATGATATCACTTGAAAATGACCCCAAAGGATAGAGTTCTTTATCAAGGGTAATTGTTCCTTTTGCATCAATGAGCAAAGGTAGCCAGGTTATGTTCAACTCTGAAACATCCAATATTCCTCCCCCAGCGCGCCATTCTTCAAGGCTTGTTGGCAATGTTTTGGGTTCATACCCTGAAAACTTTGCTTCTATCTTTAGCTTAAAGGGGTGCTCAAATGGCTTAAGGCCAAGAACCGCTTCAAAATTTTGCCCTTCTGTCGAAAAACGAAATGACAACTCGGATGGTTTAGTTATGTTTTGAGCATTTACAAACGTGTTCGTCAAATAAACAGGTTGGGCTTTATCGCCTAACAAAGAAGAAATGTGGCTCACGGAAACTTTGGCTTCCTCTAATTTACCTTCTGACGTAAGGTCAAAGTTAGCCTCTGCCCCCTTAAATTCTAAAACACCCAAAGGAAAAGGCATTGCCTGCGGTACTTTGAGCTTATGCAGACCATTAAAGTAACACGTCAGATTTGTAATATTCCAAGGTTTTGCACGTACTTCAACTTCTGGACCATTCCATTCTAAAAGCCCTCTCGAATCTTTAACATAAAGATTAATGACGGATAATTTCAGTAAAAGAGGGTTACCAGAGATAGAGACTTTATCATAAGAAATGGTGTATCCTTTTTCTTTTAAATTCTTTTCGACATGAACGAGGTTTTTTTCAAGCTCTTTGACTCCAAATTCATAGACCAAGAACCAACCTATAAAAAAGAGAGCACATAAAAATAAAAGCCCTGCATAAACTATTTTTCGATTTAAATACATTTTAGCTACCTCTACCAACAAGTTGCTGGGTTTTTGTTTCAATTTCATCTTTTAGTATACGCATAAATTCATGACGCGATAACCCTGGTTTTATGGGATCAAGAATTTCTAGAATAATTTCGCCAGGATATTTTAGAAAACCACGTCGAGGCCAAAATTTCCCAGCGTTATGCGCAACGGGTATCACAGAGAGCCCCAGATGAAGATACATACTCGCAATACCAGAATGATACACACCTTCTTGACCTGGTTGAGACCGCGTTCCTTCAGGAAAAATAATAACTGATTGTCCTCTTTTAATCGCTTCCTCCGAATTTTTAAGCAATCTTTTTAAGTCCTGAATCGCTCTGCCCTTTGAACGATCCAATGGAACAACGCCCAACTTTTTTAGATAACAACCAAAAAGAGGGATCCAAATGAGTTGTTTCTTCAAAACAACCGAGGGGTTTTCAAGTAAATCATAAAAAATTATTGTTTCCCAAGCCGATTGATGCTTTACAGCAAACAAACAAGGATATGTTGGAATTTTTTCTTTACCCACTACTTTATAGCGCAAGCCTACGGTCAATTTACACACATTGATTACATAACGAATCCAAAGTTTTGCAACCTTGTTGCAGTATTTTCTAGGTAGAATAAGCGTCGGCATAAAAAAAAGAGAGAAACCTAATGTCCCTCCATAAAACCCCAAATTAAATAAAATCGACCTTAAAAATATTATCATACTAAAGCCATTTACTGATGAAATGCTTCAAATCTTGGAAGGGGTGCCGAATAAAAGCAAAAAGAAACTTATGATACTCTTGAATAACAAGGCTAAGCGTATTTGTATTTAACCACCACTTTTTTTCCAAGAAGCTTTCACCAACCACTGGATGGGATATAATTTCTACATCAGGCAGTAAATATCTTATTTCCAAGAGACTTCTTGGCATATGATAGTTTGATGTAATCAATCTGAAATTTTTGATAGAATGTTTTTTTACCCATTTTGATGTTTCTCTTGCATTTCCTTTGGTGTCTAATGCTTTGTAATCAAGGGTAATATTTCTTTCATCAATCCGCCCAGACAACAAATCAGGAAACTTTGTTTGAGGATTTACCCCAGATATAAGGAGATAGTTTCCTTTTGCTTGTTTAAATAATGTCAGGGCTTCCTTTAACCGCATCTTACCCCCCGTAAAAATAACAATACCTTGTGTCGTTTTATCCGTTTGTTCTGGAGCAGAAGGAATAATCCGCGTGAACAAAACAAGACCAGCAAACCATAAAAGTCCCATGAAAGAGGTAAATAGAATAACGCGAATTGTTAGATGAAAAAGAGACCTTAGCATGACATTCTTTCAACGATATAGCTTGAGGCATCATAGAGATCATCGAATACATTCATGGGCTCAAGATCTTGCAATGCGTTGTTTTGGAGAGTTAACTGGCCCTTTCCTGTACGAACTAAATAGCGACAACAACCCGCTTTCTTTGCAGCTTGTAAGTCGCGCAGAGCATCTCCTATAACGACAACTTCCAGAGGTGTCACTTGAAAATCATCTATCGCTTGATAAATCAAACCTGGATTTGGCTTTCGGTCAGGGTGTGAATCATCACAAGATGTGCAGGCATAAATTTTATCAATAGATGTGCCCTCTTTTTTCAAGAGCTGTTGGAGATAGTCATGGATATCATCTAACGCCTCAGTTGTGAGCTTCCCACGACCAACAATGGCTTGGTTTGTCACAATGGCAACATGAAGTCCAAATTGTTTAAGCTTCTTAATAGCATCAATGACTTTTGGAAGTAGAACAAACTCCTCTAAAGATTTTACAGAATCTGGACGATCGACATTAATCACGCCATCTCGATCTAAAAGCACTAACTTCATTGTCGCAAAACCCTTATCACGGCAACGCGCGCAACAAACATCATTAAAAGGGCTGTAAAAAGGGGCGCAGCTATAAATACGCACAGAGCTTGAATAAAAAAGGAAGAATCTGTTACCTGGATGAGACCTGCGCTTTTAAAGAGAAATGAAATGCCTAGAAAAGTTATAAAGGCACAAAGCGACCCCAGAACGCCAGAAACAAGCCCCTGCCTGAGTGCATTCATTTGAAACTGCTTTGCAATATATGAATTTGTAGCACCAATGAGACTCAGCACTTCTATAATCTGTCGATGAATAAGAAGGCTTGTATGTGTAGCAAACATTGTTGTTGCAAGAGCAGCAGATAAGATCAAACACGTCAACAAAAAGGCTAGTAATACGCCCGAATGTACGAGTTTAGAAACCTGACTTTGCCATTCTCTATGATTTATAATTTCAAGATGAGGAGAAATGACTTCTAATTGTTTTTTTAAGTCGTTCACATCAACAATTTTACCCCTCTTAAACGAAACATCAATGATGATTGGAAGAGAGAGAAGTTGGGGATTCAAGTTTTCTCCCACAACGGAATGAAATAAATTCATCATTTCATCTTGGGGTATGACTTTAGCATCCTCCACATCAGGTGATCGCTTTAATATGTCCAAAGCCTTGTTTTCAAGTTCCGAAGCAGATTGGCTTGAGAATGTTGGAATCTCAATGGATATATCTGTTGTAAGCTCTTGTTCCCAATTAAGTGTTACAAATAACATAAATAAAGTGAAAACAAAGCAAAGGCTACCCAAATACACCATCAACCCTACAATTTTAGGAACAAAGTGAGCCGCAATATCTTTTCTTAAGGGAAGATCGCGCTGCAACCTCATTGCTGTCCTCCCTTTTTCGTAAGGACTGTTCCTTCTTCAATAGCTAATTGAGGGTAAGGAAACCTTTCCAAAATTCTTTGGTTATGTGTGGCAATTATGATCGCCGTCCCCATTTTGTTCAGCTCCTCAAAAAGATTAATGAGCTTCATTGCCATTTCATCATCTACATTTCCGGTTGGCTCATCTGCTAAAAGAAGCTGTGGCCGCGATACAATAGCCCTAGCGATAGAAGCACGCTGCTTTTGTCCACCTGAAAGCGACGTAGGATAAACATTGATTTGGTCCTTTAAACCTACCCATTCCAAAAGCTCACGGGCATGTTTGTTGCTCCGCTTTGAATCAACGCCACGAACCCTAAGAGGAAGAGAGACATTCTCAATCACCTTAAGGTGGTCAAGGAGCTTAAACTCCTGGAAAACAACGCCCATTCTTTGTCGCAGCAGGGGAATCAACGAAGGTTTTATCTGACGCGCATTTTCACCAAAAAGTTCAACACTGCCAATTGTTGGCTTCAAACCTAAATACAATATTCTTATGAGTGATGATTTTCCAGAACCGCTAGGGCCGGTTAGAAAATGAAAAGAGCCTCGCTCAATGTCAAATGAGACCCCAGAGAATATGGGACATCCCTTTGTATATTGATGACCAACCCCCATAAACCGTGCAATTAAATCAGACATAGACTCTATCCTTACAATAAACGCTTAAAGACAATGGCATAATAATAAACTATCGTCTAGCTTGCACTAAGTTTATAAAGGGAATATAACAAAATGAATATGCATCTAAGAGAGACTCTAGAAGAATGATTGTCATTTGCCCCCAATGTTCAAAGCGTTATATGCTTGATGAAAGTCTCATACCTGAAAGAGGTCGTCACGTGAGGTGCAGTGAATGCCAAACAACATGGCTTCACAAGTCTATTTCACAGCAACCTATGCAGAATTCATTGGTCCTTGATGAAATTCAAGATACTTTAAGCCAAATACACGAATCTAAAATAAAGAAAAATAGAAATGGAACGCTTTATTTGTTCGCTGCTATTCTCTTTCTTTTGGGTCTAATAATTTTTGGAAGAGAATATTTCGTAAGGTTTTTCCCAGAATCCGAAAGGTACTATGAACTTATAGGTCTCCCGGTTAACGCCAAACTCTCAAGCTTAAAAGTTTCAGCGAGATCTTCTTTACTTCAACCTTCGAAAAAAGAGAAAATGATTCAAGTTGAGGGGAAGGTCATAAATACATCTGAACGTGTTCGGGGTATACCCCCCCTTAAAATCAAGCTTTTGGATCCTAATTCACATGTTGTTGATTCTTGGGAGCATCTGCTCTCAGAGACATCTTTGCTCCCTGGAGAACAGGTCCATTTTCAAACTGAACCCCGCAAAAGAATAAAAGAAGCTAACCATGTTACAGTAGAGTTTTAACATGACGAATAGAATCACTATGCCCACCTTTGACCTAAGAGCATTTTATGAAGCTGAGTGGCAAGAACATGTTGAAACAGCTCAAAAATCACACTTGCAACTATACCCCGCTTTCACTGAATGGGTAGAAACTGCGGCTTTTGCATTACAGCATGGTAACAAAATTTTATTCTTTGGGAATGGTGGCAGCGCAGCTGATGCCCAACACTTAGCTACCGAGCTTACTGTTCGGTTCAAAAATAATCGAAGAGCTCTACCCGCATTATCATTAGCAACGGATACTTCTGCTTTAACCGCGATCGGAAATGATTTGGGTTTTGATCATCTGTTTTCACGTCAAATTGAAGCTCTTGGTAATGCGGGAGATCTTGCCATTGGCATTTCAACTTCTGGCCGAAGCCCTAATATTTTAAAGGCTTTTGAGGAAGCTCGGAATAAAAAAATAATCACAGTTGCTTTAACAGGAGAAAGCGGACAACATTTACATAACCAAGTTGATATTCTTATTCAAGTCCCCTGCTTAACTGTGGCCAGAATCCAAGAAATGCACATCACCTTGGGGCAAATGCTCATTGGAGCTTTGGAAAATAGGTTAGGTTTGGTATAGCTCATGGTAGATATGAATTTCTTTGATAATATAGACTCAACACGAATCCTATGTCTTGGTGACATCATGCTTGATGAATATATCACCGGCACTATTTCTCGCATTTCTCCTGAAGCCCCTGTGCCCGTCATTCAAGTCAATGATGAATCGACCGTCCTGGGTGGTGTAGGAAATGTTGTCAGGAACCTAGCATCGATAGAATGCAATGTTACCCTGATATCTGTCGTAGGAGACGATGAAAATGGTTCAGAAGTTGCTCAACTTTTAAAGCAAGTTCCTAAAGTTGAAACTCACCTCTTAATGGACAAAAAAAGAACCACTACAACTAAAACCCGTTATATTTCTGGAAATCAACAAGTTCTTCGAACAGATCGTGAGTGCAACGAGAGCCTTGGTTCACATTTAGAATCGAAAATTCTGAAGCTTTATAAAGAGTATATCATTTCCCATGACTTAGTGGTCTTATCTGATTATGCGAAAGGTTTCTTTTCCCCCGAGCTCTTAGAGTCTCTTATTCAAGAAGCAAAGGTACAAAATAAACCTATACTTATTGATCCAAAAGGCAATGACTTTAACCGGTATAAGGGAGCAACCTTATTAACACCGAACCAAAATGAACTATCGCTTGCTGCTCATTGCAAAATTAAATCTGATAATGACCTTATTAGGGCAGCAAAATCTGTTATGAAAACGGCAGAGCTAGACTCGATAATCGTAACGCGCGGATCTCAAGGAATGACTCTCGTTGAATCAAACGGAAAAACAAAACACATTAAAACGCGAGCTTTGGAGGTTTTTGATGTATCTGGTGCTGGCGATACTGTTATTGCGATGTTGGCCGCATGCCTCGCCTCCAGCGTAAAGCTCTCTGACGCCATAAATATTGCCAATGCAGCCGCAGGCGTCGTTGTATCTAAAATAGGCACCGCTGTTGTCCACCGTGAAGAACTTCTATCGGCTCTTCACACATTAAAAGTCCAAACCCATGAAGAGAAGATCGTTTCATGGGAGAGAGCAGTAGCACAAATACAAAAATGGAAGCGACTCGGTCAACGAATTGTATTCACCAATGGGTGTTTTGACTTCCTCCACCCCGGTCATATTGAACTGTTACATAAAGCCAAAGAAGCGGGGCACAAGCTTATTATTGGTCTCAATACTGATCATTCCATTCAACGTCTAAAGGGACCGAAACGCCCTATACAAAAAGAACGAGACAGATCCTTTGTCCTCTCTTCCATAGGATGTGTTGACCTTATTGTTTTCTTCGAAGAAGATACGCCTTTAAACCTCATCAAATTATTAAAGCCCGATGTTCTAGTAAAAGGTGCAGATTATACGATCGATAAAGTTGTTGGCGCTTCATTTGTACAAAGTTATGGCGGTCAAGTAAAATTGGTTGACCTTGTTGAAGGCAAAAGCACGTCAAACATGGTTACGAAGATGATCGCATAATTTTACACAATAAAACTTGATTTTCATACTCAAAGAAATGTAAGTTTGTTTAATTTTATTATACAGACAATCTAATGATTTTACAAAATGGCCATATTAAATATTTTAACAGCTCCAGATCCCAACTTGAAGAAAGCAGCTGCTCCCGTCGAGAAAGTCGATTCGAGTATCCGCAAAATTCGCGATGATCTATTCGATACTTTATATGCCAAAAACGGCCTTGGACTCGCAGGTGTTCAAGTCAATATCCATAAAAGACTTATTGCTATTGATTTAAGTGATTATGGATTTTCTTCAATCGGCCCCCTTTTTTTAGCTAATCCTGAAATTCTTAGAGCTTCTTCTAAAATGCAAACAACAGACGAGGCATGCCTTTCTGTCCCAGGCTTTTCGGGAAAAATTAATCGACCCTTAGAAATTGAGGTCAGCTACTTAGATGAGAATAACCGTAAGCAAATTTTAAAAGCAAATGGGTTACTTGCCGACTGTATTCAACACGAGATAGACCACCTCAATGGAATTTTATTCATTGACCATTTGTCCACACTTAAGAGAAAAATTATTTTGGAAAAACTTCGCAAATGGAAAAATAGAAAAAGTTAGTTTATGGACCCCAAAAAATTTCGAATTGCGTTTATGGGCACACCTCAATTAGCTGTGAATGTCCTCGAAAGGCTCGTAAAAGATGGATACAAAGTTGTGGCTGTTTATACACAACCTCCCAGGCCAACTGGGCGAGGCTACAAAGTAAAGCCAAGCCCTGTTCAAGAATTTGCGGAATCTAACAATCTACCTTTCTTTACGCCGACCTCACTGAAATCAAATGAAGAACTCATTAAATGGAGAGAACTTAATATAGATGTAGCTATCGTCACGGCCTATGGAATGATTTTACCAAAAGAAATGCTTGAATCTCCCAAGTGGGGGGCCTTAAACGTTCATGTTTCGCTTCTTCCACGTTGGAGGGGAGCCGCACCTATACAAAGAGCCATTCTAGCTGGTGACGAAGAAACAGGAATAACAATTATGAAAATGGATGAAGGCCTGGATACGGGAGATATTCTTTATCAGAAAAAAATGCAACTTAATAAATCTTCGACAACGAATAGTGTTTTGAAAGACTTTGAAAAACTCGGCCCCGAAGCTTTAATGGAAGCTCTCCCCTTGTATTTATCGGGCGAGTTGAAGCCAAAACCACAGCCGAGTGAAGGTATTACCTATGCTCAAAAACTTAACAAAGCGGAAGGGCTCCTCGACTGGAGTGAACCAGCGTTTGTCCAAGACCGAAAAGTTCGCGCTTTAAATCCCTGGCCAGGAACTTGGTTTGACATAGGGGAGGATCACATTAAAGTATTAAAAGGTGAAGTTATATCCTTGAAACATAATCAAGCTCCTGGAACGATTCTTGATAAAAGATTCACAATAGCTTGCTCTGAAAATGCCTTTCGTCCTTTAGTTTTACAAAAGGTTGGAAAATCAGCTATGCCGACAGAAGATTTTCTCAGAGGGTATGAAATTCCACTGCACAATCTGAATGATGCGAAGAATTAAACTTATCATTGAATATGAAGGAACACTTTTTTGTGGCTGGCAAAGGCAAAAGAGCATGCCAACCATTCAAAAAGCTATAGAAGATGCTTTCCAAGATTTCCTTGGAGAGCCTGTAACCGTTTGGGGAAGTGGGCGCACGGATGCAGGCGTTCATGCAAGATGCCAAGTTGCACATGTAGATATTTCAAAAACATATAACCCCTTTTCAATTCAAGGCGCATTAAATCAACGCTTACGAGACATTCCAATCACCATCTTGTCTGTTGAAGAGGTTTCTTCAACTTTTCACGCAAGGTTTTCAGCAACATCTCGAGCGTATGAGTATTGCATTCTGAATAGAAGAACCCCACCTGCAATCGATAGAACAAGAGCTTGGTGGGTTATTCGTCCTCTCTGTATTGAGTCAATGAGAGAAGGCGCACAGTATTTATTAGGACACCATGACTTTACTTCATTTAGAGATTCCCAATGCCAAGCAACTTCCCCCCTTAGGACACTGGATAAACTCTCAATTGAAAAAAACCATGACCTCATTATTGTCGAAGCAAAGGCTCGCTCTTTCCTTCATCATCAAGTTCGCAACATTGTTGGAACTTTAAAGCGTGTCGGAGAAGGCGTTTGGGCACCAGAAAAAGTTAAAGAAATCCTTGAGGCCAAAGATCGCAAAGCTGCAGGCCCCACTGCCCCTGCTCATGGCCTTTTTCTAACAAACATCGAATTTGATTCCGTTTAAGCCTGTCCCGACTCTTCTGACAGGGTAGACGGAGTAGTGCCAAGCTTTTCCATAGCTTCCACCCATCTATTTTCAATGGGCGAATGAAACAATATCTCCGGATCTGCCTCAACCTGTAACCACCTGTTGCTGTGTAACTCAGCATCGAGTTGACCCGGTCTCCAACCCACATACCCCATAGCGAGCAAACAGTTTTTAGGTCCGTTCCCCTGAGCAATAGACTGAAGAACATCAACGGTAGCTGTCAGAGAAATATGATTCCCCAAATATACTGTTCCCGGATGATTAAAGTCATCTGAATGTAAAACAAACCCTCGGCCTGTATCGCTAGGGCCCCCAAAATATATGGGAAGATCTCGTTTAATTGTTTCCTTAGATAGGTTTAGATATTCCAATAGTCCCTTTAAAGTTAAATCCCCTAAGTACTTGTTTATAACAAGTCCCATGGCCCCATTCGAATCATGACCACAAATGAAAATAACCGTTTTTTCAAACCGCGGATCTTGCAAATGAGGCATAGCTAACAGTAACTGACCTGTTAAATATCCCGAAAGATCTTGTTTTTTTGTGGGTTCTTCTGTCATATTATATTTATGACATATATCAGTTAAAAGTTTATTACAAATGAAAGAGCTTATGAAAATTTTTTCAAAACTTATAATTTCTCTCTTTATTTTGGTTGGCCTATTTATTTCTAGCCTCCATGCAAATGAGGACATACCCGTAAAACTTCAACTTTCCGCTGGTGGAAGTGAGGATGGAAAATCAGTCGCCGGATTAATTCTTGATATCTCCAATGAATGGCATGCCTATGCTCCTTCACCTGAAAACAAAGAAGCAGCAGGATTTGAACCCACTCTTAATTGGCACAACTCTGAAAATCTCTCTCACGTTGAGGTCATCTGGCCTCAACCTATAGAAACAGAGTTTCAAGGGCAACTTTCTTACGTCTATGAAAAAAGCGCCCTTGTAAAACTTCTTCTGACCCCAATTGATAAAAGTAAGCCCGTAAATCTAAAATTAGATGTTTCTCTACTCTTATGCTCTTCCACGTGCTTACCCGTTGATGAACAACTCACTTTAACGATACATCCTGAACAACCCGCTAGCCCAGCATTCACTGAAGCTGAAGAAGAAGAAACCTCCCAAAAAATGTCTTCGTTTCTCATTCTCTTAATGATTGCTTTTTTAGGTGGGTTCATTTTGAATTTCATGCCCTGCGTTCTTCCTGTTCTTTCTTTGAAAGTTATTTCTCTTATTAAACAATCCAAAAAAGATCACATTGCTAAGGCAAAACAAGGGTTTTTCATCACAGGCATTGGGATTATTGCCTCATTCTTGATCTTAGCGACCATAACAATATTGTTAAAGGAATCAGGGGAAGCCTTTGGTTGGGGAATCCACTTCCAAAATCCACATTTCTTATTATTTGTCTTTCTTGTGCTCATTGCCTTTGCGGCTAGTTTACTCGGTGTGTTTGAAATCGATCTTCCCTCAGGAATTGGAAGTTGGCTTGTTTCCCACGAAGGAAAAGGAAGGGTTAAAGATTTCCTCTCAGGTGTATTTGCAACTCTGCTGGCCACACCTTGCTCTGCTCCCTTTGTAGGAACAGCATTGAGTTTTGCCTTAGCACATCAGGCCATAGAAATTTTATGGGTCTTCTTTTTCCTAGGTCTGGGATTTGCATTCCCTTACATCTTAGTTGCCTCTCTTCCCCAGCGATATATTTATCTTCCCAAACCAGGAAAATGGATGCTGTGGATGCAGATTTTCCTCGGCATTGGCTTGGCTGCAACGGCCCTTTGGATTGGTTGGATCCTTAGTTTCCATCTCCCATTGTGGACCCTCTTGCTAAGTACAGCTCTTGTCCTCATTGCCCTTTCATTTTTTTGGATCAAACACCATATTAAGCCAAATTTACATGCATGGTTTCTTGCGCTACCTTTCTTTGCTATTGCTTGGAGTTTGTCATGGGTGGCAGAGCCTTCGGAACAAAAAAACTTAAATCAAATCAAAGAAGGATCTCCTATCCTCGACGTCTGGAAGCCATTTAATCCAGATTTAATACCAGAGCTTATAAAACAAGGCAAAATCGTTTTTATCGATGCAACTGCCGAATGGTGCGTAACATGTTCTGTAAATAAATCCCTGGTTTTAAACGATCCGAAAGTTGCAAAAATCCTTTCGAACCCTCAAGTAGTAGCTATGAAAGCCGACTGGACTAAGCAGGATGCAGAAATCACAAAGTTTCTTCAAAAACATAAACGTTTTGGAATTCCTTTTAATATTGTGTTCGGGCCTAAAAATGCAAACGGAATTGTTCTACCCGAAATTCTATCCGTAAGCATAGTTTTAGAAGCCTTTAAGGAAGTGGGCTTTGAGAAGCCTTCTTCTGAGCCTGTTGAATAGCTTCCCTTGCCAGACAATCAGCCCTTTCATTCTCGGGATGGCCTGAGTGACCGCGAACCCAGTGCCATTCGATTGTATGCTCATCATCTAAAGCCTCTAAAATCTCCCAGAGATCCTTGTTCTTAACTGGTTTTTTGTTTGAAAGACGCCAATCGTTTTTTTTCCACTGGTGCATCCATTTTGTTACTCCATCCTTCAGGTATTGGCTATCCGTATAAAGATCTACATGACTTGAAAACTTCAAAGCCCTGAGTGCTTTAATCGCCGCTAAAAGTTCCATTCGATTGTTGGTTGTTTTTTCTTCATAACCTGAAAGCTCTTTTTCAACACCATTGAACCGCAAAAGCGCTCCCCAACCTCCGGGTCCTGGATTGCCTTGGCAAGCTCCATCTGTATATATTTCCACCTTCTTAACCATTTATTCTTTCCTTTAAGCCGACTACCCTACAGATTTATACCTTGTCGAGAAATTTATAATTCGCTATTTTAAGCGCATTAATGGAGTTTTTGAAATGTCTAATTCTACCTGCAATAAAGCTATCCCCTATAAAGTTACCCTGGATGAGGGAAAAACTTACTTTTGGTGCACCTGTGGTCTAAGCCAAAAACAACCCTTTTGTGATGGAGCGCACAAAGGATCAGACCTCGGGTTAAAATCGCACTCTTTTATAAGTGATACTGAAAAGAAGGTTTGGTTGTGTGGATGTAAAAAGACAAAAAATCCACCTTTTTGTGATGGTAGCCATAAAAAATAATGAAACAGGTTTTTCTAATCATCTTTATTGTCTTAACAGGATGTTCTCATTCATTTGAAAAACAAACTCGCTGCCCCCCAATGGCTATTTTAAAAGAGTTCTCAAAAAATATAATGGTCTATGAAAATGTTCCTTTGCGAACAGAAATAGACAGCCTTACACCCACATGTACAAAAGAGGATAATCAATACTATGTTGACTTTCACTTGCGAATGACAAGCTTTAGGTCCCTCCAGGACTTTCATGATCCTTTATCTTTCAACGTTTCCTTCTTCGTGGCAGTCGTTGACGACAAAGGGCAGGTTATTTCAAGGTCTGACCACTCCCATAAAATTAAGTTTGCCGAGAAACAAACTACATCTGTGAACATCATAAGGATGAATGAAGTTATTCCCACCCAGCACAATGCTTCAGTTTATATTGGATTTAATTTAGACCACAAACAGCTTGAACAAGCTAAAAATGAGCGTTTTAAGGATTTTTTCTTAGAATAAATTTTTTGTGCCTTTTATATAGAAATATACCAAAAATATTATTATATAAAAAACAAATGATTATGTTTGCCCCTTTACATTATGAAGCCCATTTTGTTAAACAATCATTTGGATATGCGCTCAGCGCATATCCGATATGCAAAATTCATAATAGCGGGTACAATTTTATTACACCAAACTAGAGGTCAATAACTTAATTTAATCAACCAAGAGTATGAATTTATGGAAAAATCATCTGACTTAAACAAGCATATTCTCTACTCACGCGTCCTCCCCGCCACAGTTATGGGGAATGCTCTAGAGTTCTTTGACTTCACCATTTACGCCATCTTTGCTGCAACGATCGGAAAAGTGTTTTTCCCTCTTGGAAACACAACTGCCTCTCTAATTGCAAGCTGGGCAACATTTGCGGTTGGTTTTCTCATGAGACCACTTGGAGCCCTTGTTTTTGGTTATCTCGGTGACAAATTTGGGCGTAAATTCTCTCTTAGCGGTACGATTCTTCTAACGGGAATTCCTACTCTCGTCATTGGTCTCCTCCCAGGATACGAAGAAATTGGTATCCTTGCTCCCATGATTCTTATTGCATGTCGCTTGCTTCAAGGCTTCTGTACGGGAGGAGAGTACAATGGTGCGGCGATTTTTGCTTTAGAGCACTTCGGGAATCTTAAGCCCGGAACCGTAGGTGGAACAATAACGGGATCATGCGTTATTGGTGCGCTTCTTGCCACCTTTTCTGGGTACTTAATTTCAAACTACGGCCACGAAAGCATGTGGCGTCTTCCTTTTATCTTCGGCGCTTTGATAAGCCTAATTGGCTTTATTATTCGATTTTACATCAACGAAACCCCCGAATTTACTAAACTCGCCAAGAACCCCCAACGAAAGAAAAAAGCCTCACTTGCCCAAATCTACACATCGTGCAAATCAAGTTCTCTCCTCGCCTTTATGGTCGGTTCTCTCAATGGGGCCTTATCCTATACACTCTTTGGTTTCCTTAACTTATATATGTCCAAGTACTTAGGTGTCGAACCAGGACTTGCCATGAAATATAATCTTCTCGGACTTGCTTTCTTTATGGTTTTCTCCCCGCTTGCAGGCTATTTTCTGGATACGGTCGGCTTTGAAAAAGCTATGCAAATTGCAATTTTTGCCGTTTTTGCTGGCGTGCTTCCGGTGTTCTACCTTCTTCAAACCCTTCACCCACCTTATGTTCTCTTAGGACAAGCCCTACTCGGTATCTTAACGGCGGGTATTGCTGGCTCTGGCCACGGATATATGCAAAAGCTATTTCCTACAGAAATGCGGTACCGGGGTGTTTCTCTGAATTTCTGTTTGGGTATGGCCCTTTGTGGAGGGTCGGCTCCTATGATTCTTACCTACTTTATCGAATCACAGCATGCATCCCTCTACACACCGGCTTTATACCTCATGTCCATAGCTTTCATTTTCCTCTTGACGATTCTTACAATAACTAAAAAAATAGCTAAGTCTTATTTAATTGGAGAAGGGTATTTATTGAAACAATGCAATCTGACCAACAAACAAGGATAAAAAAAACATGAAATACTTGGGTAGATTTGAGTCCGGCAGTCAACATTTTCACAAGGCATCAGAACAACTTAAAAAATTTGGCGTCACCTACTTTAGTTACGGCTTAATATCTAAAGATAGTATCGTTAACACGGTGTTTTCTAACCAAGAATGGGGGCTTCATTACAAAGCAAACCACTATGAAAATTCTGATCCTCTTTTCCAGGGTGTTATGAAATCCAATTTATCTTTGATTATGTGGGGCGCTTTACATCCGCATGGTGAAGAGCAAAAGGTTATGTCAGAAAGAAATGAATTCTGCGGCATCAAGTCTGGCCTTACAATTGGTATTAAAACAAATAATGAATCAGAAATTATTGCTCTCGGGGCCGCCATATCAAATCATGAATTTTATTCCTTACTCAATGATGATCATCAGTTTGGTAAAATTCAAAATATCCTTAAAAATTTCTACGTCACACACAAAAAGCTTTTAAAAGCTTCATAATTCTACTCTTTAATAATAAAATAAATAAATAATTAATTAAATAATTAATTTAATACAATATTGCTTTCAATATTTATTTATTTAAAAAGAAATATATTTATGATCTAATATAAAAAGAGTATTTTTCTATTTGTATT
>CAYYRQ010000004.1:0-101153 GCA_964474215.1 uncultured Alphaproteobacteria bacterium
ACTGTATTATAAATTATAGCCTCGGAATATGTACAATCATTATCTTTTAAAAATGACAAAACAGGACTATATACAATGCTATGAGTATTCATATTGCCCAGCTTCCCTATCGGGGGATTATTGAGATTCAAGGAGAAGACAAAGCCGATTTTCTTCAGGGACTTATTACGAATGATATAACGCAAGTTACACCTGAAAAATCAATATACGCCTGTCTTCTATCCCCTCAGGGGCGGTTTCTTTTTGATTTATTTATTCAAGAAAAGGACGGGGCCTATCTTTTAGAGGCCGAGTCTTCACGTTTAGAAAGTCTCTTAAAGAAACTCAGCTTGTATAAACTTCGTCGAAAAGTTGACCTTATGATTCGCTCGGATTTAAAGGTTTTTGCTTTATGGGGAGAAGACCTGCCTCACCAATTAAATCTTGTGGATGAGAGTGGCTTTACACATAAAGATTATTTTATGGACCCTCGTCTTACCGATTTGGGCGCGCGCGCCTATCTAACAGCAACACCCGATGGCTTCCAGTCTGCAACCCCGTGTGATTATGATCTTCATCGTTTAGGGCTTGGGGTTCCTGAAGGGGGAAGAGATCTTATTCCTGAAAAATCGATTTTGTTGGAGTCAGGCATGGATGAACTCAACGCAATTTCTTGGACAAAGGGGTGTTATATGGGCCAAGAGTTGACAGCTCGTACTAAATTTCGGGGCCTTGTTCGTAAAAGAATTCTCCCCGTTATCATTCATGGTGGTATTCCCAAAGAAGGTGATCCTATTTATTCGGGTGATCAAACCATTGGTGAAATGCGTACCCATAATGCTGATAGAGGGCTTGCTATTCTTCGTATTGATGATGCGTTGGATGCCAGAGAACTTGATTGTGGAAATGCCCGCCTCGAGCCCTATATCCCCTCATGGATGATTATTGGTGAAGCTTAGCTTTTTCCTGCTTGGACTTTCTGTAAAACTTTAGCATTCCATAAGCGCTGACAATAATCCAAGCCGTTTCAATAAAGACTGCTGGAAAATTCCAAGAATACATGAGAGAGATTAAAATCATCAACGCAGCGACTAAATTGACAAATGAGTAAGATAAACTGTCGGCCTTCATTTTGCCTGTTTGTAGCAAAGCGTATGAAATCAAAAATAAAAAAGCTCCTGTAAACCCGATCATTTCGGGCAAGATTTCAGTCAGCTCTGACATATGTTCCCCTAGATAAACAGCCTTCGCAAGAAACCATTTTATCAAAATAAAGTTGATGAATTCCTAATTTTTGATATGAATTTAGACAATTAATTGATGAATACTTAATTAAAGTTGCATTGCCGTTTAGGACTTTGAGCTGACAGTCTGGCGTTGGGATAGAACTAATTTACAAAGTCCATACATACTAACCAACGCCCATGTAAATTCCATAATAAATGCAGCCAAGTTCCAATGATTGATCAGAGAAAACATAATCATCAAAGCGGCAACAAAATTAAGAAACGAATAGAGAAAACTCTGCACTTTCATTTTCCCCATTTGCAAGAGGGCATAGGTCAGTAAAACAATGATTGTACCTACGCATCCGACCATATCCGAAAAGTAATCAAGGAATAGGGGCATTTGCAAAAAAATCCACATTTATTTAAGTATATATTTATTCTAGGCGATAAACTATAAAAAACCAAATTTTTAATTGACTATTTGAAAGAAGGCAAACGGCTACGTTAAGTGGTTTTTTCATAATTTTATCCTCGTAAAAAACGCTTAATTTTAGTCAACAAAAGTAGGTTCCTGCAGATGCCTGGGGAATCGATTCAAAGTGCTAACATTGTGCTATACGACGATAATTGTTTTCAAGTGCATTGCCTCCAAATAAAAAGTCACGCAATTTACATAGGAACTCATAAATATAAATTCAAGTCTTTATTGATAGCATTATAGCTTATCTGCGCTCAAGAATGGAAAAGACTTTACCCTCGTGGAGAAGTGGAAGAGTTTCATCAGCCATCACTTAGTTATTTGATTCACACTCGTCTCTTTCAACAAGCATAAAATTTCCGTAGGTTGCCGGAAGGGAAGGCGCAAACTGGGCATGATTAGGAAAGCATTGCCCTACTTCAAGGCGCAAACGCCGACAAAGCATAAAGAGTAGATGATTTTTATACTGTAGCCCATAAGCGGCCTGCGTGAGTTTTGTTCCAGGTTCTTTACCAGATTGGCTCTTTTGCATAATATGATGACTAGGATCCATGTGAACATCGGTAACGAGTTCATAGGGGGTCTTTGTGCTCTCTTTGAATCCTCTGATGGATTGAAGGGCAGATTCTATAGGTACATTTGAACCTTCATCAAAGCTATGATCGTCAGGTAAGTCAAAAACACGGCAAAAGGCCACCTGTAACCAGCCAATATAATTACGATATTCAAAATACACAACGCGGCCTTCAGCTTTATGAGCTTCTTCACCTTCTAGGAAAAGCATATACATAAGGTTATGTGTGGGAAATCCCATTTGAACCATGAACTCTGGCGTCATAGAAGTAGGTAATTTCATGACAGGTTGTGGCTTAAAAGAAATGTCGGGCTTTTTTTCTGTGTAGATGGGTGGTGTGGATAGCCTTCCATTATGCATATTTATTGGTAACTTATTCCCTTCTAAATCCAAAACTTCATAATGGTTTCCTGCATGGGCAGACGAGACGAATGCGATGCTACACAAAAGTAAAAGCAATAAATTTTTCTTCATAGAACCCCCTGATTTAAAATTTTTGTTTATTTTAACTGAGTCATTCTAAGATTGCTAGAGATTTAAATATCTTTTTTACTTAAAAGGCAAAACGAGTTTTTTGCCCAATTGTAGTTTTGTCTTCCAGGCTGGTTCACAGACAAGGCTTCCGGCATAGACTTGTTTGGCGGCTTCGATAATGAGCACGCCTCCCACATTTCGGAACCAGCGGTGCCCAATATTTTCCCATGCATTGGCCGTTGTTAAAAACAAGCGAGACTGGGAAGGTGGGATATAGAGAGCATATTCAACACGTTGAATCTCAAAGCAATTTTCCTTAAGAAACTGATTGATCTGCCCTAAGCTATAAGGGTGGCCTTGCCCGAAAGGAGTTTTCTCAACCCGTGCCCAAACCCCCGTTCGGTTCGGAACCACAAGGATCATTCGTCCTCCGTCCGACAGAACGCGCCACACTTCTTGAATCATTTCATTGGGCTTTGCGGTATGCTCTAGGGCATGGGCTACGATGGCATAGTCCACAGACTTATTGGCAAGAGGAAGGCAGGCTTCTTCTGTGAGAGCCACAATGTTGGGTTTCTTTTTAGTCCATGATAGGGCGCCTTGCTCAGCAGGCATGAGGGCAGCGATGTGTTTAGCTTCTTCCCGGTAGTATCTTAAGAATGGTGTGGGATAGCCCAGGGCCATCATTTGTTGGCCTTTAAGGTTCGGCCAAAGAGCGCGTATTCGCCGACGGATGACTCGCCGCACCACATATCCCAAAGGGGTGCGATAAAAATCTTTCAGAGCAACAACATCAGGCCACATAGCTCGTCCTTTCGGAGGGAGTGTAACACAAGTTGGATAGGAATTGTTAGAAGACTTTCTTACAATCTTGACAGGCGTTTCTCAAAATTCTATTTCTAAAAATAGTTGTGGTGTACAAGTGCATAATAGGGAACATGGTTAAAGTCCATGACTACCCCCGTAACTGTAAGGGAAGAGCCCTCTCCAATAACCCACTGAAGCCCAGCTTCGGGAAGGGGGAGAAAAGGGTGAAGAGGCCCGAGTCAGGAGACCTGCCATAACGAGTCACCAGTCTTTTGCGCGGGGCGCGTCAGAAGTCACGGAAGACCGTTAGTGGTGACGACAAGAAATTGTCGACATGTACTAACGGAGATGGAATGTCCTCTACACATATTGTACTCATATTCAGCTTTTGGGTGCTGCCTTTAAAAGTTCTTGCTGAAACCTACGAAGTAACAGCAAGCGCGCTTACTGATAATGCAGGAGCAACGGAATCAACAATAAATGCTCAGGAAATTAATACTTATCAAGAAACCTTTTTAAAAGATTCACTTCCCTATTCGCCAAGCGTCCAAATCAACACGAGTGGCCCAGAAGGACGGCAAGTTGATTTCTCAATTCGCGGCGCTCGTTCGTCCCAAAACCTGATGATGTTTAATGGCATTTATGTCAACGACCCCGCTTCTGGTGGGACATCCGTTCTTGCCGATTTTCTGAACTCAGATTTCGAAAAAATAGAAGTTCTTCCTGGTCCTCAAAATTTAGCTTATGGTCCCGGCGCTTTGGGTGGTGTTATTCAACTTGTCCCTAAAAAAGGGAAAGGAATGCCATCTGCAAAAGTTCGAGGAGAGGGGGGAAGCTTTGAAACACTCTACGGGACGATGAGTGTTCAAGGTGAAAAAGGGCCCCTTCAATTTTCAACGATTTTTTCAGGTTTTGGACGGGGTCCTGATTCATTTACCAATCGTGTCCATGGGAACCGACAGAGCGATCGCTATCGCAATGAAACCATCTCTTCTCGTGTCGGTTATGCGGTGACGGATAATTGGGAAGTTGAAGGAGTGATTCGCTATTCGGTTGGTAAAGTACAATTTGATAACCCAAGGTTTATTCCTGAAAAGGATATTACGCTTCCGTTTAAGGCACCCAACTTCAGTGACGGGGAAACCTTGCTCACGAGTCTTGAGAGTATGTGGGGAGATGAATCCGTTGATCATTCCTTGAAGCTGACCTATTCACGTCTTTTGCGTCAGACAACCACCCCATCTTATAAAAATAGAACAGTAGGAGAACACCCGTTTTTAACCTATAAATCTGATATCCGCTTGACCGCATGTAGTGCCTTGACGGCTGGTATTGATGGGGGACAAGAGCGGGCAAAAGCAAAAAATTTACATAAGCGAAATCATGGAGGGATCTATTTGATTCCGTCCTATAAACCTTTCAATTCAACAGAGTTTAGGGCAGGTGTGAGGGGAGATCACTATGAAAGTGATAAAACGCGTTTGACCTATACGGTGGGGGCAGATCAAAAAGTAATGCCTTCTACAGTAATTCGAACAGCCTATGGCACGAACTATAAACCAGCCGTTCTTGCGGATCTGTTTCAAAGGACACCTTGGCAAGTACCAAATCCGAAGCTAAAGCCCGAAACGAGCCAAAATGTGGAAGCAGGCCTAGATCAGTTTTTCTATCATAAAAAAGTAAAAATGAGCCTGACGGCCTATATGACGTGGATCAAGAAGGTAACACTTTCTCGTCAATTAACTGGCGGAAAGTGGCAACGATTTAATGGTGGAAGGCGCAAAACCCGAGGACTCGAGCTTGCGCTTTCCGTCAAGCCTCTGAGCTGCC
The DNA here is from genome assembly GCA_964474215.1 of uncultured Alphaproteobacteria bacterium. GTDB lineage: Bacteria > Pseudomonadota > Alphaproteobacteria > UBA9655 > UBA9655 > UBA9655. The sequence continues at coordinate 5,372 of CAYYRQ010000004.1, forward strand.
TGGAAGTCAAAACAGTCTTTTCATTTATTCATTCAAGGGATAATCCTGGCCACAGGAAATCTCCACTCATCCCGAAATTTAAGGGGGCCGGAGGACTTCACTGGCAATCAACTGAAAAGTTTTCATTTTTTGTTCAGGGCTATGGCGTGTCTTCGCAAAAAGATGCTGTTTCCAAAAAATCTATTTCATCCTATGGCGTTCTGCATGTTGGTGGCGCTTACGATATTACGCCTTACGCTTCTCTCTTTGGGAGGATTGAAAATATAACGAATAAGCATTACGAGGAAGTCTTTGGCTATGGAAACCGTGGGCGTGCATTTTATATTGGAATAGAGGCAAAAGCATGATTGACAAAATTTCTATCACATCTTGGTTATCTTCTCTCGGCATTCACGGTGTCATTGCTTGCCTACTTTATCCTGTATTGCGCCCAAGCCAGCCTGGAGACATTTATTCATTTAATGTTGTATGGGAAAGTCAGCCAACTGTTTTCTCTCCCATACAGATGCCTGAGAAAAAAGCGCCCTCCCCACATAAAGCTAAAAAAGTACTGGCGGATGTTTCAGTCGAAAAAAATATAATGCCTCCTGCAGGGAGAGGGGGGCAAAAATCCTGTATGCCCTCATCTCAGATGGGACTTCGTAAAAGCCACAAACCTCTTCCGACTTATCCATGGATTTGCCGCAAGCGCCATCAAGAAGGTACTGTAACGATGAAAGTGAAAGTTGATGAGGATGGAAATGTTATTCAGGCGCAAGTCTATAAGACATCAGGCTATGAAAAATTAGATGAAGCTGCTCTAAAAGCTGTAAAATCTTGGACCATGGCTGAGAGTCATACCTCTAAAATATTATCCATTGCCTTTCGGTTAAATGGGTAGCTTCATGTTTGAGTCAATTTAAATCGTTTTTTATCAATGGGATAATTGAATTTCAATCAAATTCTTCTAAAATTTTAATATAATTTATTATTAATCTTATACTATATATAACAATAATTCGCATGTCGGTATGAATTAATATGCTGTTGTAATATTATTATTTTTTATCCATATAACAGGTATTGTTAATTATTACCTGATGGTTTTTGATGTTGTATCGTGGTTTTTTGTTATCGAGTTTGCTATTCATACCTGTACATAGCTATGCTATGATTGATTTTGACCAAACTGAGTATGATTCTTTTTCTCTTAAGAGAAGTACGATTGACGACAAAAGTTTATTTCCGGATTCGATTTCTACAAAAAAACATAAATTTGAAATTGAAGACAATGGTTCTGAATCTGAACCTTCTTTATCTCCCTCTGATGCTGGCATTTTAACGTTTCCTGATGAATCACTGTCAACTTTCCCTCCTTTGTCACTCACTGATTCAGATGATTTCTCTCGATCAAGTTTCACCAGTATTCCTTTCGCCTCTTCTGAGCAAGATTCAGAACTTGATGAATTTGACTTAGGTGAAGCATTTTCAGTCGTTCAATGTGGAACGCCTAATCCTTCAGTCACTTATGCTCCCCTAAGTGGTCTTCCAAAACCTAGCGATAGCATTTTCCGTTCGAAGGAAGAGCCTTCAAAAGTGTCGTCACCTCCCATAAGGAGTCCTTTACGATCTATTCAGAAATGTAATTCACCCAGGACACCTTTAACTAAATTTTTATCACCTTTTAAACGCGAAATTGCTTCTTCAGGCGCAAACACTTCTCCCGAATACAAAAAAATATTTTCGCGAAGTCGCATGTTGAAATTTTATAATAGCCAAGAGTTTTCAGGCAAAACTGTTTTTTATCAAGAAGCTCTCTATGATCCAAGGGCACTTGTAATGGACAGCAATGGCAAATGGGAAACAAATCTTGAAAGAATGAAGCAAGGGCGCTGTCCAGTTGGGCATAGAGGTATCGTCCTAAGAGAAAATGCCGAAAATCTTACAAAAGATGAAATCCGAAGGCAGCAACGAGATTTTCGTATTGAGCTTCAACATGTGACCCAAAAGGATACAGGTACTGAAGATGATCCTATTTGCGAAATGACACACATGGCTCATATGAGCCGGGATACAAACTTCGTATTAAAGAAAGAACCTGAAACAGGCCGTATTCAAATTATAGAAAAGCACCTCACCGTCGAGGAAGCAAAGCAATATATAGAAAAGCATCCCGATTGCTATATGCGGACAAACGTCCTTCACTTTAGGGATGGCCCTTCTCTCATCAATCGTTCCGAATTCGGACCGTGGCGCGAAAAATACTGGAAGCATCGCGCAAACCAGATTGAATCTGTAGTTGTTTCATTATTTAACTAGCTTCTAGTCCTTTTTAAGCGGGGCGGCGAAAGATCGGGTCGTTCATGTTGAAACGGCTTTTGTTCAGGGTTTTCTTTTATGATTTTTAATACTTCTTCAATACCACGATCGAGCTGTGGATCTTTTTCTTTTTCGTAGTCCTGTGGAGTTATCTCCACTTCAATATCAGGAGCAACGCCATAGTTTTCGACAGCCCATCCCACATCATGGAACCAAAATGAAAATTCAGGTTGTGAGGCGGTTCCACCATCTAATAAACTATGCCGGGGCCATATTCCGATAACCCCACCCCAGGTTCGCTTTCCAATAAGTGGCCCCAACTTCAACATCTTGAAGCTATGGGAGAATATATCGCCATCAGATGCCGCATACTCATTGGCAAGCCCAACCATGGGACCCCTGGGAGAATCATACGGATAGGGCACAACACCATACCAACGGGTTTTGTCGTATCCCAAACGCTTACGGCTTAATTTTTCAAGAAGGAGCCCAGAAACATTGCCGCCGCGGTTAAACCGCACGTCCACGATAAGGCCTTCTCGGTCAAGTTCGGAAAGGAAACTACGATGGAATTCCGCAAAGCCGGTTACAACCATGTCGGGAATGTGAATATAGCCCACTTTTCCTTTTGTCTTTTTGTGAACATAGGCGCGATTTTTTTCAACCCAGTCACGATAGCGGGCTGCGGTTTGACTTGCCAAAGTCTTCACAAATACTTTTCTGGGCTTGTCTTTGCCAGATTTTACAAGCAGTGATACAGCGTTTCGTGCTTGATTAACAAGCAGCGATTCCGGGGTTGTCTTGGCATCAACGCGCTGTCCATTGACTTCTAAAACTACATCACCTTCTTTAATCCCGAGTCCTGGGGTGTTTAATGGTGATGTGTGGTCAGGTGACCATCGATCGCCTTGAACAATATTTGAAATAACATATCCTTTTTTGGATTTATCGTATTTAAAATCGGCGCCTAAATCACCGAGAGGGTAGTAAGCTGAATGGCGAACGTCGCCGCCAAAGACATAGGCGTGAGATGTTCCAAGTTCACCATGCATTTCAGCGATGAGATCAGTTAATTCATTGCGGGTAGCAAGGCGCTCCACAAGGGGGCGATAGCGCTTATATATTTCATCCCAATTAATTTTAGACATATCTTCGGTCCAGAAGAAATCCTTTTGCAGACGCCAAACTTCATCAAAAATTTGGGCCCATTCTTGTGGAGGAGATATGGAAACTTTGATTCGGCTGAGATCTATCCAGCCTCCTTTGCGATAGGAGGGGTCTTGGTCTTGGGGTTTTTCGCCAGCGCGGACAACACGCAGTCTCTTGGATCCATAATAGCAAAGCCATTGATAGTTTCCAGAAAGGTCAAACGAAGAAATTTTCGAAATAATTGTATCTTCTCGCTGTGTTGCGAAATCATAGCTATGTAAATGTCCACGCGACTGGGGCTCGTGTTGATCAGATTTGAGGACAGTTTCAAGGGGATAGGATAAGAATAATGCTTTTCCAGGGATAGCCGCAATGGAGATATAATCCCCTTCGGGCACAGGAAACTCAAGAATACGATCTTTAATGCCTTTAAGGTCAATTTTGATTCCCTTGGGTTCAGTTTTATTTTTACCTTTTTTCTCCTTTTCAGGCTTGGGAGGTTCGGCTGATTGCAGCTGAGGAATGAAAGGCGAAGGTAATGTTTCATCCAACAAAATCAGGTAAGGTTTTATGCCTTTCGGGAAACAATATTCAAATTGCAAAGTGTCAGAAAAGGGTGAAAAGCTGCGTTTAGAGAGGAAATATATGTATTTTCCTTCCGGATCAAAACAGGGTTTGAAATCGTCCAAGAGAGGTTTAGTAATTGTGTGAGTTTTAAATCCTTTGATTTCGCATAATTTTATGGCTCGGTGCCTCTCATCAAGAGGACAATCATAAACCACCCACTTTCCATCAGGGGACCAATTGATGCCGCTGATATCCCCGAAAACGCTTTTTTCAATCACTTTTGTTTTTTGGGTTTTCAGATTCACATGAATCAACTCACAACGGTGGTTCGTCAATACAATTTCATCTTCCTTAGGGGAAGGTTCCAATGACAAGATGCGCCCCAGGTCCATTTTTTTCAGAATCTTGGGGGACTTCGTGGGGTCTGTGGGGTGAATTTCCAGCTGAATCTGACCGTCTCGATCACTCACAATCAGAACCCGCAGGTCATCATGAAGCCAGCGAATCGTACGGTAGCGTATGCCATCACGCTCCCCATATTGATGGACGGCTCCCTCCCAATTGGCAAAGGAAAAAGGGCGACCTCGCGTCACAACCGCAAGCTGTGTTCCAGTTTTATTAAGAGAATAGCTGGAGAGATAATGGGTGGGGCTGACAAACTTCCGGGCGCGTTGTGAAAAGGAAGATAAAAAGTCGACTTTGATTTTCTCACTTTTTGCTTGATTCAAGGGAAGGCGATATAGGTCGCCTCCTGCCGTGTAAACTAGGGTTTTTCCGTTCGAATTCAGGCCTCTCACAAAAAAATCTTCGTGGGAAGTATGGCGTTTTAAGTCTTTACCTTCGGGGGTGCAGGAGTAGATATTTCCGTGTCCTTGGTGGTCGCTGATAAAATAGATGCGATCTTGAATCCAAAGAGGACAAAGGGCATTTCCTTCGATATCAATCAGCTTTTGAAAATCTCCGTTGCCCTTTTGGTCAATCCATAGCTCTCCTGCTGTTCCGCCCCGATAGCGCTTCCATGAAACATAGCCATGGCCATGGCGTTGAATAACGCATCCCTTGCTTTTGGGGTTATAGGAAATCAGGTTGGCAGGACCACAAGGAATTGTTGTGATGGCCCTCGTTGTGGGACAAACTGTATAAAGGGAATGCAACCGAAAGGGGTGATTTTTCAATGACGAGAAAATAATTTCGCCCTCATGTGTCCATCCGACAACCATGGATCCTTCGGAAATAAAAGTAAGGCGTTCTGACTGTCCGCCTTCAGAAGGCATGAGATAAACTTCAGGATGACCTTCGTAAGTTCCTGTAAAAGCCAACCATTTTCCATCAGGTGACAGGGCCGGGTCTTTGGCTTCGCCCGTACCGGCTGTGAGGCGTTCTGCTTTTCCTCCCGCAAGGGGGACTTGCCACAAATCATCATCTGCAACGAAGACAACCTTGTCTTTCCCTAACGTGGGGTTACGGTAATAGCCTTCCTGTTTCATGTTATCCCTTTCCGAATACTGTCATCCTTGGGCTAGAGAGGGTTAATTTGCAATGCAAATTTATACCTTCCTTGACCCGAGGATCTCTTAGATATTTGTTTAGGTATTCTAAAAGATTCTCGGACAAGCTATGGTAATATTTTTCTTCAAAAAACAAACCATTGGCTTTCCAAGAATGACATTCATTTTATTTTTTATTCTAAGGAAAAGTGTACCATTAATTTCCCTAAAATTCTACTAGTCGGATCTTTTTTCTAAAGAAATTCAACTTACATTAAATACCAAGAAAGGCGTCTTACTTCTTTCCCCACACTTCCGCTAAACGCTTGTCGCGCCTACAAGTAAAGCGATAGTATTTGTAGCGAATCGGATTTTTTTCAGAATATTCTTGGTGGTATTCTTCAGCCAAGTAGAATGGAGCAGCCGGTACAATTTCCGTAGCAATAGGTTGTTTAAACTCAGCTTCCAGCTTTTTCTTGGACTCTTCCGCCTGGGTTCGTTGGTCTTCATTTGTGTAGAAGATCACCGCTTTATAGGAATCGCCCTTATCACAAAATTGTCCTCTGGAGTCAAAGGGATCGATATTATGCCAATAGTTTTCCAATAATTCACCATAGGATATTTTTGAAGGATCATAGGTAACCTTGACGGCCTCCTTGTGGCCTGTTTTTTGAGCCGAGACCTGTTCATAACTGGGGTTAACGACATGGCCGCCCGTATAGCCGGACTTTACATCCAAAACACCTGGGATATTTTTAAGGTCGTGTTCCAAACACCAAAAGCATCCGCCTGCAAAGATTGCTGTTTCTTCCATCTGCTTCTTTTCATCTGCCATTGTACTTCCTATCATTGCGCAAAAAAGGCATAAACTGAGTAGCCACGATTTCATTGTTGCCTCCCTAAAGATTTATTATAGCTTAAACAACAATATTTTAAAATTCAGTTAACTTGGGCTTCGGATTGATTGAAAGAAAATAAATGTAATGGCTTGACGAATTTTTAAAATTTATCCTATGTTTATAAAAGTATTCGTTTTAATTAGGGAGTTTTTTATGAAAAATTTTAAATATATATTCTTTTTTTCTTTGTTTTTCAATTTTGTAAATATTGCTGAAGCTGTGTTTGTTGATGGCCATCCCCTTGCCTCATTCTATGAAGAAACCAGCGCCGCGCCTCGAACATCCGTCCTTGTTAAAACTGAAGGAAGAAAGGAGGATCAGCCCTCGTTAAAAGTTAAATGGCAAAAATATTCTCCGAAGAAAAAGAAACAGCTTGCAGCAGTCACAACAGATAACCTTCCCAAAATTCCCTCCCCAAAAGTGAGATTGAAACGGGCCTCTTCTACTCGAGACACAACGTCGGATATGTTAGATTCTTCTCCAGAAGAAAACGTTGTTGCTCCTGCGGCTGCTGGGAAAAGAGAAGTAGCTAAAGGGCATCGACGAACACGAGCAATGTCATCAACAGGGAAAAATCCCCTTCATAAAGAAGAACCATTAGGGGACAAGCGCCAGCTTGAAGATGGGCGTCCAACTGGACGGAAAATGTCATTAAAGGATTTTACCGCTGGCAGTGATGCAACAATAAGAAATATCAGTTTTTCTCTTGCAGAGCTCGGCGGATCAGCGGATGAGTCTTCTCCTCTTTCACCATTAATGATCCCTCTTTTCCCCTCTGCAGATCCAAGCAACTTGGAAGCAAACAATGGCGTTATGACTTTTAACAAAGCTGGTTCCCTTCAGCGTCAGTATTTTATGGGCATGAAGGTGGATAACTATATTGAATTTTTGTTTACTGGGCTTTGTCAGCTAAGAGTCTATCCGGCTGATCCAGAAAGTGCACTTATTCTTTACTCAGGACATTTTGACCCCACCCATTCAAAGTTTGAAGTTAAATTCAGGAACGTTGGAAAAGTTCAAGTTTTACCGCCTGAGGAGATCAAGTTGTTCTCAAACGGAAATGGAAAACTATAATCTATTCATTACCTGTGATATGAGATGAGCTCTGATTCTATCGTTGAACTAAAAAAGCATAAGCCGCATATCCACGGTTTCATAAGCATCTACCTTATTCTTCAGGAAAGGTACGGACGACCTTGTTTCCTTCGGGAACAAAACGAAGGGCGACAGAGTTCATGCAGTACCGCTGACCTGTTGGCTCAGGGCCATCATTGAACACATGCCCTAAGTGGGAGCCACAGCGGGCGCACAATACTTCCGTGCTGGCCCCTAAGAACTGATGGATAAGATTCTGGTCTTTTCTGTATTCCACATTGTTGGGTTCAATGGGCTCCCAAAAACTGGGCCAGCCTGTTTTGGAATCGAATTTTGAATTTGAGCTGAAGAGAGGGTAGTCTCCGCCACAGCAAGCGCACATATAAGTACCTTTTTCATAAAACTTATCATACTCTCCCGAATATGCTTTTTCTGTACCGTTGCGGCGACAAACTTTGAATGCTTCTGGGGACAGGTTTTTTTTGTAATAGCTATCGGGTTTAGATTTATAATCCACCATGGTGTCCTCCTGTTCGGCAAAACTGAGCTTAGCTGACGTTAAGAATATGATAGCGAAAAAAGAAGCTAAGTATATTAATTTATTCATAAAAACTCTCCTCTTTAAAATCCATGTTAAAGCAAATTTCTTAATAATAAATAAATGGGTATGATTTGGATTTTTTCAAGATTTTAATTGGACTGACCTCTAAAGTTTGACTTTAAATACAGGAGCTAGGGAAAAATTCAAGCTTTAGCCCCTGATGAATATAAGTAGCTCTCATGCAAAAAAGGGCATTATAAATTTTCTTCCTGAAATTAAAACATCCTTAAGTGCAATTTTATAAAATAAATTCATGCATTCTTTTTTTTATTGCAAAGAATGCTCATAGATTGAACTCTAAAAAGTGAGAAAAATAAAATTGAGAGCTTTATTTAATCGAATTTTGGATCGGCTTCATACCTTGCACTCACAGTATTGGATAGAGTCTTTTCTTCTTTTGCTGGGCATCGTTTTGTTGGCCCTCGGTTCTTATCAGCTTGATATTTTTCTGACCGAAAATATGAAAAGCTATCCTTGGTTTTACTATATCTATTATGACATTGATAAGTCGGGCTTTATTCAAATTTCTTCCCTGGCCGCGACAACAATAGCCACAACAGCTGCTCTTGTATTTTCGATTACAATTGTGGCTCTTCTAAGCATTGCCTCAAATTTTTCAGTCCGCTATGTGATGCATACGTTTAGTGATTCCAAAATGCGTTTGATCATCAGTTTGTTTATCATCACATACTTTTATGCCTTTGTCTTTCCGCTACTTTATAATTTTGAGCATGTAAACCCATTGGCGCAGCTGGCATTTCTGCTCTTTCTTGTGGGGTTGTGCTTTCTTTCCCTTGTTATTTATATGAAGCACATTATGCAATCGATTCAGGTAGATACAATTTGTCAGTACAATTATGAACGAATTATTCAAAAGCTTGAGTGCACTTTTTTGCCAATTGAATCAAGAGATAAAAAATCAACTCATAAGAAGAGTACGGTTATGGGTAAGGAGTATAAAATTTCTGCTGCCTCATCTGGGTACATTACGAAAATTAACTATCAAAAAATCTACGAAGCAGCATGTGAAAAAAAGATTTACATCCAAGTTATTTTTTCTGAAGGTGACTATATCCTTGATTCGACCTATGCATTACGTGTGACATCTTCAAAGCTTCTCGATGAGGAATTTGAAAAAAAACTTCGAGGATATATTCAGGTTACACCGATTGAACAAGCTTCAGACACAAGCCAAAAGTATATTAAGCATCTTATTGATATTGCTCTGAAGTCTCTTTCAACCGGTGTTAATGATACGGTTTCAGCTCAAACAGTTCTTGAATATATTACAGCAATCATTCGCCAGGTCTATCGAATGGGGGATCCCCAAGATACTTTTTACGATGATGAAGGTCTCAAGGTTCTAACTATTAAAACCATCTCGATTGATGACCTTATTGATGAGACAATAGATAGCATTCGCTTCTATTCTTCAGATAATCAACCCGCTCTATGTTACTTGGTCATGCTCTTAGGTAACACGGTGATATTTGCTAAAACGAAAAAACAAAAAGATTTAATTAATCAACAGGTTAGCGCTATCGAAGACGTGGTCAAATCAAAACGATTTTTACCTCATGATAATGAGACATTACAAACTGAGATCGATGATTATCGGCAAAAATTTGCTGAAAGATTTAATGATTAACCGTGATCTTCGGAATGCTTTTAATGGTGAGCGTTCGGTAAGGGAAGGGAATTTCAATCTTAGCTTTATCAAGCACGCTTTTTACTTTTGTCACCACTTCGTCAATGGATACTCGCACATCTTCGGGATTAGATTGAGTAAACCAGTAGATTTTAAGGTTCACAGAACTCTCACCAAAGTGGTCGGCTCTGACTTCAAGGAGATGCTCTTTTGAAACAGTCTTTAACTTTTTAACTTCTTTAAGCAGCAGTTCTTTAACTTTTGATATATCCTCATGATAGGCGATACCGCACATGATACAAACTCGTCGTTTATCTCGATGGGTTAAAACTGTGACGTCATTTTTAAAAAGCTTTGCATTCGGAATCACGACGCGTTGACCATCAAGGTCTTTAATATAGGTATCACGAATTGTGATTTTTTCCACCGATCCTATAATTCCACCTACTTCAATAAAGTCATGTATTTTAAATGGTTCTCTTAAAAGAATTAGGACACCTGCCATAAAGTTTTCAAAAATATCTTTGAAAGCAAAACCAACAGCAATTGAACCAAATCCGAGAGCTGTTAGGATTTTTGCAGGTGTGACCGAAGGAAAAAGAATACTTGCAACCAAAAGAAGTCCGCAAACCCATATGAAAAACGCAATTAGTGTTTGAATGAATTCGATAAGAGCAGGTTTAAGTTGCATGCGTTGCATTGACTTATTAACCATTCGATTTGAGATTTTCGAGATATAGTAAGTTAATCCAATAATGATAAGGCTAAAAAATAGACCAGGTAGGATAGATAAAACTTGCTGAAAAAAATTGTTCGCAATATATGTAATATCTTCTAGCATTTCTTCCACTTTTTTGTGATCTTATAGTAAGGTAAACGATCTTTCTTAAGAAAAAATGAAGCTTGCGAAATTGAGGAACGCATGATCCGCCTTTATCTTGATACCCCACTCCACGCAAATGAAGTTGTCTCATTGAAGGATCAACAAAACCATTATCTTCAAAAGGTGATGCGTCTTGGCGTGGGTGACGTTATCCATCTCTTTAACGGAAAGGATGGAGAATGGGCGGCTGAAATCACTCAGTTTCGCAAAAAAGAAACTATCCTTAGTCTACACTCACAATATAAATCTCAAGCTGAAACAAATAATATCTTGCTTTTGTTCTCTCCTCTGAAACCCAAGCGACAAGAGTTCCTGGTCGAAAAAGCAACGGAGCTCGGGGTATCCCATCTATGGCCAATTCATTGTGAAAGGACTTCCGTTCCGCGTGTAAACCTTGAGAAAATGCAAGCACACGCTATCGAAGCGGCAGAACAATGCAGGCGTCTCTCTATCCCTGTGATAAAACCCATGACCAAGCTTAGCCAGGTTCTCTCCGAATGGCCTTCAGGATATCAGCTGATTTTTGGGGATGAGTCTTTTACGGCTCCCTCACTTGCATCCCTCGAAGTTAGACAACCTTGTGCTTTCCTTGTCGGGCCCGAAGGTGGATTTACGGAACAAGAATTTGAATTGCTGAGAGATAAAGGGCAGGGAGCTACTCTCAATCAAAATATCCTTAGGGCTGAAACGGCAGCTTTGATTGGGTTGGGGTGTCTTCAATTAATGCCCTTTTCAGCGAAGAGTTCTTGCAGTTCACCGGATTGATACATCTCTTTAACGATATCACATCCCCCGATAAATTCCCCCTTAACATAGAGTTGGGGAATCGTAGGCCAGTTGGTGAATTCTTTGATGCCTTCCCGTAATTCAGAATCTTGCATAACATCAATGGCTTTAAACTCAATGTCCATGTTTCTCAGTATTTGCACAACCATTCCCGAAAATCCGCACATGGGAAATTGAGCGTTTCCTTTCATAAAAAGGACAACGTCTTGAGATGCAATTTCCTTTTTAATTTCTTCAAATATTTCAGACATTAGTCCTCCGTTGGAATAAGAGTTTTAAGAGATAGAGCATGGAGTTGGGTGCCCATGCGGCCTTGCAAGGCCTCATAGACCATTTGATGTTGCTGAATGCGGGTTTTACCTTTAAAAGCTTTTGAGGTCACTGTTGCAGAGAAGTGGTCACTATCTCCCACTAAATCCTTCAATTCTATTTCTGCATCAGGAAAGGCTTCTAAGATAAAGCTTTTAATTTGTTCGGCAGACATTGCCATAATGAATTCCTTTCCCCCTGTATATAGTGGGAGGGGCTTAAAGAATCAACCTTTTTCCTTTTGATCTTTCTTTTCAGCAGCCTTTATAAGGGGGTCAACGATTTTCTGGAACTCTTCATAAGAGAGGGCATAGTCGTAAATTTTGCCTTGGATAATGAAGTTCGGTGTTGCCGTAATATCATATTTTTTCTGACCTTCAAGGCGCACTTGAATGATCTTATCTAAAAGTTCATTATTCTTCAGGCACTTATCAACTTGTTCTTTTGACATGCCGCCATTCTCTTCGGCTATTTTTTTGAGTTCTTTAATAGGGTCTTTGGCTTCAATCCACTGATCTTGCGTCTTGTAAAACAATTTTACGAGTTCAAGATATTTCATTTGTCCGCATCCCCAGGCTAGCTGATGGGCGATAACGCTTATTTTATCTCCAGGGAAATCGCGGAAAATAAAACGCACTTTACCAGTTTTAATATAGTTTTTTTCAATGAGAGGGAGAACGTCTTTATGAAATTCTGCACAATGGCCACATGTGAGGGAAGAATAATCTATGACTGTAACAGGTGCTTTTGGGCTGCCCATGCACATTTCAGCCAGAGGTTTTATTGGGGCCTTATCTTCTTTCTTGGCGGCGTAGCTCCCTACAATGAGCAGGCATAAACATATTAAACTTCTTAATATTAGGTTCATTATTCCCTCCCATAAATCCCTTTAAAATGACACATATTCGTTAATACTTTAAACACATGATATCATGTTTTAAAGGATGCCAACAGACCCTCGTGATATTTTTTGTCCACGGTTTAAACCAACATTTAAAATAAAGCCAAAGCCCATTAAGAGTGTCAGCATGGCTGTTCCTCCATAGGAAACAAGGGGAAGGGGGATTCCAACAACGGGAAGAAGCCCCATGACCATAGCGATATTAATAAAAATATAGAAGAAGAAGGTTATTGTCATGCCTGCAGCAACAAGACGGCCATATTCATTTTGTGTCGTTAAGATAACACGAAAGCATAGGGCTAGGAGAATAACGTAGAGTAAAATAAGGAAACTTCCACCAAGAAATCCCCACTCTTCACAAAGTAAAGTATAGATAAAATCCGTTTGCTTTTCGGGCAGGAAATTAAGGGATGATTGCGTACCTCGCATGAATCCTTTCCCTGCAAAGCCTCCGGATCCTAAAGCAATTTTTGATTGAATGATATGGTATCCTGCCCCCTTGGCATCCTGACTAGGATCAAAAAACATCAATACCCGATTTTTTTGATAGTCATGAAGAAAGTTCCATAGGATAGGTATGCAGGCAGCGGCGCCCGCAATCGCCGTTCCAAAAATCCAGAGTCGCATTCCAACAAGAAAGAATATTGTGCCTCCGACCATGAGAAGAATCATAGCTGTACCAAGGTCAGGTTGGCGAAGGACGAGAGCGACGGGCATGAGGATTAATAATAAAGGGACAGCAAATTTATATAATGGAACCGGATAAGTTTGGTTATGAAAATAGCGGGCGAGGGCGAGTACAAGGCCGATTTTCATAAGTTCTGAAGGTTGCAATTGTATGACGTATAAGTCAATCCAGCGCTCCGCACCTTTTCCAATTGAACCTAAAAATTCAACGCCGATAAGAAGAACAATTGCAATCGTGTAGAGTGCATAGGACAGTTGACTCCATTTTCTTAGACTGACTAAAGCCAAACTCATCATGATAAATACGCCAACAGCAAATCTTATCATTTGCTTAGACGCCCATGTATTGATATCCCCATTTCCGGCAGAAATAAGGAGCCCCCAACCCATAGCTGATATGAGGAAAATAAGAAAGCAAATTCCCCAGCTAAAATCGTTTAAATTTAAGAGCTTATTAGGGATCATCCTTTTAATCATGAGATCTCGCTTTTTCTAATTGTTGAGCTTTCAAAAGGACATCTCTAGCGACACGGGCAGCGACACTTCCGCCTCCCGAGTGTTCAACGACAACAGCAATGGCAAAACGTGGGGCGTGAGCTGGAGCATATCCCATAAATAAGCCGTGTTCTCTGTATTTCCAAGGCAAATGGTGTGTTTTGGTAATTCCTGCTGCTCGTTGTTGCATCGTAATACGACGAACCTGTGTTGTCCCGGTTTTTCCAGCCATTTCCATCCCTTGATCCGGGATGCGCCACCTGAAAGCCGTTCCACTCGGAGAGTTTACAGTATCACTCATCGCTTGTAAGACAAGATCTAGGGCTTCTTGATCGTATCCCATATCAGCAAATTCAACAGAAGTGTTTGACTCAAACTTTGGGATGACTCTTTTGCCTCCGCTTGCAATTCGGGCCGTTGCAACAGCTAATTCTAATGGGGTCGTCAAAAGGTATCCTTGGCCGATGCTCGTTAAGATACTATCACTTACAGTCCATTTAGCGTTCTTCTTTTTGCGTTTCCATTCTTTCGTTGGGACAAGACCTTTCTTTACGTGTGGGAAGCCTGCCAGACATTCTTCACCTATGCCAATATCTGTCAAAAAGGATGCAAGTGGGTCGATTCCCATAAGTTTGGCGACCGTATAATAAAAAACATCACACGATTGATAAATTGAACGAGAGGCGTTCACAAGCCCATGGCCTCCTTTACGCCAACAGTGGAAGCGATGATCTCCCACCGTAATATATCCCGGGCAAAGGACTGTTGTGTTTTTATCAATTTTACCTGAAGCGAGAGCGGCCAGGATAACCATTGGCTTAATCGTTGAGCCTGGGGAATATAGTCCAGATATAGCCTTGTTTGTGAGCGGAACATATGGATTTTCTTGGAGCTCACTCCAGTCCTTCTGCTGAATGCCCAAAGGGAATAAGTTTGGGTCAAAAGAAGGATTTGAAGCCATTGCAAGCACGTCACCATTTTGAACATCAATAACAACGGCAGAAGCGCTTTCATGATTAGATAAGACTTCTTGGAGGTAATCTTGAAGCTCTCCATCAATTGAAAGGTGCACGTCTTCACCAGGTATGCTGTTTTGTTTTTCTAACTCTCTCACTATTTTTCGACGGGCATTGACTTCAAATGCGCTATGGCCGGGTATTCCCTGTAAGCGTGATTCGAAATATTTTTCAAGACCGATTTTGCCATTTTTTACGCCTGGAATATAAAGCTCAGGATTATGGCTTTGTTCTTCTTCAGAAGGGGCTGAAACATAGCCTATTAAATGGGCTCCTAACTCACCTTTGGGGTATTTTCGAGCAGAACCCATTTCAACTGATATTCCCGGGAGGATGTGAGAATTAATTTCGATGGCCGAAACTTCATTCCAAGTGAGATTATCTTTGATTATCAAAGAGTCAAGAGATCGAGCTTTATATGATCTTTTTATAGCATCTTCTCTTATTTTCGGCGGAAGGTCTATCAAGTTGGAAATAGCATCAAGGGTATCCTCGACAATCTCTTTTTTGTCGGAAAGTAAAACCAAACGGAATGTCGTTTCATTCTCTGCAAGGACGTTCCCTTGTCTATCATATATTCGTCCTCGAGGAGGGAGTAGCGCTCGAGTAGCCACACGATTCCCTTCAGCTAACAACTTATAATATTCCCCTTCGAGGATTTGCAGATAAAACATGCGTCCAAGTAAAACAATAATCAAGAAAGCTTGCACAATACCAACAAACAAGATACGGCGCACGAAGAGGGGATTCTCGTTTCTAAGCATGAGACAAAAACCGTATTTGAAAATTACTTAAACTCCAGGATACGAGAGGATACAAACACAAAGCCAAAATCCATGACATAAGTGAGGGAATGAATGTAAATGTGAAAAGGGCATATAGAGAGAGATAGCTAAGGCTGTAAACTGCATAGCTTCCCCAGAAGAGATAAAACTTATCAGGTTTTAAGATATGGCGGATGCGGACCAAAACAAAGTAACTTATAATTAATAAAGTTGAAGTGAGCCCAATTGGGTGCATCATTAAAACATCATAAAAAATTCCTATCAGAAATAAACTCCAGATAGGAACCAGGTCAGGGCGGCATATTATCCAGTAAAAAGCAAAAATCAGTAAAAAACTAGGTAGTAAGGGTTGTCCACCTAAAGTCAAATAACCACCAAACAAAATAGAAAAAAAAATCGTCAGTATAGGTATGACCTTAGAGAACTTCATGTGCCCTCCAATGTCGTCTTTAACTCATCAAGATAACCTTCTGGCGTCTGCAAAACTTGGACCCATTCCAGATTGTTGTAGTTTACGTAAGGCTTTACGTGAATATCATTACCATCAATTTTATTGATAATACCTACGGGCAATCCGGGAGGAAATACGCCACCAAACCCAGAAGTTAAGATGGGCTCATAGGGTTCTATTTTACTTGCATCTTTTACATAGACCAATTTTGGAAACTCATTTGCACTCCCTGCGAGAATAGCATTTTGCCCTGAGTGGGCTGTAACAACTGGGATTTTGGAATTAAGATCATTTACGAGTAGAACACGGGAGACATATTTCCCAACTTTGACGAGGTGCCCAACGATACCATCTGCTGTAATAACGGCCTGACCCTGTTCAATTTTGTCTTGTGTGCCTCCCGCAATGATTAAGAAATAATGAAGACCATCATAGGGAGAGGAAATAACGCGTGCACCTATAGAATGAGGTTGAAATTTTTCTTTAACATTTAAACTTGTTTTAAGTATGCTGTTTTCGTTTTTCAGCGGCATTAGTTGCTGGATTTGCATCTTTAATAGTTTGTTTTCGTTCTTTAAATTATCGTAATCTTCTTTTAAGGAGAAGTAAGATACAGCGTCTGACACAAGAATTTTTGATTGCCTTAGAGGAAATTCAAAGGCGCCCTGAATCATTGAGGTTCCTTCAAATACTTCTGTTTGTGTAAAATTGTAGATGGGAGGATAAAATCGAATGGTAAGTCCGATAACAAGAATAATTAAGAATCTTAGGACAAGGCTGTGGCGCCACTTTTGAAACCGTGAAGGGTAGGGGTTTGCTGTTGGTTTAAGAGGGCCTAGCTTAGGTGCACGTTTCCAGAGGGCCATTTTAGCCCTCCTTTTAAACCGTTATGAGAACGTTTTTATGGTGACTCATCATATCTAAAGCTTTTCCTGTGCCGAGAGCAACACATGAAAGTGCATCTTCAGCAACAATAACAGTTAGGCCTGTTGCTTCACGAATGACAACATCCAAATTATTAAGGAGTGCTCCACCACCTGTTAAGACAATCCCTCGGTCAACAATATCTGCAGCTAGCTCAGGAGCGGTATTTTCTAGAGCTGTTTTCACTCCTTCGACAATTGCAGCTACAGGTTCGCTTAAGCTCTCAGCAATTTGTTTTTCAGAAATAGCGATCTCTTTTGGAACGCCGTCAACAAGATGGCGACCTTTGATATCCATTGTTCGACCTTCGCCTTTTTCAGGTGCCATTGCTGAACCAATAGACTTTTTGATGTTTTCGGCGCTTGCTTCTCCAATAAGAAGGTTATGCTGGCGACGGATATAGTTAATAATTGCATCATCCATATTATCACCACCGACACGGACTGATCGTGCATAAACGATTCCTCCGAGAGACAATACCGCAACTTCAGTTGTGCCTCCCCCAATGTCGACAATCATGGAACCTGTTGGTTCAGTCACGGGCAAGCCTGCACCAATGGCCGCAGCCATGGGCTCTTCAATGAGGTATACGCTGCGAGCTCCCGCACTTTCGGCGGATTCTTGAATAGCCCTTCTTTCGACAGCCGTTGAACTTGATGGCACGCAGATAATGACACGTGGGCTGATGAAGCTCCGCCTTTTGTGAACTTTTTGCATGAAATATTTAATCATTTCTTCTGCAATATCAAAGTCGGCAATCACACCTTCTCGGAGCGGGCGAATAGCTCTAATATTCCCAGGTGTTCTTCCAACCATGAGCTTGGCTTCTTCACCAACAGATAAAACTTGCGTCTTATCTTTTGATGTTGAAACAGCGACCACAGAGGGTTCATTAAGAATGATTCCTTGTCCTTTGACATAAACAAGCGTGTTTGCTGTACCCAGATCAATGGCCATATCTGAAGAAAGCCGACCTAATAATTGTGCAATCATGTTAGAAACTCCACTTAAAGCTATTTTGCATCATTCAATTCGTACATGGATTTAACTGCTCCTATGAAAACCCATTGTCTTATTATTGTATTACTGGACTATATGTGGTGGCAGAGTCAAAGTACTGAACTCTTTCTACCACCTATCCAGCGAGCATTGCAAGCATAAGTAGTGCGACGATGTTAATAATTTTTATCATGGGGTTCACTGCGGGTCCGGCAGTGTCTTTATAAGGATCTCCGACGGTATCACCTGTTACAGCTGCTTTATGGGCATCCGATCCTTTGCCTCCATGAAAACCATCTTCAATAAACTTTTTGGCGTTGTCCCAAGCTCCTCCGCCGGAGGTCATGGAGATTGCTACGAAGAGACCAGTTACGATGGTCCCAAGAAGCATGGCGCCAAGAGTTATAAACGCCTCTGTTTGTCCAACGGTCCAAGCAATAACGAAGTACACCAGCGGTGGAGCTAAAACAGGAAGCAATGAAGGAATAACCATTTCACGGATTGCTGCTTTTGTAAGGATATCGACGGCTTTGCTGTATTCGGGTTTAGCTTTGCCTGTCATGATTCCTTTGATTTCTTTGAACTGGCGACGGACTTCGATAACAACCTCTGAGCCGGCTCGTCCAACGGCCATCATTCCAAGAGAGGCAAAGAGATAAGGAAGCAAGCCTCCAATAAACAAGCCGATGACAACGAAGGGGTCTTGGAGGTTGAAGTCAACTTTCAAGAGAGGAAAGAAATTCTCGAGATCTTCTGTGTAGGCTGCGAAAAGGACAAGAGCAGCAAGGCCCGCAGAACCAATAGCGTATCCTTTGGTAACAGCTTTTGTTGTGTTGCCGACAGCATCTAGAGCGTCTGTAATTTTACGGACGCCAGCGGGTAAGTCAGACATTTCAGCGATTCCGCCCGCGTTATCTGTGACGGGGCCATATGCATCAAGGGCGACAATCATGCCTGCTAAAGCTAACATTGTGGTTGCAGCAATGCCAATTCCAAAAAGACCTGCATTGGAATATGAAACCAGAATACCTCCACAAATTACAAGCACAGGGAGCGCGGTTGCTTCCATCGAAACAGCAAGGCCTTGGATGATATTTGTGGCGTGACCTGTATCGGACGCTTTTGCAACGCTCTTAACCGGGCGATAGCTTGTTGATGTATAATACTCAGTAATCCAAACTAGTAATCCGGTGACAACAAGTCCAGTTAAAGCGCTGTATAGGATATTGAATCCTGTGAAGGTCCTTCCTTCGATCATGAGAGGTTGATCAAGTCCGATTAAGCTCGATGTTGCCCAAACGATAAGACCTGCAGAAACAATGCTGGAGGCAATGAGGCCTTTGTAGAGGGCTGCCATAATGTTTTCGCTTGAACCAAGGCGTACAAAGAAACTTCCCACAACGGATCCGACGATGCAAACCCCTCCAATCGCGAGAGGAAGAAGCATCATGACTTCTTGAAGTTCATTCTTAAAGAACAGGGCTGCGAGCTGCATGGTTGCAACGATTGTAACAACATAGGTTTCAAAGAGGTCAGCAGCCATACCTGCGCAGTCACCCACGTTGTCTCCAACGTTATCGGCAATAACGGCTGCGTTTCTGGGGTCATCCTCGGGGATTCCAGCTTCAATTTTTCCAACGAGATCCGCACCAACGTCCGCACCTTTTGTAAAGATGCCGCCGCCCAGACGAGCGAAAATTGAGATAAGTGAAGCTCCAAAGCTTAAGGACAGTAGGGCTTCCATAATATTACGTGTGGTTTCACCTTCATTTAGAAGGTACATGTAATAGAGAGTAACACCCAGAAGACCAAGTCCAACAACAAGCATTCCAGTGATTGCGCCAGCTTTGAAGGCAACATCGAGAGCTTGCACAAGCCCATTTCTTGCTGCTTCAGTTGTTCTCACGTTTGCTCTAACGGAAACGTTCATACCAATGTAGCCCGCGACACCTGACAGAAAAGCTCCGGCCACGAAGCCAATTGCTGAATGGAGTCCGAGGACCCAACCAAGGAAAGCTGCAACGACAACGCCGACAATGGCAATTGTTGTATATTGGCGGTTGAGATAAGCACTTGCCCCTTCTTGAATGGCGCCTGCAATTTCTTGCATGCGTTCAGTTCCAGTTGAACAAGCAAAAACTTTGCGCGTTGCATATGCGCCGTACAAAAGAGCGAGGAGAGCAGATCCGAGGATGTAGTAGTATGTTGCAGACATTTTTTTTCCTTCTTAAAATTTGTCTTAAAAATAATCGTTAGGAAGATGCCAGAAAGTTTTAAATTGGGCAATCCTTTTGTGAATAGACCTTCTGTTCTTTAGAGAATGTATGGCTTTATCATTGTTCAAAGGGATTAAAAATTCATTTGAAGATAGGGAGTAATTATGTAAGGTGTTTGCTGTAAATTAAATAATATAGCAAGTGTTTTTTATGAGTTTAAAACAATTATTTTTTCTACCCTTACCCTTACCGTTTCTGTATTTTATTTCTTTGGATTTTCAAATCCTTCCTTTGCGGGAGCGTGGAAAAAGGTTGAACAGTCTAAAGACTGGGAGGAGGTCAATAAGTACATGAAAACAAGGCTGAATGACCTTCGGGATAGTGCTGAATATGGTGATACTGAACTTGACAAGAAGCGTTTGGCTCTTTGGGAAGCTCGTCAAGCTGCAATTGCCATACTCCAGCTTGAATATCAGGTGCCGGGGTGCCAAAAGCTAGCTGAAATTGATTTATATGATCCGATAAAGAGTATTAAAGCAGAAAAGAGGGGCCTAAAGAACAGAGCAGCCCATAAAGAAAATCTTGATGCTTCATTACCTTTAGGATCATCAAAAACTTATGGGGTTGTTATGGAACCTGGTTTCCACGGAGGAGGAATTCCGGGTGTCGTATATAGGCAGCATCCTTCAACTGATAGAAAAGGAAAAGCCCCTGCAGATGCTTTAGAGCCATCTTCGCCTTTTTATGATGAAGAAGCAGCGACCCAAGCTGCCATGCGAGCATCTTTAGGTTTATACGTCATCGATGAGGGCGCCAGCTCTTTCTCTCAGCCTGAAGAGGGCTGGGAAGAGGCATCTTTAAGAATGGCAATAACTGCATCTTTAATGGATCAAGTGGGGGCCAGTTCTTCAAGCGGGCCCAGATCTTTGCCACGTCCATCACTTGCTCCTGCTGACCCAGATGATGGGGTTAATATGGCTGACTTAGATTTTGATGAGATCTAGATTCAAAACGTCTTGACTTTTCCCCGTTTTTTTACAATATTGAGAACGAACTTTATATTAGAAAGTCTTTGTTATGGACAATATGACCTTAATGACAGCCCAGCAGCGCATTCAATCCTCCCCATAGGATTTCCTTTATGGGGCCGCTGCTTGTCATTCATCGAAAGGTCAAAAACATGATTAAATTAGAAAACATCACTGTCCGGATAGCAGGACGTACACTCATCGAAGATCTCTCCCTTACCCTTAACGAAGGCCATCGCTATGGCTTGGTTGGACGTAATGGAACGGGAAAGTCCACTTTTTTCAAAGTCCTTCTGAAAGAACTGTATCCCGATACGGGGGAAATCGAAATCCCCGCACGCGTGACCATTGGGCACATTGCTCAAGAAGCACCCAGTGGATCAACAACCCCACTTGATGCCGTGATGGCGGCTGATCAAGAGCGTCTTCAATTGATGACTCAACTTGAAGAGGGGACGGAGCCGGAAAAGATGGCGGACATTTATGATCGGCTGATTGCTATTGATGCCTTCACGGCTGAAGCGCGCGCATCTGAAATTTTGGGGGGGCTTGGTTTTTCTCAAGAGATGCAGAACCAACCGCTTTCAACTTTTTCGGGTGGCTGGCGAATGCGTGTTTCCTTGGCATCCTTGCTTTTTTCCAATCCGGATTGGTTGCTTTTGGATGAGCCGACCAACCATTTGGATTTGGAGGCCAGCTTGTGGCTTGAAGAATACTTGAAAAGCTACCCAAAGAGTTTGCTGATCATCAGTCACGATCGTTATTTGCTGAATAACGTATGTGATCGGACGTTGTTCTTGCATAGTGAAAAAATTCAATCCTATGGGGGGAATTTTGATACGTTCTCTAAAACATGGAAAGCGCAACAAGAAACATTGAAGGCTCAACATGTGAAGTAGGAGGCCAAAAAAAAGCATATGATGACCTTTGTAACCCGCTTTGGGGCGAAAGCAACCAAAGCCAAGCAAGCGCAAAGTCGTCTCAAAGCCATCGAGAAGATGGAAGAACTTCCCGATATCATTCATGATCCAGAGGTGAAGTTTGATTTTCCCCAGCCGCAAAAGTTGGCACCTCCCTTGGTCGTTTTGGACAATGTGAATGTGGGTTATGTTGATGATATTCCCATCCTTAAAGGGCTTTCCCAGCGTATTGATGAGGAAGATCGTATTGCCTTGTTGGGGGCAAACGGTAACGGTAAATCAACGTTTGCCAAGTTGATTGCCGATCGCCTGCAGCCCCAAAAAGGTGAAATGCGCCGGTCAGGAAAATTGAATGTGGGCTATTTTGCTCAGCATCAAGTAGAAGAGTTTGATGTGAATGCTACAGCCTATGAGCATGTCATTCGCAAGGATCGTCATATGACGCCGACAGCAGCTCGTGGTCAACTTGCTCGGTTTGGGCTGGGGGGAACAAAGGCCGATGTTATTGTAAAAAATCTTTCAGGAGGTGAAAAAGCACGCCTAAACTTGGCATTAATTTCCATGGACAAACCCAACATATTGATTTTGGACGAGCCCACCAACCACCTGGATATGGATTCTCGCCAAGCGTTGATGATGGCCCTCAATGACTTCAAAGGCGCCGTAATCCTGATTACCCATGACTGGGATATTTTGTCATCAACCATGGAACAGTTGTGGCTGGTAGCCGACCAGAAAGTTGAACCTTTTGAAGGTGACCTTGAAGATTATCGTCGTTTAATTTTGCAAGGGGATAAGGAATTAGCAAAACCGAAAAAAACCAAGCCAAAGCCCTCACTTGTTCAAGAAAATAAGGCTAGAGAGGCCAAGCTAAAGGTTGAAGCGATCATGGAGTCCTTACGCAAAGTGAACGAAGAACTCGAGGCTCCCGAACTCTATAGCCATCATTCTGAAGCGTTGACAGAGCTGCTGAAAAAGCAGTCAGATCTAGAAAAAGAACTTTCGCTGGCGGAAGAAGAGTGGCTAAAGGCTGAAGAAGAGCTGGAGAGCCCGTAGGCTCCCCCTAAAATTTGAATTACCCTTTAGTCGTTATACTGAGCGTTAAGGTTGCTTCTTTTGTTCGGATAAGACCCATATGATCTTCATATTTGTATGTAATGGGCACGCCATCCGCAAGTAATTTATAGACGACAAGCCTTCCACGAGCATCGTCACCCTCTGATTTCGCTGTTTTTCCGTTGTAGCTGTGTGCGATCACTTCTCCTTTGCGAGCGGTAATCCGAGCTCCTGGTTTGTTCTTTTGTATAGCATTTATGGAATTTTGCACGGCCTGTAGTTGAGCCAGCACGCATTTTACAGAAACTTTAATGCCCGAACCAATCTCTACCGGTTCTGTTGAAGAGCCTGTGTGTTTAGCTTTAAGCAGCTTTGAAATCGAACAATTAGTAAGACCACTTGGAAGTTGGTGTTTTAGTGCTTGTTGTTCTTGAACACACTGTAACCGACGCTTAAATCTATCTTTTTCAATAGCGTGCATTCTCCTTCCTGAGGTTGGTCTCCCTCGGCTTCGGCTCGGTGCAGGATGTGCGGCGTGATGAGTCATTACGGCTCTTGTCTTTCGAGAAGGTGGGGTTGGTAAAGCTTTTCGAGGCGGGCCTTTTCTAGTTACGCCTTGACGATATTTAAATGAATCATCCTCTTGCATGGCGCTCATGGGATAAGAAAACAACAATGATCCGATAACTACTAAAAATGAATAATGATATTTTAACATATAAACTCCAAATGATAATAATTGACGGATAAGTATTTATAGCCTATAGATATAAATAAATCAACAGCGTGCATCTAATGTATTGTATCTTTATATTTTTTTATCAATTCTTGCGCACCTGAAGGTGAGTCTGTATAAAAAAGGCGGGTGCCCGTAGCTCAGTCGGATAGAGCACAAGATTCCTAATCTTGGGGTCGGAGGTTCGAATCCTCTCGGGCACGCCATTTTTACAGGGAGTCCGTACCGGAGACATGGGTAACATTTTATACCGAACACATAGGTGTTTATGCGACTCTTCTCAATCGAATCGATCCAGAAAAATTTGCAAATCTCATTTTAGCCATTAATCTGAAGCCTACCAATGAAATTTCTGAATCGTCAAATACGCCAGGTTATAAAAAAAGAATTCAACGCAGCTCCATTGCCGCGCAAGGATGCGGTACCTTTTGGTTGGACGAAACCGGGAATCGACATCGTCCTCTAACTGATGGAGGAACGTCTTCAGCGGCCCCAATCATTACGGGTGCAGCCCTTCTGCTTCAAAGTTATAAGCCTGATTTCTCACCCGTCCTTATAAGAGCCAGTCTTCTCCATTCCGCCCTTCGCGAGTTCCCAGTTTATGGAGATGATGAGAGCGTTCAACGTTACGTTTGTGAAACCTGTACTAGCAGAAAGGGACGTGAGGATCATACGACACTTTTTTCTTTTGTAAAATATGGGATGGGGATTTTGAATGTTCCGAGGGTTCTCGCATATGCTGATCTTCTTGAAGGTCACTTAAAAACGAGAACAGAAGAGTCACCGATGACCTTCGAGGAATTTGAAAGCTTACGTTTAAAATTGCCTCTTAGAAAACTAGGTCGGGTTGAGAAAGAGGAATAAAGTCCTTTAGGTTAGTGGTCGCAAATCTTTTTAAACATAGCAACTCTCTCCTTAACAACGGATTAGATGCCCCATCATCTCAAGAAGAAGATGCCAACAAATAGTACCAAAAGTTGGGCGCATACAGTCGACATGGATTACATTTTCTTAAAGTACTTTGATTGCTATTATTTTTTTTCCCATCGATCTGGGCAACCATGTAATTGGCAAAAGGCTCCGCAATACATGTTTATTTGTTTTCCAGACGCGTCCCTACAAGGCTTGCGTTTTACCTTCTTAGGTCCGCTGCACATGCCATAACCTTGAGCTGAGCAGCCGCATTCTAAATCTGTGCAATTTAGTGTGGTGTTTTTATTTTCTGCAATCGTTTGACTGCCAAACGCTATACATCCTAAAATTGCTAGTACTCCTATATAACTTTTTTTCACATACTCCTCCCTTAAGGATTTCGTTTATTTGTGACAGTAGTCCTTAGAAAAGAATATATACTAAAATGATTAATAAATGATGACAGCTCCGCTTAAAAATCAGTGCCTCGACCTGGCTAACTTTTCCCATAAAATGCGAATCGTTAAAGCTCTAATTTGGATAATTGTGAAGAGAAAGGTAATGAACTTCTCTCAATAAAGTACACTCTTCCATATTCTTCCCCTGTAATACTCCCTTCCGGAAAGTAATAGGGGACTGGCTCCCAAGCTGTCGTTGGGATGTAAAATTGTCCTTTACAGATATATTCTTCTTTCTCCTTTTTGGGGATAAAATCATCTCCGGCGTCAAGTGTAAAAAAATAAAGCCCTTTTTTCGATAGATTGGCCAGTCGCTGCAGTTTTGTGCGCGCCCACCGTCGGCTTTTCGCTGAAGACAGCATCTGATCTCCGTCCATACCGTAATTGAAAAAAGAAACTTCTGGATTTTTGAGATGGACACTATCGTACCATTTTAAACCGTACTTTTCTAAGGTTTGCTCCGGACGGATAGTTAAGTAATCTCCTGGGATAGTTTCAATGTTGATGTTGTCATAGCCTTGATTCTTTGCGTATTTCTTTAAACATTTTGTCGCATATTCAGCATGTTCTGGGATGAGATCATTAACGTGAAAAACACCATTTGGACCTTGTCTTTTAACAAGCAGATCAAGGGTTTCGAAAAGAAGAAAATACTGATTTTCAGGTTTAAGGGGGAGCACGCTCTGTTCGGGAAGAAGGTTATACCAACTTGGAGTCTTCGATATATAAGTCAATTCCATCAGAGCAGTTTTTCGTACTGATTTTTTTGTGTGACCGTCTTCACCGTAGTTACCAGCCCCTAGCTCAAGGTGTGCCCAAGGAGGGGAACTAAAGTGAAAATGAGTAGGTTCGTTATATTGAGAACACGCACTTAAAAACGCAATGAGTAGTACAAAAAATGATCGATAAAAGTGTGGCATTTCTTTTCCTTATGTTTTTTAGAATTTGACACCAAAATAGACTTTTGACAATTTGTGGATGAGAAATCAAACGATAGTGGCATAAGGTTTAGATAAAATAATAATGAAACAAAAGCTTGCTCATGGCAAAATCTTAAGTGCCATTATTTTAATGGATATCCTGACCGGAATGGAATTTGATCTTTTTGTTCCAAGTTTCCCCGAATTACAAGAACGCTTTAACCTATCACCCTTTTGGGTTGAAGCCTCCCTCTCAATCAATTTTGTTGGATTTTGTCTTAGCCTATTTGTCACGGGTGGTCTTGCAGATCGGTATGGCCGAAAGCCGATTATCTTGCTCGGTCTCCTCATCTTTAATATTGGAAGCCTGTTTTGTTTGTCCGAAATATCTTATGCCTTTTTTATGCTAGGGCGCCTTCTACAGGGAATTGGCGTCGCTGCCCCCACTATATTGAGCTTTCTCATTATTTCAGACACCTATCCTCTGCGACAGCAACAGGCTTTGTTTGCTGTCTTAAATGGAGTGATGAATGCCTCCGCAGGGATTGCTCCCGTGATTGGAAGTTATATAACACTTTATTTTCATTGGCAGGGCAATTTCATTGCTTTGCTTCTTCTGGGGATGTTGGCCTTTATCCTGAGTTATGCGTTTATTCCTCTGCACAAAGCCCCCCAATTCAAAGACGAAAATTCCTATGAAGGATATTCAACTCTGCTTCACTCAAAGTCGTTGATCTTATTAATTATGCATTTTGTCTTTCAGTTTGTCCCCTATTGGATATTTGTTGGAATGTCACCCTTGCTCTTTATGGGAGATTTAGGGGTAAGCCTTAATTACTTTGGCTTTTATCAAGGATCTCTCGCTTTTATCTATGCAGTTGGAAGCCTGTTATTTGGCTTGATCGTCAGTAAATACAACCAGGTCAAAATGATAAAACTATCGATACAGATATTCTTGCTCAGTTTGGTAACTTTGGGAATTGTGACCTACCTCGATAGCACAAGTGCCCCATTGATTACGATTGCCTTCATTCCTTTTATTATAGGGCAAATTATACCCATTACCATTCTTTACCCCATATGTTTACAATATATTCCTCAGGCTAAAGGGCGGGTGGCGGCGATTATCCAGGGTGCACGGCTCATTTTCTCTGCACTGAGTTTGCAAGTGGTGGGGTATTTCTATATTGGTACTTTTCAAAATATTGGGATCATCATGGCTGTGTTTATCGTGTTGACAACGGTAACGTTATGGTTTGTGGTTAAAAGCCAAAAACTCATGACATTTGCAGAGGGAAAATGAAAGACGGACTTTATTATCTCGCAATGCCTTTTAAGGGGACTGATCAAGAAATCGCCTATCGAATTGATATCGCCCTTAAAACCACAACAGATTTTTTAAGGCAAGGGTACTCCGTTTTTTCTCCAACGCTTTATGTGAATCGCATTGCTGAGGCACTTCGTTTGCCATCTTTGGATGAAAGGCGAGAAATAATTATGCCATATCTCTTTGATTTTTTGAAAGTTTCTAAAGGAATGGTGATATTGCAAATTGAAGGTTGGCGAGAATCTTGGGGGATTAATGAAGAACTGAAGTTTTGCAATGAATTTCAAATTCCTGTGTTTTTAACAACCAGAGAGATCGTTGAGAATGATCTTGATCAAACGTTTGCAGCACCTCTGAGTCCAGATCAACTGCACAATTTAATAAAGGTATAAAGATGGTAGATTTACCCCTTTACGTTCTTTTAGATGGTCCGGATCAAATGAGAACCCAGGTTTTAAAGATGGAGGCTCACTCTCATTCATTTCCTTTGTCGATGTAGCTTTTGGTGAGCTGATTCCAATGGAAAAATACTCGAAATGCGTCGAGAAATAATGGGAAAATGAGAAACGCTTAAACGCTTGTTTCTCTTTTTAAAGATTTAACCAACAAAACCCCTTTTTTTTGATCAAAGTAGCCACCTTTTTGGGTAAAGTCTGCAACCTTCTTGAATCCCGCTTTTTCATACACATGGATGGCGCGCGGGTTATTGAGGAAAGGGTCAATAAGAAATGTATCTGCCTTCGGGTCAACATCCTTGACCATGAACTGAATGAACGCTTCTATGGCGGGGGCAGCAAGTCCTTTCCCAAGGTAGGCCTCGTTACCGATACCAAAGTCTAAGCCATAGGTGGTTCCTGTTTTGGAGACGAATGAACGATAGGGTTCAGGCGTTTCTGGCGAATCAATTTCTGGATGGGTCAAAATAAATGAAAGGGGGTTTTCATTTATGAACCCAATCCAATAGGTGAATAGGATGTTAAAAAAGGTAGAAGGTTGGGGCGTTCCGTTCATAAAATTGAGAATGTCATCCCGGTGCTCTTGGCTATTATCCCACGATTCTTGCATATGCGGCGTGTCGAGCCAGCTAAATATTGTTTCTTTATCTGATAGTTGTGCTTTTCTAAAATGAATGTTCATGACTTACGGTCTTATTTGTTGTTAAAGTAATAAATCGTTGTTAATGAAAGGATAACTTATAACTTATAGTATGCCTACAGCAATAGCAATGGAACCTGATAAGGAGGCTAAGATTGAAGGTGTATCTAAAAAATACTCTTTTATTGCTGATGATGATGGCTGGATCTATCCGGAGGGTACGATTCTAGAGCCTAAAGTCACTTCTAAAGCATCAGGGAAGCTTAAAAAGAAACACAATCCGATACCTTCAAGGCGTTCAGCTTCTTTGAGGCAGGCATTGAGAAGTTTTCTATTCAAAGGAAAAAAAGAAAAATCAGGCCCATCAAGCGTACGCGTAAAATCTCCCCCGTGTTCGCCTCAAAGATATGAAAGTAATATTCAAAGTGCAGCGACAGGAAACATGAAAAATCAACGTGTCGTAGAAGGTCCTATCTAAAAATAAACGCCCCATTTCTGGGGCGCTTACATAAATTAAAATTGGAATTTAGAAAATCCCAACTTCCCTGATTAATTCTTCATAGCACCTTTGTGCATATCTTTGTGTGCATGGTGCGCCATTGCATGCTTATGCGTGCCTTTTGGCATTGATTCAGGATTTTCTGCCATGGAGTGACCTTTGTGAACCATAGCTGGGCCTTCGTGAGTATAGACCATACCAGCATCTGCACCATGGAAGTTACTTCCTGGAGCCATTGCTCTTGGATCACCTTGCATGTTATGGCAATCTGTGTTGCAGCAAGGGTCTGTTACTTGATAGCTTCCGTGTTTTGGCATTTGATGCCCGTGGTGGTGACCGTGTCCAGCGTTTGCCGAAACGGCTCCAGCAAGTCCTACTATGAGGGCTGATGCGAATAATACGTTTTTCATGTCTTTCTCCTGTTTTAAGTTTAAATAAAACGTTCCACATTTTTATTGTAGTCAAAATATATTGATAAACGGTTAATTTACTAAGATTTTTAAAATTTCACTTGTTTTTCAACGAAATGCTTGCCAAATTTTATGAATTTGCTAATTACTTAAAAATTTAGTATTATTTTAAGAACATAAAAAAGGAGAGCCACAAATGACCACGCAATCCATTACTAAAATAACAGGAATTATCTTTATCATTCTAGGCGCACTGTCGATTATCTATCCATTTTATAGTTCTTTAGGGGTAGAAGTCTTTTTCGGCGCGCTCTTTTTATTAGGTGGAATTTTCAAAGTTTTCGGCGCCTTCGAGGATAAAGGGCAAAAGCATTATATATGGAACTTTTTCATCGGTGCACTATTTATCATTGCAGGCGTTTACATGTTTGCTCAGCCTTTGGCAGGCCTCTTAACCTTAACCATGGTCTTGATGGCTCTATTTTTCGCGCAAGGAATCTTTATGATTATTGCTGGCTTTCAACTCCGTGATACCAACTCAAGGTGGGGCTGGAGTGTATTTTCAGGTCTACTAACATTATGTTTGGCGGTCATCTTGCTTGCAACCTATCCTTTGAGTGCCTTGTGGGCTCTTGGTGTTCTTGTCGGCGTCAACTTTTTGATGACCGGGTTCTCACTCTTTTTCGTTGCCTCTTCAAAATAAAGGATACTCTCATGAAAAAAATTGTTTTCTCTCTTTTTGCATCAGCTTTGACATATTCTGCTCATGCGCTTCCTCAAGGGAGTTCAGATCGTTGTAAGGGTGAAAATTGGGCCCATATCGATAATCTGTTGCCAGAGCGGTCAAAAGATGGTGGATATTCCCCGCCCTTAGATCCAGCGAAACAAAAGCTCGAAAAAGCTTCGCCGGATGCCATCTTACAAAGTGCTGTTGACCATGTTCTCAGCTTCTATGATTTATGCGACCAACGCGTTGCAGGTGTTGGCGGTTGGGAAGATCTCATCGGAACGAACCTTTGTGAAAGGCTCGCCCTTTATAATGTGTTTCATGATGATGTTTTTTCAGAGAATGCAGATGAGTCTTCAAAAAAAGGACGGCTGATGTTTGATCCTGAGGATTTAAAATTCTTGCAATCTATCTTTAAAGCATGCCGTCCCACCACACAGAGGTGGTGGAATTATCCTCTGGTTGTACACGTTTCCTTTAAGCCAACTCCTGAAGAGTATCAGGAAATTGGCCAAAAAGTAGGCGTTAAGAAAAAAGAGAATTAAAGGCCCAAGTCTTTAAAGCGATCTTTGAACTTCGCAAGCTGCCCACCTGAGTCAATGAGACGATGAACACCTGTCCAGGCTGGATGGGATTTTGGGTCAATGTCCAAGCGCAATTGTTCCTTGGCTTTTCCCCAGGTTGAACGAGTTATAAATTCTGTGCCATCCGTCATGATGACAGTAATTTCATGGTAATCTGGATGAATGTCTTTTTTCATGGAAATCTCCTATACTAAAGATATCTTATAATAAATTAGTCTATTTTTGTCTAGCCTTTAAGATGCAAAATGCAATCGACGATAACTAAGGGCCTCTGAAATATGCTGACTCAGGACAATTGGCGAATTCGCTAAATCAGCAAGTGTGCGTGATACCCTTAGAACGCGATGGTAGCCTCTCGCTGATAACTTGAATGACTCAGCAGCTTTTTGCAGCAGCTTTCTGCCTTCTTCATCGGTTTGCGCAACCTCATCAAGAACTTCACCATCAGCCTGGGCATTTAATCGAATTTTAAGGCCAAGGCTTTTGTATCGGTTGTGTTGAATGTCACGAGCCCGTTGTACCCGTTCTGCAACTTTTGCACTAGGTTCGCCAGGTTGCCTGCGGGTTAAGTCAGAAGCCAGAACTTCAGGGACTTCAATATGAAGATCAATGCGGTCAAAAAGGGGACCTGAAATTTTGGATTGGTAATCCGCAGCGCATCTGGGGGCGCGAGAACAAGCGCGTTCAGCATCCGAGAGGTAACCACAACGGCATGGATTCATCGCAGCGATCAGCTGAAAAGCTGAAGGATACGTAACATGTGCATTGGCGCGCGCAACAACGGTTTTGCCGGACTCCAGGGGCTGTCGGAGAGACTCCAATGTTGCTCTTTGAAATTCAGGAAGCTCATCTAAAAATAAGACCCCATGATGGGCGAGAGATATTTCACCGGGGTTGGCTTTTAATCCTCCGCCTACGAGGGCTGGCATAGATGCTGAATGATGGGGATCGCGAAATGGGCGCGTTCTTACAAGCTTTCCCTCGTTTAAACGTCCAGCTAGGCTGTGGATCATCGTGACTTCAAGGGCTTCACTTGCAGACAATGGCGGAAGAATTCCAGGCAACCGAGAGGCCAACATGGACTTACCCGCGCCGGGAGGGCCCAACATAAGAAGATTATGCCCTCCGGAAGCAGCGACTTCTAAAGCTCGTTTGGCAGATTCCTGTCCTTTGATGTCCTTTAAGTCTAGGCACAATGTTGAAGTGGGTTCTTCCAAAAGAGGCTCTGGTGCTGAGAGAACTTGAGTCCCTTTGAAATGATTAACAAGTGAGAGAAGGGTGTCAGGAGCAAGAATGTTGATGTCGCCTGCCCAAGCGGCTTCCCCGCCCCCGGATTTGGGGCAAATAATTCCCTTTTCAAGGGATGCCGCGTGAATGGCTGCTGGCAAAACGCCTGAAATGGGTGATAGTTGTCCGTCTAACGAAAGCTCACCGATGGCGAGAAACTCTTGTAATACATCGGCGGGAATGACCTTCATTGTCGACAATAGGCCGAGGGCGATGGGCAAGTCGTAATGGCTTCCTTCCTTTTGGACATCAGCTGGCGCAAGATTAACCGTAATTTTTTGGAAGGGCAGGGAAAGTCCTATGCTGTGAAAAGCTGATCGAATTCGTTCTTTTGATTCAGCAACAGCCTTATCGGGTAGCCCGACTATGGCAAAGCCTGGCATTCCAGACGATATTTGTATTTGCACATCAATGGTCGTAACGTCAACGCCTTGAAATGCAACAGTGCTTATGCGTGAAAACACATTCTTCTCTCCCCTTTAATGAATAATTATTTTTGTGGCTTTTTCACCTCAATTAGATTTACGACTCTGCGGACCCCTGTAATATCATGAGCAAGATATAAGACCCTATCCATTTCTTCTTGGTTTTGGGCTGTTCCAAAAATGTAAATCACTTTATCAAATGTTCGAATCACATAATTAGGAGCAACTACATCATCTTCAGGATACAGACTTGCCTTGAGCTTTGTTGTTATCCATCCGTCGCGTGTATATTCTGCAAAACCATCCTCACCCTCAACATTTATGCCGTCAATCACATCCCTTACGCCCTTTGTGTTTCGGGCTATATTGACAGCTTGCGCTTTGATTTGAGGGGTGTTTGCGACGCCTGTTAGGAGTACGCGCCCGTTGTAAACGGTGAGTTCGACATCACTAAAGTCGGATAATTTTTTTTCCATCTCAAAGTTGAGCGCTGCGCGAATGGCTTGGTCCTTCGCAACCCCGTCGACACCTCGTTCATCAACGGAACACAATCCTATGGCACCAATGCCTCCAATAGCTGCAGGTGCGCATCCCGAAAGGAGTAGGGTAAGACCGACGAAAATATTTTTAACCATTTGAACCTCCGTTACTTATGGGAGCCAGGCACCTTTAATATGGTAAGGCCATTTCCAAGGTGAGATTAGAATGACATCAAACCGAAAATCAAGAGGTGTTTGCAATCCTCTTAAATAAAAAAGAAGAGCTTGTTCAATCCGTTTGCGCTGTGTAGGAGAAATAGAATAGGCTGCTATTTCAAACGTTTTACGATGTTTTACCTCAACGGCGACAAGTGTGTTGTGTTTCTTTGCGATAAGGTCAATCTCGCCCACCGGTGTTTTATACCGACTTTCAAGGATCTCATATCCTTTAAGAGTTAAGAAGAAGGCGGAAAGTTTTTCGCTCCACTGCCCCTTACGATAGGCCTTTTTCTTTTGATTTGAGTGACAGTGCATATTGATATACCTTACGTTTTGGGTGCCCAGTCGCTTTTGAAACAAGTTCGACGGCCTCTTTTAATCTACAAGTTGAAAGTGCTTTTTTGAGCTGTGTTTCGAGTTCTTTTTCGCTTGATAGGTTATCTTGGCTTGCTCCTTCGATGATGACAACAATTTCCCCTTTTGGAGGATGGCTTTCATAGTATGAACGTAAATTTGAAAGAGTGTTTTTTTGAATATTTTCATAGACTTTAGTCATTTCTCTGCATACAGAAGCAAGTCTATCTCCCAAAACCTCTTCTGCGTCTTTAAGAAATCTAACGAGTCTTTTGGGTGATTCAAAGAAGATTAAGGTTGTTGTGCACTGTTTAATTTCTTCAAAATCCTTTTTTCGACCTGCTTGCTTGGATGGTAAAAATCCATAAAATGTAAACGTTTGGGGAGAAAGGCCTGATAATGTGAGTGCAGCAAGAGGGGCAGATGGGCCTGGAATAACCGTATAGGGCAAGCCATTGTCTTGGCAGTCACGCACCAGTTTATATCCTGGATCTGAAATGAGGGGCATTCCTCCATCAGTTATGTAAGCAATTTTTTTGCCCTCTTCGAGAGATTTTAATAATTGGTAGCGAACCTGGTCAGCATTATGATCATGGTAAGAAAATAAAGGCTTAGAAATTTTGTAGTGATTTAATAGTTTTGAAGATACACGCTTATCCTCGCAAGCAATGAGGTCCACGCCTTTAAGAACCTCAATAGCCCTCAGCGTAATATCCTTTAAATTGCCAATAGGTGTTGCAACGATGTAAAGCATAGTTTACTCACATTCAATAAAAGGTTATTTAATCATAAAATTTATGTGAATACGAGGGAATGATGATCAACAGTCTAAAAATTTTTTTTGTGTTAACGGCTTTAATGGTTGTTGTTTCGTCGTGTAGCACGGTTCAGAAATATACGACTTTTCCTGAGCCAAAATCATCTGATAACGCAACGCCCACAAAAAAATCTGCGCCAGATGGGCAACAAGAATCGAAAGGTAAAGCCCATAAAGTTGCGATTTTGCTTCCATTGTCCGGTTCATATGCACCTTTAGGGAAAGGATTGCTCAATGCAGCTGAACTTGCGTTATTTGAGGCAAACTCTTCTTCGGTAGCACTTATGCCTAAAGACACAGCAAAAGGGGCGCATCAAGCAGCAGTTGAGGCAATCAACGAGGGAGCTGAACTTATATTGGGTCCTGTTTTTGCAGAGGATGTAAATAGTGTAAAGCCTGCAGCAAAAGCAAAAAATGTTAACGTTATTGCCTTCTCTACAGATCGAAGTGTGGCAGCTACAGGGACATACATTTTAGGCCTTATACCAACACAACAAATCCAGTACGTTATCGACTATGCTAAAGAAAATGGGATGACAAAAATTGCTGCGATTACGCCTTCTGATACATATGGAAAACGGATTGATGACATACTCATAGAGTTAAACTCAAAAGGTACAATTCAACTTTTAGGTGTAACACATTATTCAAAAGGAGATATCTTAGAAGGAAATCCTGGGAATGAGAGAATCCAAGAAGACGTAGACGCTTATTTAAACAGGGGACTTCAGGCTTTGGTTATTCCTGAAGGAGGTGAAAATCTATACCATATATTGAATGTCTTAAAAGAAGCGGGTCCATTGACAATTCTTGGAAGTGGTCAGTGGGATACGCCCGATACTTTAAAAATGACATCTCTGTTCCATAAAGCTTACTTTTCTTCGACAATGCCAGAAGAGCGAAAAGCATTTGAAGCCAGATATCAGCAAGCTTATGGGCAGACACCACCTCGGCTTGCGGCGCTCGCTTATGATGCCGCAGCATTAGCAGTGATTTTGTCTGAAGAAGGTTATAGTGCCTCAAATTTAACAAACATGCATGGATTTAACGGGGTTGAAGGTCTCTTTCGGCTCACTCCCCATGGACTCAATGAGAGGGCCTTTGCAGTGATTTCAGTGACCTCTAATGGATTTGAGATCAAACAGGCAGCGCCAAAACAACTATAAATTCTACATATATACAAAATTTTAATTAATTTTTATTTTTGAATGTGTTAACCTGGGCTCCAAGAACACAATTCATAATGTTATGAAAGCTAGGTTCTATAAAAGTATAATTGGAGGAATTTTAATGAAAAACTTTATTTTTGCATCTGTATCAAGCCTTTCGCTTGTTGTTTCGTTTGCGGCTATGGGAAAGGATATGACTAAACAAGCGCATGTTCACCCCAAGGCTCATACCACCCATGATCGGGTAATGAAACAAACTCAATTGCATCATCAACATACAGGGCATCCTCATTCTCACATGGTAAGGACCGATAATACTCAAGTTGGCTTCCCTCCTGTTGACCAGTGCGGAAAACCCATGTGCGAACCATCTTATTACGCTGATCGATCCGATTGTCCTTATAAAGAGCACGGAGGATATTATTGGTATCCTCATGCAGAGGCAGACAAGGTGCAAGGGTATAGGCCTTATCAAGATCAAAACATGTATTGGTATGCGAGCCGGATGCATCCTGAGCGTGTGTACGGCAGGAATGAACCTCTGGAGCTTGTGAACCCAAGCCCGATGGATGAGCCTCTTCATGACATGTTAGATGCTCCAATGGAACAAAAATTTGAAGGAGCCCCAATGAGAGCCCCAGCAGATTCCATATAAATAAAAAAGGGGGCAATGGCCCCCTCATTTTTCTTTTTTTTTATTATTATTGATTTTAAAAACTAACCGTTGGCCCATCATGGAGTTGCCAACCTTGTTCTGTTGGTTGTGTTGTATCTGCTCTTTGAATGTGATCAAGGCGGGACGCATTAGCCATTGATATAAAAGCGATCAAAAATCCAATTAACGAGGGAACAGCTATAAGAAGGAAAAAGTGCTGTTTCGTTTGATCTTGTTGTGTTTTCGTTTTTTCCTTCATCAATTTTCTCCCTTTTGATTCTATTTATAACTTAGCAAGGAAATATGAAAAATTCGTTAACTCAAAGGCAGAGGCAGACTTTTCTTTAAAATCAGGAACCTATATAACTATTGAAATGTGACATGAAAAAGAGCTAGAGTTCGGCTACGTATTATAAAGGTTGCCTTATGTCACTTCGGATTGGATCTGTTGAACTGAAAGATAATGTCATTTTAGCTCCTATGTCTGGTGTTACAGACATGCCTTTTCGACGCCTGGTGAAAAAGCATGGCGTAGGCTTTGTTGTGTCTGAAATGATTGCTAGCCAGGCTATGATTCGCAAAACCCGACAATCGTTGTTGATGGCTAAAAACACGGCCGAGGAATATCCCATGGCTGTTCAATTGGCGGGCTGTGAGCCAGATGTTATGGCTGAGGCTGCAAAACTTAATCTTGATAAAGGAGCTGCCATTATTGATATCAATATGGGATGTCCTGTGAAAAAAGTTGTAAATGGTTATGCAGGGTCCGCTTTGATGCGCGACGAATGTCATGCGGCTAAAATCATTGAGGCAACAGTGAAGGCGGTTAACATTCCTGTGACCTTGAAGATGCGGACGGGCTGGGACGACCAAAACCGCAATGCGCCAAACCTTGCAAAAATTGCGGAAGAATGTGGCGTCAAAATGATCACAGTTCACGGTCGAACCCGTTGCCAGCTTTATAACGGAAAATCGGATTGGTCATTTATCCATAAAGTAAAAGAAGCTGTTACCATTCCTGTCATTGGCAATGGAGATGTTGTGTGCGTTGAGAATGCGCAGGAGCTTTTGGATCTTTCAGGTGCTGACGGTGTGATGATTGGGCGTGGGGCTTATGGCCGACCTTGGTTTCTCAATCAGGTTAGCCATTTTTTAAAGACAAAAGAACGACTTCCTGATCCCCCCCTTGAAACCCAAAGGGAAATTGTTCTAGAACATTTCGAGGATATGCTCCATCATTATGGCGAACATACCGGATTGTTAATGGCAAGGAAGCATATGGGTTGGTATAGTAAAGGGCTAAGGAGCTCTGCTGAGTTTAGAGTTGCTGTTAACCAAGCAACAAGCTCAAAAGAAGTCAAAGAGCTTACAGAGAAATTTTTTGATAAAAGTCTAGAAGGCGAGAAATGAACGATTTTAATAAAAAGTTGTATAGTCTTGGTCTTCAAAAAGTTGTCGAAAGATATTTAAGTCACTACTTTGATCTTCATGGAGATATCATGCCATGTAGTGGATTGCATGCATGTTTATTAAAGGAAGTCGAACAAGCTTTAATTGAAGAATCCCTCAGGAGGCTCAAAGGAAATCAGGTTAAGGTTGCAAAACTTCTTGGCATCGATCGAAATACATTAAGGAGGAAAATAAAAATTCTCAATATATCGCTCGAGACTCTTTGATGGTTGTTTTGAAAGTATATGAAGCTCTTGCTGCGTGGGCAAAGCGCCATCATTTAGGAAGAAAGCTTCTTATCCTTCTTGTTCTTGGAGCTATTCTTGCTGTGATTGCAACATATGTTGCTCTAACAAAAGCGCCTCCTTTTATTAAAAGCAGAAAATTTTTGATTTTTATTTTAAGTATCGATTTCATTTTCCTTATGACATTTGCAGCATTGGTGGCAAAAAACGTTGCTTCATTATGGGCTGAGCGAAGAAGCGGGGAAGCCGGTTCAAAGCTCCATAGCCGCATTGTAGCAACCTTTAGCCTTTTGGCGATTGTTCCAACAATCCTCGTAGCAGGATTTTCAGCCATTTTTTTTAATATTGTTATCAACAGTTGGTTTAATGAAAGGGTTAAAACCTCAATTGGTGAGTCTATAGCGGTTGCTGGTGCTTATCTTGGTGAGCATCAAAAGGTCATTAGTACGAATGCTGAGGCGATGGCAAGGGAGCTTGTTCCGCTTGTTCGAAACTTTACACCAGATACCGCTTCTATTAATGAAAAACTAGCCGAGCAAACCCAACTTCGTTCACTGGATGAAGCCCTTGTTCTAACGGAAGATATGAACGTTTTGGGACGTTCGCAATTCTCATTTGCACTTGAGTTTGAACCGAACATTTCCAATGAACTGCGCGAAGCCAAGTCGGGCCCGGTTGTTTATACAAGTGAAGAAAATGATAAGGTACGCGCACTCGTGATGATCGATCCTTTGACAAGAACTTATCTACTGGTTGGCCGTCGTGTTTCTCCAACAGTTTTGACGCGTATCGAAAACACATTAAAGGCAGCAAAAGAATATGAGAGGTTGGAGGCAGAGGGTTCAAATATCGCCCTAAAATTTGCAGGAATTTTTGTTGGCATTGCTATTTTGCTTTTGCTAACAGCCGTTTTGGGAGGGTTGTTATTTGCAAATAAACTATCACGACCTATTCGTCATTTAATTCGGGCATCCGATGAAGTATGCAAAGGTGACCTTTCTGTGCGCATCTCTGAGGACGATGAAACCGAAGAGCTATCGTCGTTAACTTCAGCCTTTAATCGCATGACGTCTCAGTTAGAATCTCAACGTGATGAACTTGTGGTGAAAAATGAAGAGCTCGATGAAAGGCGTCGGTTTACAGAGGCAGTTTTGGCAGGTGTTTCTGCAGGCGTTATTGGTTTGGATGCGAAAGGTGAAATCCAACTTTCCAATGAATCTGCAAAACAACTGTTCGAAGCAAATCTAGATGATTACATTGGACATATGCTTGTTGATGTTGTGCCTGAAATGGCTCCGCTCTTTAAGGATATAAAGGGAAGTAAAGCTGGCTTTGTCGAAAAACAAGTGACCATAAACCGTCAGGGGCATAATCATATTTTGTTAGTTCGGCTTACATCACGAAAAATCGGAAAATCTCTTATCGGCTATGTTGTAACCTCTGATGATATTACCCAGCTTCAGGCGGCCCAAAGAAAAGCAGCATGGTCCGAGATGGCCAAGCGAATTGCTCATGAAATCAAGAATCCTCTTACACCAATTCAGCTTTCAGCAGAAAGATTAAAAAGAAGGTATACAAAGCAAATTGATGATGGAAGTGACACATTTCAGAATTGTGTCGACACAATTATTCGGCAAGTAAATCATATTGGGCAAATGGTTGGAGAGTTTTCATCCTTTGCACGAATGCCTCTACCCAACATGAAACCTGAAGATCTCATCAAAATTTGTAAGGAAGAAATATTCCTTCAGCAGGATAGTCACCCCAATATTAAATTTAGCTTTAATACACAATTGAAAAAGGCTTCTTTCTTTTGTGATCGTGGGCAGATAGGACAAGTTTTGACGAACGTGTTGAAGAATGCCATTGAAGCGATTGAAATGAAAGGCCCAAAGGTTGGCAAAATTGATGTTTCTCTTAGTGAAAGTGACGCCTATATTGATTTGGAGGTCAGGGATAATGGAATTGGTTTACCTTCAGAGGGAAGAGAAAGACTAACTGAACCCTATATTACATTTCATGAAAAAGGAACCGGTCTGGGCCTTGCGATTGTGAAAAAAATCGTAGAAGATCATGGGGGAAATATTAGTTTCAAAGATGCACCAAATGGTGGAGCAATTGTGCATGTTTCCTTTGAAGTTATTGCTTCACAGAACTCTCAATTGGTAAAGGATCATAAATGATGACCCATGATATTCTTATTGTTGATGATGAACCAGATATAAGGGAGTTAGTTGCTGAGATTTTGAGAGACGAAGGGTATACTTGCCGGGTCGCTTCCACAGGCGAGAAGGCGCTTGAGGAAATAGCTACGCGTCAGCCAAGCTTATTAATTCTTGATGTATGGTTGGGTGATCCAAAGTATGATGGACTTAAAATATTGGAATACATCCGACAAACAAATACAGACCTTCCCATTGTCATGATTAGTGGACATGGGACAATTGAAACAGCTGTAAATGCTATAAAAATGGGGGCTTACGATTTCATAGAAAAGCCATTTAAGACTGAACGACTGCTCTTAATTATTGAACGAGCCTTAGAAGCAGCAAGCTTAAAGCGAGAGAATCAATTATTAAAGGGAGAGGTCTCTCCAGCGGAATTAATTGGTAAGTCACCCGTCATTCAAAATGTTCGCAAAAATATTGATAAAGTTTCACCCACAAACAGTCGGATTTTGTTGATAGGTGCCCCTGGGACAGGAAAAGAGCTCGTCGCTCGCGAAATTCATAAAAACTCCAAACGCGCTTCAGGACCTTTCCTTGTTATGAATTGCACAGATGAATCTGAAAGTTCTCTTGATGAGCAGATATTTGGCGTTGAAGCCACCAAAGAAAGCCCACGAAAACTCGGCGTATTGGAACAAGCCCATGGAGGCTCTCTTTTTTTAGATCAGGTGAGTGAGCTTCCACAAAGCGTGCAATCCAAGTTTGTCCGCTTTTTGCACGAACAGTCTTTTAAGCGCGTTAATGGAGAACAAAAAGTCCAAAGCGATGTTCGCATTTTTGCAGCTACTCATAAAGATATAAAGTCAGCAATTGAGTCGGGCCATTTTCGGGAAGACCTCTACTACCGATTAAATGTCATTACATTTAAACTGCCAACTTTAAGGGAAAGGGTAGAGGATATCCCTGAACTGATTTCTTATTTTGTTGCCCGCATTTCCAAACAGGTTGGGGTTCCGCATCGAGTGTTCTCGGACTCAGCTTTGGCTGTGATGCAAACCTATGACTGGCCAGGGAATGTTAACGAGCTTCGAAATATTGTTGAAAAAACATTGATTCTCTCTTCCGCTGCGAACGATGAAGAAATCTCTGCAGATGAGTTGCCGCACGAGGTTCGTGGGGATGACCTTGCTGCTGTTACAGCTCAGAATGCTCCGGACTTTCTATCCATGACCCTGCGCGAGGCGCGTGAATATTTTGAGCGTGAGTACCTACTAGCACAAGTCCAAAAGTTCGCAGGTAATATTTCTAAGACAGCTAACTTTATTGGAATGGAACGTTCCGCTCTTCACAGGAAACTACGCCAACTCCAGGTAGAGAGAAAACGGAGTTAAAAGCATTTAAGGCTGCAGAAATAATACTCGACATTTCATAAAAATTATATTAGAAATAGTTAATTTTTATGAGAGGAGTCAGTATCTCATGGATCAAAATCTCGTTAACGAAGACCTATCTCCTGTTACTTCCAAACAAAAAACGTGGACATCCTTTAATTTTTTCACCCTATGGGTGGGTATGTCCGTTCAAATTCCTACCTATATGATGGCCTCGTCCCTAATTGGGGGAGGGATGAATTGGTGGCAAGCTCTGATCACCATATTGCTCGGTAACTTAATCGTTCTTGTTCCCATGATTCTTAATGGTCATGTCGGCGTTAAATTTGGTATTCCATACCCCGTGTTTGCCCGTGCGAGTTTCGGGATTAAAGGATCCAATATTCCGGCCATGCTTCGGGCTCTTGTGGCTTGTGGATGGTTTGGCATCCAAACCTGGATAGGGGGAACGGCCATTTACACACTGCTCCTTATGGTTTGGCCTGAAGCCCAATCTATTCAGGGGCAAATCATGGACGTGGGAATTGTTCCCTTCCTATGCTTTATGACCTTTTGGTTTATGAATATATTCTTTGTCTGGAAAGGTGTGGAGTCCATTAAATGGCTAGAAACACTTTCGGCTCCGTTCTTAGTTTTGGGCGGTGCTGCTTTACTTTACTGGGCTTATACAAGTGCGGATGGTGTGACACAGATCTTTCAAACGCCTTCTAAATTTGAAACGTCCACGGACTTTTTCCATTTCTTCTTTCCTGCTTTAACAGGTATTATTGGATTTTGGGCGACACTCAGCCTCAATATCCCTGACTTTACCCGCTACGCCAAAGACCAAAAGGCTCAAGTTATCGGCCAAGCTTTGGGCTTGCCGACAACAATGACTCTATTTGCTTTTATTGGGGTGGCCGTTACCAGCACAACGTTACTTGTTTATGGCGAAGCGATCTGGGATCCCATCCTATTGGTACAGAAATTTGATAATTTATTTGTTGTGGCATTCTCTGTGGTAGCTATTCTTTTGGCGACACTGACAACAAATGTGGCTGCCAATGTTGTTAGTCCTGCTAATGACTTTTCGAACCTCGCTCCCAAGTATATTAACTTTAAAAGAGGCGGACTTATTACAGGAATCTTGGGAATTCTGATGATGCCATGGAAGCTTTTAGCAGACCCAACCGGTTACATCTTTACCTGGCTTGTAGGATATTCTGCTCTTCTTGGGCCTATAGCAGGGGTACTTTTGGTTGACTATTACATTGTTCGGAAGATGAAGCTCAATGTGGAGGCTCTCTACCAAAACAGGGGAGAATACAGCTATTTGGGTGGCTACAATACCAAAGCCATTTGGGCTCTCGTTCTTGGAATTTTACCTAATGTTCCTGGATTTCTTGTCCAAATTCATGTTTGCAGTGCGGACTCAATATTTGGCTATTTGGCACCCTTTTACCATTACGCCTGGTTTATTGGGCTCTTCATCTCAGGAATCAGCTATGCTGCTCTGATGAATTCTGAGCAAGTTCCCCAAGACTCAATGGGTGCAAATCCAGCTCTGACTTAGCAATGAGTTCAGTATTCATCATCGGATGATGCCTCGCCTATGGGGATAAAGGGGATGCCGCCTAAAGGTATCTCTAGAGTGTTGTTGACCATAGCACGGTTAAGGGGTGATATTGTAATGGCTGCATAAATATATCCATCATTTTTTAGACGAAGAGAAAGCCTAAGGGTATTCGATGTATTGCTTAAAGAAAAGAAGGGCATTTGAACGCCGTGACCATTAATGGTGGTGGTACAAATGTGAATCACCATTTTTTCATTGGGTGCTTTTTCATCAGATATATATAATCCCAATGAATTCCTAAAGCCTAGATATGTTCCCGTCGAAGTTCTCTTTTGTGCTGGCATTGGAATCTCTAGATCATCAAGATCATTTGAGACTGCAGCTGAACGCATAATAATAATTGGAAGACGCCGGCTATTTAAATTTTCGTTTGTTACTTCAATAGTGTTAAATATAAAATATTTCTTCAAATTAGGTGTTTTGATCCCCCGAGCAAATTCGTGTGACTTTAGCCCTAACCCATAAACTGCTCGCGCAAAATACGCTCATCCAAATTATGGTCGTGGTCGAAAAGAAGTGTAACACTGTGTTTTTTTGATTGCCGAACAGATACGGATACAACATCGCGTGCTTCTGTAAAGTCAGCAACTGCACTGACAGGACGCTTTTCCGGATCAAGTATTGTAAAGTGAATGTGTGCTTTTTCGGGTAACAAGGCTCCCTTCCAACGACGTGGTCGAAAAGCACTGATGGGTGTTATGGCCAGCAAAGGAGCATTCAAGGGTATGATAGGGCCGTGGGCTGATAGGTTATAAGCCGTGCTTCCAGCAGGTGTTGATACGATAACGCCATCACAAATAAGTTCTTGAAGCCGCGTGACATCATCAACGCTAATTTGAATTCGAGCTGCTTGGCGTGTTTCGCGGAGGAGGGACACTTCGTTAAAGGCAAGAGCCTTGGTTTCAACTCCACTTTTTTG
Organism: uncultured Alphaproteobacteria bacterium; assembly: GCA_964474215.1. Classification (GTDB taxonomy): domain Bacteria; phylum Pseudomonadota; class Alphaproteobacteria; order UBA9655; family UBA9655; genus UBA9655. Next base: position 49,432 of record CAYYRQ010000004.1, read on the forward strand.
GCGCACCGACATTTCAAGGGGATGTAAAAGGCTTGGCTTTGCATTTTTGAGGCGCTCCAATAAATTTTGTGGAGAGCAATCATTCATCAAGAATCCAATCGTACCGCAATGAATCCCGTAGAGAGGCGTTTTTGAGTCAATATATTCATGGATTGTTTCCAGCATAAATCCATCGCCACCAAGAGCTACGATAATGTCAGCCTCTTCAGCTGCCACAGAAGGATAGAGGGCTTCTAGTGTTTTTTTTGTTCGAAGAGCATCTGGGGCTTTTGAGGATAGAAAAGAGATATTTGTCATTTTATCATTTTACGAGAATTATGATCATTTCCATAGTATGGCACAGAAATAGTGTGCGATCTAAACTTTTTTCTGAAAGACTGAAACTGTCATAAATTAGATATTTTGAAAGGTTTACGGTGTATGATGTCCCTAGCTAGAAAAAGACAGGGAATTCAAATGAAGCATTTCAAAAAGTGGCTTAGTAAAAACTATACCTGGATGATTCTAAATTTACCTGCATTGATTATGTTCGTTTTCCTCGAAATTCATCCGCCTTTTTGGAAGGAGATAACTTTTTTCTCCGGCTATTTTGCGTTGGCATTCTTGGTTGTTGTTCTTTCCTTAAACCCTCTGCAAACGCTCTTTCCAACATCAGTCTTTATAAAGCAAGTTAACAAATATAGAAGGCAAATTGGCGTAGCTGTGTTTTCTTATGCCGTTATCCATTTTCTCTGTTTTTTGACAAAAAGAGAATTTGATATCGGGGCAACATTAAAATATTTCTTCCATCCAGCCCTCATCCCAGCTGTCATTGCTTTAGTTATTTTTGGCTTGCTTGCTCTCACAAGCAATAACTACGCTGTAAAAAAATTGGGTTTTGTGAAATGGAAGAAGCTGCATAAGTTTGTTTATATAGCAGAAGCTTTAATTTTTATTCATATGTTTATCCTAGGTGCTAGGCTTTACGCTTTTTTGATTTTTGTTCCATTGGTAATGCTGCAGATATTAAGAAAAATAAAAAAGAAGAAAACAGAAGTTCCATATTAGCAGTTCATATTCTCCAAATTTATAAAATATAAATAAATTTATTATAATATAAATTTGTTAATTATTGAGGGTATCCAAGATGATCAAAGAAATAGGAATATATGTAGTGGCTGCGTATATGTGTGGGTTTTCTGTTTCATGTATGGCAGGTTTTGGTCAGGGTACCCTTGATTGGGCCGATGATGCGTTATCTACAAAAGTGATTCGAGCATTAGAGACGTCCCCAACTGACTATACAGATTTGAAGTCTCTTTTAGAAAACTTGGAGAAAACTGCACAAAAAAGTCTTCCAGGAGATGGTGAAATAATTTCAAAAAGAATCTTTCAAATTCAGTCTGAGCGACTGGCTCAAATAGAAGATCTAGCTGCCTTTGGGGAAATTCTTACCAAGGCCCTTTCGCGAAGTTATCAAGTGGTTATTATGGAAGGTGAGCTTGTTTGTATTATTGTTTTACTTATGCCTCACATAGATCTTTTGAGTGAAGCGCATAGCGTTAATCAAGAGTCATATTTAGCCATTCTCACCAAAGGAAAATTGGAAGAGAAGCCCCTTAAAGATATGGTTTCTTCAGGTAATATAAAAACATCTAATTTATAATGAGGAACTCTCTACGAAATATTTTATTTCTAAATATTTATTAAGAGGGAAATGCCTAGCTCTGCACCATTTCAGCAATAGTTTCTCTCAATTCATCAAGTCCCTGGTTCTTATGGGAGCTGGTGAGGATAGGTGTTGGAAAAGCTGCTGGATGTTTCTTTAACGTTTCACTCAGTTGCTCTAAGAGCTTAGTCAGGCCATTTGTGGATGCTTTATCCGCTTTTGTAAGCACAATTTGATAGGAAACGGCGGCCTTGTCGAGTTCTTCCATAACTGCTTTATCGCTTTCTTTAAGGCCATGGCGACTATCAATCAGAAGAAAGACCCGTTTAAGAGGAACGCGCCCGCGCAGGTAGTCGTGGATCAGGCGAGACCAAATTTTAATCTTGGCTTTTGAGACGGCCGCATAACCATAGCCGGGCATGTCAACGAGGTAAAAGATCTTACCAATGTCAAAAAAGTTCAATTGTTGAGTTCGTCCTGGTGTATGAGAAACGCGCGCCAAGGCTTTCCTGTTGAGAAGGGCATTGATCAGACTTGATTTTCCCACATTAGATCGCCCTGCAAAAGCGATCTCTGGAAGTTCGGGGGCAGGGAGGATTTCAATGCTTGTTGCACCTGCTATAAACTTACTTTCTTGAGCAAACAGCCATCGGGCGTTCTTGCTTTTATCGGAGACTGTTTCAGCCATATCATAAGTTCCCATGCGCAGGGGCCATTAAATCTATGATGTTTATCTAAGCATTCTTATTGGCATGCTTTTTTTTCTTGAGGGTGGATCTCTTCATGATAAACCATTGTTGCCCAATAGAGAGGAAGTTGTTCCAAGCCCAATAGATAACCAGACCAGCTGGGAATTGTGCCAATAGATAGGTAAAGAATATGGGCATCAACAAGAACATCTTAGCCTGTATAGGATCCGCTGGGGGAGGGCTAAGTTTTTGTTGCAGGAACATGGTTCCACCCATAATAAGTGGCCACGCACCGATCATCAGGAAGGATGGTGGATCCCAAGGTATCAAACCAAATAGATTAAAGATCGTTGTTGGGTCTGGAGCCGAAAGGTCGTGAATCCACCCATAGAAGGGGGCATGACGCATCTCAATTGAGACGAAGAGAACCTTGTAGAGTGCAAAAAAGACAGGAATCTGGATAATCATCGGCAAGCAGCCGGCCATTGGATTAACTTTTTCCTTTTTATAAATTTCCATAACTTTTTCGTTCATCTTCATTTTATCATCCGCATAACGCTCACGGATCTTATCGATCTCTGGTTGCAGTTGCTTCATACGCCCCATGGATTGATAAGACTTATTTGCAAGCGGGAAGAAAAGAATCTTAATGATGACGGTGAGGGCCAAAATAGCGAGGCCAAAGTTTCCTAGAATTCCCTTTAGAAACTCAAGGACATAAAAAATGGGTTTTGTTAAAAAGTAAAACCAACCAAAGTCCACAGCCAAGTCAAAGTGGTTTAGACCGATTGTTTCTTCGTAGCCATCTAATAACCTCAATACTTTCGCGCCGGCGAAGAAGTGGTCTTTAACTTCAGTGGATTTACCCGGTTCAAGTTGTACGGGGTTTCTTTGATATTGGGCCGTTATAAGTGTTGAAGCACCCGTTCCTGTTTGATGATAAGAAGACGTGATCGATTCTTTCGGATCAGGCACTAAAGCCGTTAGCCAGTATTTATCGGTGAGTCCAAACCAACCCGGGGCCTTAGGGTTTTGAATGACAGATGTTTTTTCAAGATCTTCATAGCTAGGGTCATGTAGTGTTCCGTCAAATACGCCAACAGGGCCTTCGTGCAGGATAAAAAAGCCAGACGACTTTACTTCGCCGCGGTGGGCTAAAAATGCCTGTGGGGAAAGGGAGATAGGATTGGTTCCGTTATTTGTAACGCGTTGGGTGATCGTAAACATGTAATTATCATCAACGGAAATGAGCTGCTCGAATTGGAGTCCTTCACCGTTATTCCACGAGAGTGTGACCGGTGTTTGTGGTGTTAGGGTTGACTCGTTTGCGCTCCAAATTGTTTTTTCATTTGGGACATTGATGTTGCTTCCTTCCCAGCCAAAACGTGAGAAATAAGCATGGGGCGTTGATTCAGGATTCAGTAGAACAATTTCAGGACTATCAGGATTGATCGTTTCCCGATATTTGACTAAGGTTAAATCATCAAACAGGGCCCCTTGTAAGTTTATGGAACCTTTTAGGCTATCGCTTTGGATTTGCAGTCTCTTTGGAGAGTCTTGTAGGGCTTCAGCACGTGGCTTCTCAACAGGTACGGTTGCTTGTTGAGATGGTTGGACTTGGGGTGCTGTTTCTGGCGCTTTTTGTTGTGTTGTTGGGGTAAAGAAATATTGGAACCCAAACAAGATAGCGATTGAGATAATAACGACGGCGATTAGATTCTTTTGATCATCCATTGTCTTTTTCCTTCACAGGGTCAAATCCGCTCCCGCCCCAAGGATGACAGCGGCATATCCGTTTAAAAGCTAAAATACTTCCCTTATAAGGACCATAACAGTCGATGGCGTCAAGGGCATATTCGGAACAAGTGGGTAAAAATCGGCATTTCGGTTTTAAAACTGGTGAAACCAAATAGCGATAAATATAAATTGGAAGTTTAAAAATGATGGACAGCATACTCTATTTTTTATGAATTTGGGTTAAAGCATTTTCCAGTTCTTGGCGCATCAATAAAAAGTTTCTCTTCAAGATCTCGGCTCGCGCTACAAACACATAATCATATCCAGGGAGCCCTTGATCTATAAGCACAGCGTTGGCCAGAGCTCTGAGGCGGCGCTTGGCTCGGTTCCGTTGAACAGCCCCGCCAATTTTCCGTGTTGCGACAACCCCAAAGCGCTTTAATTCATCCGATCTTGTTTTATGGGTTTGGAGAATAAAAGCTGGGGTTACAGCCCTCTTTCCCGCTTTGGCAACGGTTGAAAATTCAGAGCGTTTAAGTAAATGATCGAGAGAGGCCACTAAGCACTTAAGCGTGAACGTCCCTTAGACCGGCGCCGGGAAATCACTTTGCGACCACCGACAGTTGCCATACGTGCACGAAAACCATGACGGCGCTTGCGAACGAGATTGCTAGGTTGAAATGTACGTTTCATCGGACTTCTCCATAAAAATAAAATCTAATAGGTATATACGGTATTTTGAGAGCAAAAGTCAATTGGGAGAGTGAAAACATAAGTGTCAATGAAAGAATCTTAGATGTTTTATTGGTCGTCGCTCCCACCTACTCTAATCATCCCTTGATCCATGAGGTGCTGCAAAAGTGCTCTCGTTTGCTCCATATCTAACGGTTTCATACATGTGGCTAGGCACATGGCAAAACGATACCTTCGTGGTGCCGCTAAACCGGGCTCGCCTTCTTGTAGGACATCATCCCTAAGGGTAGAAACAAATTCTTCATAGTTTTGTGGTTGATAGCGGGTTCCGTCGTCATTAAAAACAACATTATTGTCTATCTGGTTGAGGTAATTCGAATGTGCGGCCCTCAACTTTTCTTCATCAGAAAGCAGATCACGTGCGGCTTGCCGTCCGTTTATCCAGTCGTTAGATTCCATTTCCAGCAGCCCCATAAGAAATCTGGACCGTAAAAGTGCGGGTGCTCGATCCAGTATTATTCGTCCATGCCTTTTACGATATGGGGTGCTGTGCAGACAAAGGCTGAGATAAAGAAAGTAAAAAGAGGGCGAAAATACATTTTTAACTCCGCTAAAATTAATTTATGTTTACTCTAAACAATCTAAGTAAAAGGAGCTACTTCTTTTTGAGGGCCTCGATTCATCTCTTTTCAACAGGTTGGGTTTTGCGTAAGATAGGTATTTCTATTAAGGAGAAGAATTTCATGAAAGAATTCCGGCTTATTATATTTCTGGTTGTGGCCATTGTCTCGATCATGTTATTGGGAGACTACATTCCTGAAGGAATTCAACGATTTTTCTATAGCATAAGTGTTTGGCTCAAGGAAATTCTTCTTTTCACAATGCCATATATCATTTTTGTTCTTATTTTTGCATGTCTCCTGACTTTCCAAAAGAAAGCGCCGCTTTTGATTGTGATGATTTTAACCATGATCTTGATTTCAAATTTTGTCTTTATCCAGACGGGCTTCTTTTTGGGCAAATTATTCCTGCCTTTGCTAGGCTATCAAACAACTCAAGAGGTCGTTCAAGCTTCAAAAGATCTGCCGGCTTTAGAACCCTACTTCAATATCCCTTTTCCTAAACTTATTAGTATTGATGTAGCGCTTTTACTCGGTGCTGTAGCTGGGCTTTATGGCGCGTTCTTTGGCAAAGAAAAGATGGCGAAGTATGGCAAAATGGCTCGACATATCATCCAAATGGGTTTAACGAAAGTCTTTATTCCTCTTGTTCCTCTTTACGTTGTGGGTTTTTTATTTAAGGTTCAACATGATGAATCGCTTCTAGAATTATTTACTGGATACGGGCCAGTAATCCTTTTAATTATGGGTATACAGGCTGTAGCTGTCATCCTTTTCTTTTTTGTGGCGAATTTGGGCAATCTGAAAGCCACAAGAGAGACCTTCGGAAATGCAGTTCCTTCAGGGCTTGTCGCATTTTCAACCATGTCGAGTATGGCAACATTGCCGTTGACACTCGAAGCGGCAGAAGAAAACACCAAAAACAAGGCCGTTGCGGAAATTATGATTCCAGGTACAATCAACATCCACCACGTTGGTGATTCTCTTGCTCTCCCCATTTTAGTGATGATTACCATGGTAATGGGTGGGTATGAAGTCATGGATTATGGCACGTTTCTTGTTTTTACACTTTATTTTATGATCGCAAAGTTTGGTGTGCCTGGGGTTCCTGGCGGTGAGCTTATGGCCATCGTTCCTATCCTGACGGGTTTTTTAGGATTTACAGATCCCATGCTCGGATTGATTACGACACTATACCTTTTACTTGATCCTGCTGGAACAGTTACCAATGTTTTGTGTAATGGTGCAGTGACAATTTTGATGGATAAAATATGTGGCCGTATGAAGGCTTTCAAAGATGTGGAAGATCCATTAACTCATACAGACCAGGCGTAGTTGCGTATTATGATTCATCATATAAAATATATTTGTCTTTTATCTCCTCTTTTCAATTTAGTTTGATTTGCGTAGAGTAGCCCTTTACTCGAGGAGAAGAATTTCATGAAAGAATTCCGGCTGATTTTATTTATTGTTGTAGCTCTGGTCTCGATTATGCTTTTTGGAGACTATGTGCCGGAGGGAATTCAAAGGTTTTTCTATACCATTAGCGCTTTGTTGATGGAAACCCTTCTCTTCATCATGCCCTATATTATTTTCATGCTTATTTTCGCATGCCTCATCACATTCCGAAAAAAAGCCCCTCTTTTGATATTGATGATCTTAGGCATGATCTTGGTTTCAAACTTTGCCTTCATCCAGGTTGGCTTCTTTGCGGGGCAACTTTTCTTGCCTCTTTTAGGATACCATTCCACGGGTGGCGTTGCCCAAGCTGCTGAGAATGTTGCCCTTTTGAAACCCTTCTTCTCTATTCCTTATCCCAAGCTTATCAGCATTGATTTGGCGCTTTTGTTGGGGACGGTTGCCGGGCTTTATGGAGCCTTTTTTGGCCATGAAAAAATGGAAAAATGGGGGACATATGCGCGACACATTATCCAAGTGGGATTAACGAAAGTTTTTATTCCTCTCGTTCCCCTTTATGTGATTGGCTTTCTTTTCAAGATTCAGTACGAAGAATCAATTATGGAATTGTTCACAGGGTATGGTTCAGTAATTCTGCTCATATTTGGGGTGGAGGCGATAACAATAATTCTTTTCTTTTTTGTGGCAAATTTAGGGAATTTGAAATCCACAAGAGAGACCTTCGGAAATGCAGTTCCTTCTGGTCTTGTCGCGTTCTCGACCATGTCGAGCATGGCAACCCTACCACTCACCTTAGAAGGTGCGGAAGAAAATACAGAAAACAAGGCTGTTGCCGAAATCATGATTCCAGCAACTGTCAATGTTCATCACGTTGGAGATTCAATAGCTGTTCCTATATTAATGGGTCTTGCTTTGGTGGTGAATGGGGTGGACCCTATGAGCTATGGCACATTCTTTGTTTTCTCCTTATATTATACAGTAGCTAAGTTTGGTGTACCGTCTGTTCCTTTGGGTGAACTTGTTGTATTATTGCCTGTTCTTACCGGCTTTTTAGGATTTACGGATTCTATGTGCGGTATTATAACAATGCTCTACCTTTTGGTAGAACCTTCGGGAACGGTTACAAACGTTTTGTGTAATGGAGCTTTAGCGATCTTAATGGATAAAATTTGCGGACGCATGAAGGCCTTTAAGGATGTTGAAGATCCATTAGCCCATTCCGATGAAACATCGCTCGGCTAAAAGAGTTATAAATTAAGGATTGTAAATGAGTGAAAATAAAACTGTCGCCTTATCCTTTGGTGTCTCTCCCAAGTTGATTGGAGCTGCTTTTATGTTGCTCTGGGCGATCAGCTTTAGCTCGGCTATGGCATTTACAAAAGTATTATCACCTGATGTTGATAGTATGATAATCCTGTTTATGCGTTATTTCTTTGGTTTGGTATTCTTTACGCCTTTTCTCGTTCGAAACGGGCTTAAAGGCTTTGAGACAAAAAAGCCCCTCCTGCAATTTCTTCGTGTCATTTTTGTGGGTGCCGCTATGGGGTGTACCTATTATGCATACCGGAATCTGCCCCTAGCCCTTGCAACGTCAATTGGGATGACGGGGCCTCTTTTCACAACAATCTTGGCAATGGCCATTCTTAAAGATTCTGTGTCCATATCAAAGTGGACACTGATTTTATTTGGTTATTTTGGTGTCGTTGTAATGGTTCGTCCTGATGAAGCGCCAATTAGCTTTGGTGTTTGGATTGAGCTTCTTGCTAACTTGTTTGCAGCTCTTGCAATTATTTGTACAAAGGTTTTGACCCGAACCGATAATACGCTGACAATTATGTTTTACACGACCGTTGGTACAGCACTCATTGCTGTTATTTTAGCGGGAAGCGTATGGAAAACACCAAGTTTAGATGATTTAATGGTTTTGACAGTCATTGGAGCTTTTGGTGTGATTTCGCAATTTAGCTATATTTCTGCGCTTAAGTATGGTGACCCTTCCTTCTTGGCTCCATTTGAATACACGCGCTTATGCTTTGCTGTCCCTGTTGGGTTTTTCTTTTTTCAAGAAATTCCTACCTTATGGACTGTTCTTGGAAGCTTTATGATTATTGGGGCAACCTATGGTCTAACCCGCTTAGAATTGGGGCAGCCCGTATCAAAGAAGGTGAGGGGCTAACTCATAAGGTATTTGATCAAAGCTCAGCGTTTTATGACCTTTATCGGCGGTACAGCTTGCTTTACAGGCGAATAGATCTTTTTCACATGAATTAAACGTATGTCCACGGCTTTGGTTGCAGGAAACTTTTGCTGTGTAACATTTTTCATGACAATTGTTAGCTAAAGCTGTGAAGGGAAATGTTAAGGTGATCGTTGCTAAAAGTAGAGCTGGAAATTTCATGAATTTTCTCCTTCAAATTGTTTTTTGTTTCTCTAACCTACACCTAAAATGATTAAGAAATGGTAAACCTTTTTGAAGACACTTGATTCAGTTGGTCACATAGGGTACAAGGCAGGACAGGTCCCCTTCGTCTAGAGGCCTAGGACACCGCCCTCTCACGGCGGCAACACGGGTTCGAATCCCGTAGGGGACGCCAACAAAAAAGCCAAGTTCTATGCGGTCCATGGCACTAAAAATTAATGCTTCTTCTCAAGATCGAGAAAAAATTGACGCACTTATGGAAGCGGCTGGTTACACTCATCAACGAAAAAAATACCACTGCACACTTGGTTTTATCGAGAACAGCATTCCGGATGAGGAAGTCCAATCTTTTGGTGAACAAATTGTTCTTGATATGTTGGCCTACTTGCAGAAAAATCCTTTGGTTTACGAGGTTAAAAAAGTTGAACTTGTTTTTCATCGGGTGGTTGCCTTTTTGCCGAATGATATGTCGCGCGTAAAATTACAAGAAGCGAATCAATGGCTTTTTGAGCAAATTTCAGAAGTCTCTCGAGGAAGGTGGGGCCTCAATAAAGAAACAATTCCTGAAAATTATATCCCCCATATGACAGTCTGGCGCACACGCAAGCCTGATCAAAAGCTCAAAATTTTGCAAGAATCCCTTAAAGAAGTACATGCATTTCGACTGACGGATCCGGCTTTTGTATTACTTTGATCTAAGGGATCTTCGGTCTAAGAAAGGGCTTAACTTGCTTTACAAATTAGCCCCTAGCTCAAAAATGACAACAGTGGTTATGTTTTATCTTGTGCTCTGGGGCGCTAATCGTTTCATGGAAATTATAAAATTGATGTCACTCTTGGATTGCAAATAGTTTGTTTTTAAAGAAAAGCATTACCATTCATATCTGATAATCTCTTAAAGGAATGACAAACTACTTTCAACTGCCGATTTTTCAATGATGCATAAACATCGGGATTTTTGATTCCTTTAAAAGTTCTTTCGTGCAAGATCCTCTAAAGAGAGCGGCTATGCCGCCGTGCCCAAATGCACCCATAACAATCATATAGGGTTTCAATGCGTCACTTAACTCCATTATTGCTTGAGCAGGGGCATCCGAGGACACAATAGGATGGGTCTCACAATCAATGCCATGGTTCTTCAAAAGCTTAGCAGCAGAGCTCACGAGGTTTGTTGTCTTTTCTTCCTCGGTGCTGATATTGGTGACATGCACTTTCTTTCCTTTGAAGATGCCCAATAAGATAGCCATATGGAGAGCTCTTGAAGAAGCAGAGGTTCCATCATAGGTTACAAGGATATTTTTGCTTTTTTCATAGGGGATAGAATTGCCCGTTAAAATTACAGGGCGGGGATTGTCATGAAGAAGCTGGGTAATAGAAACGCCCGTTTCAGCGGCAGCGGTAAAATGGAAGTTGGCATCCTTTCCGATCATCAGCATATCATATTCCGCAATGAAAGCTTCAATCTCATAAGCCGGGACGCCCGTGGCATCAATGATATGTGCGTTGAGCTTGTCTTTTTTTGCTTGTTCAACAAATGCTTTTTCAAGCTTGCGGATTCGTGTCTTTGCCTCTTTCAGGAACTGTTCATCAAGCTGAACTTTAAATGCAGCACCGCCTAATGGAATAGCCTATGGGGCAGCAATCCAAGGTTCATCTAAAATACCGATGCCTGTTAGGCTAGCCTTGTAAGATTTTGCAAGCTCTATACTAAAGTCACGTGCACAGTCGCTTGATTTTGATTCATCAAGTGCAACCAATATGCTTTTGATCATTGATGTCCCCAATTATTTATTTAGTTATTCTTTATATGATCCCTGAACTATTCGATTTCGTCAAGGAAAAGCTAAGCGAAGGTCCTTTGCCTTTTGCCACTTAACGGTTATTTCTTTTTCATCAAGAACAAGAATGTTTCATGAAACAGCTTGGTTTTATGGCGCTTTTTTGAGATACTACTGTGAGAAAAAATATAAGAGGGAGGCGTCTATTATGGGCTTAGATTATGCGATAGGCCTGTGTGTTGGTGTATTTCTTTTTGTTTATCTTGTATTTTATTTGTTTAAAATATCCTCTTCATCAGGAGATTAAGATGGTGGCATGGCTACAGATCTTAGTTCTCTTCCTGTTGGTTGTTTTGTTCACAAAACCGATGGGAACATATATTTATTTAATTTTTCAAAAGCAATTTTCAGTTCCTGTCATGAGCACAATAGAAAAAGGTGTTTTTCGTATCTGTTGTATTGGTGAGGAAGAGCAGAATTGGAAACGCTATACCTTCTCACTTTTATTGTTTAATTTTATTGGCATTTGCGTTCTCTTCCTCATTCAATGGACACAATCATCATTGCCTTTGAACCCCCAAAACTTACCCGATGTTTCTTGGGATTTATCCCTCAATACCGCCATTAGTTTTGCAAGTAATACAAATTGGCAAGCTTATAGCGGAGAGCAAACGCTGAGTTATTTGACGCAAATGGTGGGGCTAACCTGGCAAAACTTTTGCGCTGCTGCAACAGGCATTACAGCCTTTATAGCGTTTGCGCGTGGAGTCACTCAGCATGCTTCTGAAAAGCAAAGCACATCCTTAGGTAATTTTTGGGTTGATTTAATTCGTGTCGTTCTCTATTTGTTTTTGCCTCTCAGTATATTAATAGCGTTCATTTTAGTTTCCCAAGGTGTTATCCAAAATTTTTCTGCTGCCTTAAACGTTATGACTTTGGAAGGGGAAAGCCAAATACTTCCCATGGGTCCTGTGGCTTCTCAAGAAGCGATAAAGATGTTGGGGACAAATGGTGGAGGCTTTTTTAATACGAATTCAGCTCATCCTTTTGAAAATCCTACGCCCCTTACAAACTTTGTCGAACTCTTAAGTTTAGTTCTCCTGCCCGCAAGTCTAACCTATACATTTGGTAAAATGGCACGAAATACATGGCATGGATGGTCGCTCTTTGCAGCTATGGTTGTTATGTCGCTCTTTTCAATTATGTGCGTGTATTACTTTGAATCTCAAGCGAATCCCATATTTGGACAACTTCCACTGGATCAATCGCTTGGAAATATGGAGGGTAAAGAAGTTCGATTTGGTGTGCCTGGCTCTTCCCTTTTTGCAAGCTTAACGACATCAATCGCCGGTGGTGCTGTTAACTCAATGCATGATAGCTTTACACCTCTTGGGGGTATGGTGCTTCTCATCAATATGCTTCTTGGGGAGGTTGTTTTTGGCAGCATAGGTATGGGCATGTTGAGTATGCTTATTTTTGTTATGATCACTGTCTTTTTAGCAGGGCTTATGATTGGAAGGACGCCTGAATATTTAGGGAAAAAAATTGATGGAAGAGAAGTACGTTATGTTGTGATGTTTATCGCCTTACACTCTATCCTGATTTTACTTGGCGTTGCTGCTGTTCTTACCGTATTTGGTGGCCATCCACCTATTCAAAACATGGGGCCTCATGGGCTCACTGAAATTCTGTATGCCTATACGAGTACCGCACAAAACAATGGCTCAGCATTTGCTGGTCCCAATTTTAATACCCCTTGGTTCAATCTTTCTCTTGCTTTTATTATGTTTCTCGGCCGATATGCATCCATTTTCTTTGCTCTTGCCATAGCAGGATCTTTAGTTTCTAAAAAACGCACACCTCCAAGCTTAGGAACGCTTCCGACGCAAGGAATTATTTTCATTGCCGTATTGATAGGAATTATAGTTGTGATTGGAGCTCTGACGTTTTTTCCCATTCTGGTTTTGGGACCTTTCCTTGAATACGGTTTTTACACTAAAGGGGTGGTATTTTAATGAAAAGGCTAAGGGCACATTTTCAATCAATTCAGGGGGAGAGTATCATCTTATTAAGCCTTAAACGCTTAAGCCCATTTTATCTGTATACAAACTCCATCATGTTTGTTGATTTGATTGCCGCTCTTAGTATGACGGTTATTCTTTTGAGGGACATTCTTTTCGTCCCTGCCCAACATGAACCCTTATGGTTTACGGCCTCCCTAACGATTTGGATTTGGATAACGTTGTTTTTAGCAAATCTTTCTGAAGCCATTGCAGAAGGGAAGGGAAAGGCCCATGCATCAAGCTTAAAATCTCTTGCACAGGAAGTTTCCGCTCATTTACAAACGGGCGTTGTTGAAAAAGTTATACCTGCAAGTGATCTGCGTAGAGGGGATATCGTAAAGGTTTCAGCGGGAGAGTATATTCCCGCAGATGGTGAAATTCTTGAAGGTATAGCTTCCATTGATGAGTCGGCGATTACGGGAGAGTCAGCACCTGTTATTCGTGAAAGTGATAGCGACCGGTCATCTGTTACGGCCGGAACTCAAGTGCTTTCTAATTTTTTAATCATACAAATATCCTCTAATCCCGGAGAAACCTATTTGGATCAAATGATTCGATTGGTGCATGCTGCAAAGAGGCAGAAAACACCCAATGAAATTTCTTTACAGATTTTACTGATTGGGTTGACCCTTATTTTCCTTATTGTTTGCGCAGTCATGGTTCCTTTGGGACTTTATTTCGACGAATTGTTGTCCCTTGTTATTGTTATTTCTCTGCTCGTTTGTCTTGTACCCACAACTATCGGAGGGCTTGCGTCTGCTGTGGGTATTTCAGGAATTGATCGTGCTTTGAAACGAAATATTCTTGCCATGAGTGGGAAAGCAGTTGAACTTGCAGGGGATATAGACGTCCTTCTTCTTGATAAAACAGGAACCGTTACGCTTGGAAATAGGATGCCCTTTGATCTTATTCCTTTTAAAGGAGTCAGCACAAAAGAGCTTGTACGCGCAATATACTTATCGACGGCTGCAGATCGAACCCCAGAAGGAAGATCTGTGCTTGAGTTTATCGAAGAGAACTATACATTCGCTGCAAGTGAAGAAAGTTATTCCAAAGTTAACTTTATCCCTTTCAGCGCTGAGACGCGCATGAGTGGGTGTGACATGGGAAAAACCATGATTCGCAAAGGTGCTTGTGATGCGATCGAGCAATTTGTGAAAAATAAGAATGGGAAGATACCTGACGATTATCATCGCCTTATTGAAGAGATAGGGCTTAAGGGAGGAACGCCGCTTGCCATTGCAAAAGGAAATAAGATCTTAGGCATCCTTCATCTCAAAGACATTATAAAGCCTGGTATCCGCGAGAGGTTTCAACGTCTCAAGGCGATGGGGATACGCACAATTATGATTACGGGAGACAATCCTTTCACAGCAAAATCAATTGCAGAGGAGGTTGGGGTTGACGAATACCTTGCGGAAGCGACACCTGAAAAGAAAATGGAACTCATCCGTGAGCAGCAACAAAAAGGGTATTTAGTTGCGATGACTGGTGACGGGACAAATGATGCTCCAGCCCTTGCCCAGGCAGATCTTGGAATTGCCATGAACTCAGGAACGCAGTCTGCCAAAGAGGCTGCAAACATGGTTGATCTGGATAGCAACCCAACAAAAATTCTTGAGGTTATCGAAATTGGAAAACAGCTTCTGATGACAAGAGGTTGCTTAACAACATTTTCAATAGCTACAGATATTGCTAAATATTTTGCAATTATCCCGCCCATTTTTATGCTATCCTTTCCAGAATTAAGAAGCTTAAATCTTATGCAATTGGCTTCACCCTATAGTGCAATTTTATCCACGGTGATTTTCAGTGCGCTTACCATTATCATTTTGTTGCCTCTTGCTATGAAGGGCGTAAAATATCGCCCTTTGGGGGCCAAGCACCTTCTTGTCAGGTTCTTATTCATTTATGGTATAGGCGGCATCATTGCTCCGTTCATTGGAATTAAGCTAATCGATATGCTTTGTGTAAACTTGGGGTTTGTGTAGATGCGTAAAGAATTTCTAATTGCCATAAATGTGACCCTCTTTACACTTTTCTTAACCGGTATCGTGTATCCTTTGCTTATAAATGGGATTGCCAACATCTTCTTTAAAGATAGGGCAGGAGGAAGCTTGATATATAACAAGGCTAATCAAATTCAAGGATCATTACTTGTTGGGCAGAATTTTAAGAATCCAGCTTACTTTTTTTCACGCCCCTCTGCGGCAGGCAAGGGATACGATTCTATGTTTTCACAGGGATCGAATTTAGGTCCTACATCCCAAAGGCTTTTAGACAGGGTTGAAAAGGATGTGTCTCGACTTAAAGTTTCTAAAGAACTACCGATTCCTATTGATCTCGTAACGGCATCTGGAAGTGGCCTGGATCCTCATATTAGCCCTGACTCCGCTTATTGGCAGGCTTCGCGGGTTGCCCATGCAAGGGATGTCTCGCTTCAAAGAGTTGTTAGTCTCGTCGATGATTTGACTGAATATCCGCAATTTTACTTTATGGGGCAGCCCAGAGTAAATGTGTTAAAATTAAACAAGGCTCTTGATAAATTTTTTGGGAATCAAGGAAAACGATGAAAAAGAAGGAACTTAAAAATCAAGACTTTTATGCATTTCTTCAAAAGGCTCATCGTGGCCGCCTAAAAATATATACAGGTCCTGTTGCTGGTGTTGGGAAAACCTACCGAATGCTTGAGGAAGCCCATTCTTTGCAAGACCAAGGGGCTGATGTTGTATTAGCCTATGTGGAAACCCATGGTCGCAAAAGGTTGGAAGACCTTTTGGACGGGTTAGAAACTGTCCCTCGGAAAAAATATGAATATCGCGGTGTTGTTATTGAAGAAATGGACCTTTCAGCTGTCTTGAAGCGACGTCCCAAAGTAGCCATTGTTGATGAGGCGGCTCACACCAATGCCCCCTTATGTAAGAATGCGAAACGATACCAAGATATCCTTGAGTTATTGCGCGCGGGTATAAACGTGATCTGTGCATTTAATATCCAACACCTTGAAAGTCTAAGTGATTTAATCAAAAAGATTACAGGTGTGACAATCTACGAAATTATTCCTGATAGTTTTCTTAAGAGAGCAGATCAGGTGATTAACGTTGATTTGGGTGTTGAAGACATTATTGAACGTTTGCAAACAGGTCAAATATATTCAGAGGATAAAGTTACGGTTGCATTGAAAAATTTTTTCAAAGCCGAGAATCTTTCAAAGCTACGCGAAATCGCTTTAAGAGAGGTTGCTGAAGCCATCGAACAAGCTGGAACCTTTGATAGTAAAAATCGCCTTCATCTTAAAGATGCTCTGTTTACGAGTCATCAAATCATGGTTTGTCTTGCTCCCAAAAAGTGGAGTCAACGGGTCCTATTTCGTAAAGCTGCCAGGCTTGCAGGGCGATTAAAGAAAGATTGGTTTGTCGTTTACGCTGAAACACCAAATGATGATCCGGAAGTCATCGATTTGGAAATGCAGCGCCATCTCTTTTCTGACTTGCAATTTGCCAAAGATTTAGGCGCGCATATCGTTCACCTCAAGACTCAGAATCGTGTCAAAGCATGGCTTGATTTTGCAAAAGGTGAAGGAATTACCCAGATCATTGTAGGACGCTCAAAAGAAAACTGGTGGAAAGATCTTTTACAGATTGATACCTTTCACACGCTCGTTCGAAATGCAAAGGACTATGATGTTCACATCATGAGCGACTCTAAAACCAATGATGATAGGGTGCCGCAATGAAATTAAGGACGCAGATCTTTCTTTCTCACATGCCTATTATCGGTGTCGTTTTTTGTATTGTGGTTTTGTTCATTTTCATTTTAAGGGCCGTTCAAGAGAAAGTGGAAACGATCTTTGATAATGATTTAAATAGTATTCTCGCTATGCAACGGATAAACAAAAATTTTGACCAGTTGAATAGTCATTTAAAGCTTAACCCTCAGAGTGCGCTCCAACATGCTCCAGCGGTTTCCAACTTAGAAAACCTTATTGAAGAACAGCTGCTTATCCAGGAAAAAAACGTTAAAGGGACAGTTGAAAGAGATCTAACGGAAGTCTTGCAAAAGAAATGGCAAAACTATCTCAAGGCAATTCATTCAAAACCATTTTCTCCTCAAAGCAAAAGCCAAACCCTTTTTACCGAAATCAATAAAATTACAAATGATATCATTGGATGGAATGAAGATGAGCTTGTTCGGCTAAAGGGAAAACTTGCAAACCATTCATCCAATGTTGCCTTTTACATTACCCTTGGCATCATACTGAGCCTAGCTTTGGGATTGTATTTCTCTTGGTATTTGGCGGGTGTATTCCTGCGTCCCTTGGGAAAATTGGCAGCGACGATAAAGCAAATGGGGCTCGAAGATAAAACAACCCTAATGCACATAAAGGGGTCTGATGAGATCAATAAGCTTTGTGCGGAATTTAACTCAATGACACGGCGTCTTGAAGATTACCACCGTTCTTCATTAGGCAAGCTCAAAAAAACCCATCGTACATTGAGATCAGGGTTTGACTCGTTACCCTGTCCCACCATTCTTTTGGATACGCATACCAATATCGTTTATGCAAATAAACTTGCCCATCAACTATCTAAACAGCTCAAAAAAGCTCCCTCCCTATTTCATCTTAAAGGGGACTGGAAGAATAAGTTGATCGAGTTATCTAACCAAGCTGTAGATACAAAACAACCGTATATGGCCGAGAAAGAAAAAGAGAAGATAACAGTTATCAAGAATAATAAAAAAGTTTTTCTATTGCCATGGGTGTTTCCTATTTTAAAAGGAGATAAGGATCACAGGAAAGTTGAAGGAATTCTTATTGTTCTTCAAGACCTGGTCCAAGGGCATATGATGGATTCTACTCAATCAGAAGCATACGAAGCTATTGCTCATGAAATACAGCCAATTTTAGTTGATCTGCATATGGCTCTGCATCTTTGTCTTCAGCAGGAAATAGGATCTCTCAATGAAAAGCAAGAAGATGTCCTTCAATCAGCGCGTGAAAAGTGCGACATTCTAGAAAAATTATCCCATGATTTGTCAAACATTTCTAAAGCAAGTCATCAGAAAAAGAAAACCCACAAAGAAAATATCGATATAAACCCAATCATTCTTAAGCTTATTCAAGATCATGCTTTGGAAGCCGAAGAAAAGAAGTCGAAAATTATATACCAAGAACCCCCTTACAGTGAAAAAGTTCATGGCGACCCTCAGAAAATTACAACTTTGATTGAAAATCTATTGCGGAATGCAGTCCATTATGCGGCTCCAAAATCAGATGTGACAATTCGTTTGCAAGATGACAATGATAAGTTGCTTCTTGAAGTAAATAACAAGGGGACCACCATTCCGTTGAAGTACCGCAAAGATATCTTTAAGAAAGATTTTGCACTTCCCGGACAAAAGGATGAGCGTCGAGGCCTTGGTCTTTACGCGGTACAAAAAATTGTTGATGGGATGAAGGGGACGGTTGGTGTACGGAGCAACTCCGCCCAGGGAACGACCTTTTGGGTGTCTCTGCCTATTGTTAAAGAGGGAAAGAACGGGTGAGGCGTTAATCTCGGAGAGGGATGAGCGTTGGAGGAAACAGAAAAGGTTGTCATCCTTGGGCTAGAAGGGCGCTATTTGCGTTGCAAATGAAAGGCCTTCTTGACCCGAGGATCCATAGATTGTACCTAGATCTTCGGACAACCAATGGTAATGTTTTCCTTTGTAAAACAAACCATTTGCTTTCCAAAGATGACATACTGAGATGGTGAGTAATGACATCCCTGAGGATGGGCTTCAACTCTGAGTCTTTTATATCCCCAAATCACCAGCTTTACTTGGTTTCTAAATTTTCACCCGGATACGATCATACGCTTCCGCGAGGATCATAGAAGTGGGAACAGTACCACCTAAAAACAAAAAACCTCCCGGGAAAATCCTCGGGAGGTTCATTTTTCGCTAAGTGAAGGAGTAATTATTCTCCTGGTATTTTAACAAGAATGACTTGTCCTCCTTCAATCGTAACAAGAATATAGGCAGTATCAATATTGGCCTTGCTTCCAGTGGATGAGGACAGAGCAAATCGGATATTTCTCGGGTCAACTGTTGCTAATGTTGTGCCTAAACGTTCATATGTACTGGCTGCTTTTTCTGTTAAGCCTAACCTTTTTCCTTGTGCACTCAATACAGAGCGAACCCATTTCATGGATTTTTCAAACTCGCCTTTGTTTTGACACGGGTTTTGCCGATTTAACTTGCCTACATCGAGTGAGAAACTTGCATCACTTAATGAATCAAAAATACGAATCGTACTCAAATTCAGGACTTTGAGACTCCAGCTTTTCCCTTCTCGAAGAGGTGAACCTAAAGTCATTAAGCTGCTTCCTGGCAGTGCTACATTGTCTGTATTTTCATCATTTGTATCGACAATAGATTTTCCAGAACTACCTTTAGGTGCAGATTTTTGAATTTCAAGCTCCTGCCGCTCTTGACGAATTCGTTCTTCCTCTGAATGCAATTTTTCTTTGCGCTCTTCTTCTTCCCGGCGTACTCTCTCTCGCTCTTGCTCATTTTTCAGGCTTTGGGCTTCTGCCAGTTTTTGCTTTTCTTCCTCAATTTTTTTCTTTTCTAGTGCCAGCTCCTCGCGTTCTTTTTGGAGACGGTCTTGTTCGTATTGGCGCTTTTGCTCTTCAAATTCTTCTTTTTGCTTTTGAAGTTCAAGGCGCTGTCTTGCAAGTTCTTGTTGGTCGGGATTTAGAATCCCACCTGACTGTTGATGCGATTGTGAAAAGTTTTCAAAATTAGTTTGTGCATTCACATGTACAGTTCGGCTCCTGTTTGATCCAGATGGATTTTCCGCTTCCTTTGATTGAAACATTCCTGCTTCAGAACGTGAACTGTTAAGTAGTCCCATTAAAATGATTAGTGTCATAAAATTTATAAGTCTCATAAAAACAACTCCTTATTATAAAATTATTTAAAATATAGTTTTACCCTACATCATATTTATAAAACCCCTTTTCCAGCATGGCAACAAATATTTAACAAATACATCTGGCGTATTTATAGCTTACAAAAAATTGTTTCGCACGGATATGCTGGCTATTTCGTCAACCTTACTTCTGCAATCAGAATTTTTTATGGAACATACTGTTCAGACAGTATTTGAAGATGATTAAGAGTAAATTTATTAATAGGAAATCCAATCTGCCGAAGTTGAGGAGTTATCCGATGGTGACAATGGTGGATTCGAGTTAAAGACAGTGAGGGAAAATATGGTAAGAAAAAAACCTCCCGAGAAAATATCGGGAGGTTTAATTAATTCTATATGAGGAAGTATTTATTCTCCTGGTATTCTTATAAAAATAACTTGTCCTCCATCAATTGTGACGAGAATATAGGCAGTATCAATATCTTTAGCCGTCTTGCCGCCAGTAGATGAGGATAATATGATTCGAATGTTTTGCGGCGGGATTGAATCTAAATTGCTTGCAAAAGCTTCATATAAACGATTAGCTTTCTCAGCTAAATCCAGTTTTTTACCTCGTGCTTTCAATATGGCGCGAACCCATTTCATGGATCTTGTGTATTCTGTAATATCCTTGAGAACAGGTTGTGTTGTAAATCTGGCGACATCGGCTGAACTTGCTTGACTCATTGATTCAAAAACACGAATTGTACTCAGGTTTGGAACTTTAACTCTCCAGCTATTTCCATCTCTTTCACCGGATGTTCCTAAAGTCAAGAAAAGGCTTCCAGGCTGGGCAACTTCTTCATAGCTTTCAGTGGCCGTTGTTGTGTGGCCGGATGAGGAAGATGCACCCAGACTTCTATCTCTTTCAAGTTTTTCCCTTTCTTGACGAATTCGCTCTTCTTCTACGCGCAATTTTTCTCTACGGTCTTCTTCTTCCCGGCGGACTCTCTCACGTTCTGCAGCTTCTCTTTGTCTAAGTTCCTCTTCCATTCTTTGTTTTTCTTCAGCAATTCTTTTCTTTTCTAGTTCTAGCTCCTCGCGCTCCCTAGTGAGACGTTCTTCTTCTTCCCTCCGTTTTTCTTCTTCAAAAGCTTTTCTTTCTGACTGAAGCTTCTCTTCACGTTGGTGCAGCTCTTCTCTACGCTTCCCTTCCTCTCGTTGCCTTTGAAGACGTTCTTCTTCTTCTCGTTTGCGCTTAACTTCCGCTTCGCGCTCACGTTCTTCTTGTTCCCTCTGTCGTTTGACTTCCTCAATACGTGCTTTCCTTTCGCTATCAGCTGAGGGGGCAGTATGATCACCTGCAGATCTTCCAAAGATTGCATCCATGTCTTCTTTTGTTGTTTGTGCATGTACATTAAATGTGGCAGAAGATTGTGATGTTGCAGCACCTTGATCACCTGATTTCCCTGATATCCAATCGAATAAGCGAGCACCCCACCATTTACCAGAAGAAGCACTGGCGCTGGTTGTTGGACGCGGGCGTGTTGACTCTCTTGTATACTCTTCACGGTCCATTGAATGACTCGGGATGTTGAGGAAAATGGTAGCAACCACTGATGACAACATTAAAAATCTAAATTGCATAAAAAACTCCTTTTTAATTAAATCTTATTTAAAATTAACATTTTTCTCACATAAAAATTATAGATTCAATTGTTG
Organism: uncultured Alphaproteobacteria bacterium; assembly: GCA_964474215.1. Lineage (GTDB taxonomy): Bacteria > Pseudomonadota > Alphaproteobacteria > UBA9655 > UBA9655 > UBA9655. The sequence goes on from CAYYRQ010000004.1 coordinate 71,115, forward strand.
TGCTTAGCAACAATTTGTCTATTTTCTTTCATGCCATATTATCTTCCTTTAAAATAAAAGTCACTCACTCTCCTATTGGGCTATTCAATATTCTCTTTATTAAGAAGGTCTGAGCCTCTTTCAAACAACTGTTTTCTTGATGATGATTTCCTGTTTTGCGGTGCCTTTTTTTTGGGTGATAACTGAGTGTGGTTTACAGTAACTTTTCTTAATGGGCTTGGGGCGCCGCTCACAACTGGTGAAGCTCCTCTAACCTTTGGAGTTGACTCATTCGATGGAGGTGTTGGCAATTGAGAGGCGGATAAAAGTTTCTCCGAAGTTGTTTCAGGAGTTGATGGAGCCGATCCGATCTCATCGACGCCAAACAAAGGTGTATTAGGTGAACTTGGTGGACTAAACATAAGAGGGTTTAATAGCATTGGACTTACTGGAGGTGATCCAAGTTCTAAAGCAGTAAAACGTTTTGGACTTGCAGAGCTGGGTGGTGTTCCTAATTCTTGAGCAGCACGCAAAGGAGTTCCCTCACTACTTGATGGAGGAGTCCCTAGTTGTCCTGCAGTGAAAAGACATGGACTACCTGAGCTAGGGGGTGTCTCTAATGCTCCAGCATTCCAAAGAGGGCTGCTCTCTGGTGAACCCAATCGACGAGGGTCAAAGTAGTTTTCAGGGCTCGAAGATGGAGTGCTCAAATCAAGAGGGTTGATGAATCCATTTGATCGATTAGGTGTTCGCGGGGTTGTAGGGTGCGGGTTGTTCTCCTTTGTTTTTACTGGTGATTCAAATATAATTGTACCACCTTCAAAGGTATCATCCTCAGGTTTTCCTTCGACTTTTACAGAAAAGTGTTCTTCCAAGAATTTGCTTAATGGGGAACCTATAACACGATGCAAATTCCTGACATCGCAAACAATTTCGGACTCTGTTGGAGCTGAGGAATTAGATAGAATTTCGTTAATCAATAGAAAAAAATCATGTCCTTTGAGTTGTCCCTCGTTCATTTGTTTAAGAGCAGGCGTAAGATCTACATATGAAATCTCTATGTTTGTTTCTCTAGTTTTTGCGAGTCGATTCAATGTATTTGCTTGGAATGTTTCACTCACAGGACCTAAGTTAAACACAACATAACAAGTCGTTTGTGGTGAAGAAGGGCTTACTAAATAATGATCGGCTACTTCGTCGATTTCTTGAAGAAGCTCTTCAAATCCACTTGAAATTTCCCCGCTATCTTCAGGAGAACTTGGATCTGAGACTACCAACGAGGGGTTTAGTGGTGGAGATTGTAAGGCCAAAACAAGTGGATCTGACGCCAAGAAAGAAGTTGATGGTGTAAAAGGTGTTGAAGGCGTATCCGTTCTTTTAGCCAATGTAGTGTCAGGAATAGGTGAAATATTTGGAACTCCCATTTCTGGAAACTGGAAGCGAAGAGGATTTGGCAAACCTAATGAAAGAATAAGCCGTTGGAATCCAAACGCTGCTTCAGGGGAGTACATTCTTAGGTCAATGTTGATTTCATTTTCATCATCGCTGATATGCTCAATTTCTTTGGCAAGAACAACAGCAAGGGCTTTTTGATGGATTTCCTGATCGGTTTTTGGAGCATCAGACTTAGTCTTTATTGTCTCAACTTCTCTCAGAACTTTTTCTTCAAGCTCTTGTATGCTCAGACCATGCGGCTTGGAAGCTGACTTTTTATCAGAGCTTGAGATTGAGAAGACTAGTTGAATTTCTTCAGGTTTTATCTGAGATTTGAAAGTAGGTCGTGGAAGGTCAGGGTGTGGGAGTGTTAGATCATCATCTCTGACATCTAGCCCGTTATGATCTGATTCCACAGAAGAGCTTTCATTTTCCGCGAGATCTGCAAATGTATTCTCAGATTCTATGTCCTCAACTATTTCAAGGAATGTAACACTCTTAGGTACCCCTAATTTTTCAACAGCCTCTTTAAGTTCGGTGGCGTTTTTTTGTCCTAATGAATTCAAATCTACGACCACAGGGCCATGCGTACTTGTACCTTTAAGTTCAGCATGCAAACGGAGAGCTTTTTCTTCCAGGCTTTGTGGCTTCAGAGTTTCTGTTGATAAAGTAAGACTTGATGAACTTGGATCTTCTTTGGATCCTTCCCAAATTTTTCTATTTACTTCAGATATGTAAACTTTAAGTACGACCGGTTTTTCTTCATCCTCGCGGTGGAGACGCTCTTTTTCTTTACGCTCGCGCTCTTCTTTTTCCCGTTGAGCTTGTGCTTCGCGTTCTTTGCGCTCGCGTTCTTCTTCCTTGCGTTGTTTCCGCTCTTCTTCTTCTTTCTTCAGGCGTTCTTCTTCTTCGAGACGTTTTTTCTCTTTTTCTTCCTGAATTTCTTTTTTAAGTTTTTCAGCTAACAGCTTGTTTTCTTCTTCCTTGCGATTGAGCTCTTCAAGAAGGTTGGTTGCTTGTGTCCTGACGTCTTTAAGTTCTTCCTCGGCTTGAATAGAAAGCGCAGCTCTATTTTCGAATTCTTCGAGTTGTTTCTTAATAAGGGCTTCTTGCTGTCTATATTGTTCAAGTTGCTCGGCAATTGTTTCGAGGCTTTCTTTGCGTTCCTTTTGAGATTCTTCAAGGGCGGTAAGTTCTTTTCTGCGTTCTTTTTGAGCGCTTTCAATCTTCGCAAACTCTTCCTTAAACTTACGCGCTTCTTCTTCACGGCGGAGACGTTCTTCTTCTCTCTTGATCCGTGCTTCTTCCGCACGACGTTCTTTTTCTTCCCGAAGTTTTTGAGCGAACTGCTTGCAGGCCTCTTCTTTTTTTCCGAGCTCTGTCAGAGCTTCTCTAGCGTTTTTGAAAACGCCTCCGAGAGAATCTTTATAGTCTGAATCTGTAGCTTCTTGTTGGAATGTTTCTACCTTTCCTCGAAGACCTGCAAAAATGCCTTTCAGGGTTTCAATTCTGCCACCAAGAACCACGAGGTTTGCGTTTTCGTCAACGACACCTTTAACCAGCTCTTCTAAGTTCTGATAAGGTATAGTGAAAGTTTCTTCAAGAGTCGTGAACTTTTCTCCAAACTTTTTAATGGCTTTTTCTTTATTCTCTTCCTCACGACGGAGCTCTTCCTGACGTTTCTTCGCTGCCTCTTCTTCGCGGCGGAGCTTCTCATCTTCAACTTTTTGCGCGTAGCGTTTCTGATCGTCTTCTTTTTGCTCAAGTTCTTCAAGAGCTTTAGCTGTGTTTCTAAGAACTTCTGTCAAAACGTCTTTATGCTCGGAGCGTCCAGCACGTTGCTTTAAGTCTTCGAGCTTTTCACGAAGGCGCTCTTGTTCCGTTGCAACACCTTTCGCTTCACCTTCAATGCCTGAGAGATCTGTTGGAAGCGGTCCTGTTGCAGTGGTTAGTGTGCCGAGTTTTGTATTGCAGGTGCCGAGAGTGAGTTGAAGTTGTTTCAGTTCCTCGCCAAGTTCTCTCTTGGCTTTTTGTTCCGCTTCACGTTTACGTTCAGCTTCCTTGCGGAGTCGGCGCTCTTCTTCCTCACGGCGTTGTTTTTCTTCTTCAACTTTACGAGCATACTCTTTCTGAGCGATTTCTTTTTGCTCAAGTTCTTCAAGAGCTTTAGCTGTGTTTCTAAGAACTTCTGTCAAAACGTCTTTATGCTCGGAGCGTCCAGCACGTTGCTTTAAGTCTTCGAGCTTTTCACGAAGGCGCTCTTGTTCCGTTGCAACACCTTTCGCTTCACCTTCAATGCCTGAGAGATCTGTTGGAAGCGGTCCTGTTGCAGTGGTTAGTGTGCCGAGTTTTGTATTGCAGGTGCCGAGAGTGAGTTGAAGTTGTTTCAGTTCCTCGCCAAGTTCTCTCTTGGCTTTTTGTTCCGCTTCACGTTTACGTTCAGCTTCCTTGCGGAGTCGGCGCTCTTCTTTCTCCCGTTGAGCTTTTGCCTCAAGTTCCTTACGCTCGCGCTCTTGTTGTTCTTTCAGAGCTTGCGCTTCCCGTTCCTTGCGTTCGCGCTCTTCTTTTTCCCGTTGAGCCTGTGCTTCGCGTTCCTTACGTTCACGCTCTTCTTTTTCCCGCTGAGCTTTTGCCTCAAGTTCCTTACGCTCGCGCTCTTGTTTCTCGCGTAGAGCCTGTGCTTCCCGTTCCTTGCGTTCGCGCTCTTCTTTTTCCCGTTGAGCCTGTGCTTCGCGTTCCTTACGTTCACGCTCTTCTTTTTCCCGCTGAGCTTGTACTTCCCGTTCCTTACGTTCACGTTCTTCTTGCTCGCGTTGAGCTTGTGCTAGGCGTTCTTTCTCTTCAGCTTCTCTCTTGATGCGTGCTTCTTCTTGTGCACGACGAAGTTTCTCTTCTTCCTCGCGGCGGAGACGTTCTTCCTCTAGAACCTCTCTCTTGAGGCGCGCGTCTTCTTGAGCTTGTTTTTTTCGCTCAGCTTCCTCTCTGATACGAGGCTCTTCTTCTTTCCGGCGTGATACTTCTTCCTTCTTTAGATGAAGCTCTTCTTTGCGTTGCTCATTTTCCGAGGTCTTCGCTTTACGATATTTTTGTTCAACTTCTTTATGCTCTTCGGCAGACTTCGTCAGGCGAGAAGTCGCTTCTTCTCGAGTCTGTTGCTCTAAGCTGAAGACTTCTTCCTTATTCCTCTCAATCTCTACGGAGGGGCTTAGTGTTGAGATTTGCGAAGATCTTTGTTCTTCAAGAAGTTCCTGCTTATGTGCGCTTGATCCCAGCAAACGCCCAAAAAGAGACTCGCTTGTTAACGCCCCTCTTTTTTGCACATTCGCATGCCTTTGTAATTTAAGGGCCTTGCGCGAGGCGTGATTCTTCGTGGAAGCAACATGCCCTGCTTTTTTAACTTCAAGGTTGGGAAGTTGGTTTATATTGTGGAGCTCTTGCGATGCTACTTTTTTAGTGCCGAGAAGATTTAGTATGTTCGAGGCTAATGTGGATGAAGAGCCATGCCAGCTTGGATCGAGTTTATGATTGGGAAAGAAATAGCCTGTCTTTCTTTCTCTTTTCATTCTTTTGAGCCAAGCATTCCTTTCCTTCCTTTTTGCCTTAAGGGCAGCTTTCTGAGCTCTTTTTGCATCCTTTTGCTCTTTTTTCTCTTCGCTTTTTTTCTGTTGAAGTTTCTGGCTTTTGAACAGCTTCTAGTCGATTGAGCCAAGATAAAAAGGATCGAGAACCAGGCTTCTCAGACCTTCGTAGTTCGAAAGGTCGCCTGCGTGGGAAGATAATTTTCTTAGATGGGCTGTCTTTAACCTCAATTCTGTCACGAAAGGTAGAGCGAATGAAATAGCCAAGGCTTTCACGTTCATTGCTCGTATGTCTTTTTGCTTTGGAAGCTATAGGGGCAACCCCCCCTAAAACACTCGTTACGCACAAAGCGTAGGCAAATCTTCTTAGCATGAGAACACCCATTTGTTTTTTCTTAATATGTGTTGATTTTGTGCGCAGGCAAAAAACAGCTGTCTTTTATTTTTAGAAGGCCAGATATCAATTTTGTTTTTAATTCTAGTAAACTGAACAAAACAATTACTAACCAAGGCTGTAAAATGCCCCAAAAAAAATATGTTCATAAAATACTTCTCTACATAATTAAAATATACATAAAAATTTACTAAAAACCAAGGCTAAATTAGTTTAAGTTCAGGTTAAATGCAAGTTGTTTTTTAACTTGGAATTCAACGATGGTTGAATCCAAGCTTTGTTGGTTCATTTTGGCGGGCTGAGAATTTATGAAGCGTTTTAAAAATCAAATTGGTAGTTACGAAACTTCGATGTGAACATCCTCTCCGTTTTTGTGGGTTTTACCCAGCCATGTTCTCCAGCCGAGGTAGCTTTTCTTTCCAAGTTTTGTAGAAGGGTAGTGAGCCGGAGAATAAATCAAAGTAAAATTGAATTGTGGGCCAGCGTAAAAATGAACAAGGTCTGTAAGTTGCTTATATTTTTTCCCATAGGGGAGGAATGCATCAAGGTCACTGGTGTTTAGATTCAACAGATGAAAGTTAAAATGGTTTTGTTGATCCCAGACGCGTATTCCTAACACAGCTCCGCCTCCAAGTGTTTGCCATTGGCCGAAAGTGCCAATGTGGGTTCGTTGTTCTTTCGGAATCTCACGCCATTTACCTACGCAATATTCGATGTGGGTGGAGATTTTAAAATAACCTTTTATGATTTTTTCAAGGCCACCTCCAGAATGAGGTTTCGCCCATACTAAGCCAGCATAATCGAGTAAGCTTCGATCAACAACATGCAGTCTTTCACGAAGAGCTTTTTGCCCAATTCCTAAAAAGGAAATTAACCCTTTTGCAATTTCTGTTTTTTCAGGAGACTTTGTATTAAGACTGATCAAATATTGTTTGCGTGTTCTATGAAGAATTGAAATAAGTCGATGGTTAAAGATATCAAGGAAATCCTTCAAGCTAGAATCTTCATGACGCATGCGTTGAATGATCATCTCAGAATAAGGGTAGGGGAGCGGCCCTTGAATTCCAGCAATGCCCATAAAGTTTACATTTAAGACGGGCGGTATATGTGAGTCAGGGGTTTCTTCAACGGCATGTTCAAGTGAATAAATGTCGCTTGAAAGGGATTCAAAATAGACGCGTGATTTGACACGCGTTACTTCTTGTTCTAGGCGGATCGTTTCTCCAAAAGGAGCTGCTTTAGGGTGCAAATACTCTAAGAGCTTTATCGCTTGGTGAAACTCAAAGCGATAGGGCTCATTTATGAGTAAATCCTTTATAGTAGGTCTTGACTGCCGATTTGTGCGGGCCATTGTTTCCAAACTCCATCACTTTGGGTACTGACAAGTGTAAGCTCCGTAAAGGAGTTTATATTCACATAATTTCTGAAAAATTCGTTGAGAACCGAAGATAAAAGAAACCCGCCGTGACCTGCATAAGGAACCTCATCAACTTCTAGACGGATACTTAATCCCTGAACAAAACCCCTCCAAGCATCTTTTCCCATCCGACGCATCACTGGGGTGTATGATATAGAAGAAAGGTTGCTGATAGCGGGATGAGATTTATTTCTGTTAAAGCCTGAATAGAGTTGAAGAAGCTCCTTTACAGCAAGCACTGATTCCTTTTCACTACTTAAGCTGAGATAATTTAATGACAACTGAGAAATGAGTTTCCAAAGTGATTCACCGCCTAAAGAGGGGCCAATGGGATTCGTGGGGCGATCACAACAAGTAATTGTTGTTGGAGGAACATCACCTTCAACCTGGAGTGATGCTCCTGCAGGAATGTAAGTAGGCAGATCGCGATTGGTGCATAAAGTGTAGGCATATACCGTTTGGTCGCTCGGCTTTTCAGGCGTAAAATTGTAGTCAACAAATGAAAGAGAGACATTTGTGCCAGGTATATTTGGGTCATCAGATGGTGTGCGATTAAAGTGCCAATACAATCCATTATCTTTAGCCCTTGTTTCGCAATCATATGAAAAATAAGGCGCAAAGACTTCAGTTTCTTTTCCACCGCTGACGGCCGCGACGACCTTTAAAATGGTGTGGATTTCAGTCGTATCCTCATTGCGTTGATCTCCAATAAGAGGGTATGAAACGGATTGGTAGTTAAGATTGATGGGTTCGCTTATTTTTGAGAAAATGTTAATGATAGGGGTGCAGCCCGTTAGGAAGCTTTTCTTTGTTATTCGAAGTTTGTCGGCGCGGGTCCGGTCGGCAAGAGGAATAAAGATATCAAGGTACCGATTTGCGCCTGCGGTTGTGAAGTTTTCGATGTCAAAGTACATGAATTTTTCGGGGTAAACAAAGTACTCATGAAGGAGTCGATAGGCATCTAAAGATTTTCCTGGGTAGGGAATGATGCCGTCATCTGGTCCAAATCCAACTGGCTTGAGGGAGTTTGGCGGAAGCTGAATGGGTTGCGTCCCATTATCCGCCATGATGTATATTGGCGTTGATTTTGTTGGGAGATAGCTAAAAATACTGTCATAGATGAGCTGAGTTGAAAGATCGTTTCCTGTATGATGGAGCCGCAAAAAGGAAGGGGATAGCTCTCCTAGTGCGCCATCATAACGCTCAAGTCGGAGTCGGAGAACCCATTCAGTTGCAACTTCACCAGCATTCAAAGGCGATTCGTCAATATTAAAAATATTTGCGTCACTAATTTCAAAAGGCCAAAGTTCAACAGGATAAGTTGTTTGGAAACGACATACTTTTTTTTCCTTTGCCTCAATATATAAAGGTGTCCCTTTTGGAACGACGTAGCCTGAAGTTGCCTTGCCTAAATGTGGAGACAAGCGAAAAGAAGCTGTCGACGCTGAGGGAAAGGGCGATACAAACTGGGGATAGAGGACATTTAGCAGGGTGTTTGTGAAATGAATATAGCGGTTGTCAATTTCCTTTTGGAGGCGGCCGGTCAAAAAGGCAAAGGATTCAAGAAGCCTTTGCACGTGAGGGTCGGTTGATCCAAAGGAAGAGATATTAAGGGATTGAGCAATCTTAGGGTATTCTTTTGCAAAGTTAGCGCCCGCATGCTGCAAATACATTAGTTCTTGCTGGTAGTAATCCAACATCTCTTCAAAATGTTCACGACTCACGAGCTTCCCCTATTTTTTCTTCTTTTAATACAGTGTACCCTAAAATTTAAACATTTTCTATCCCCAAGGCATGATTCTCAATGATAGATGACATCTTGTCTGATTTGTGTAAAACTCATGCAAAATTAAAGTGGAGAGGATAATGACCTTATTCGAAACTATTTATCGTTTTTTTGGCTGGTGGATCATAAACGTAGATTCTTTTTTGGTTTTGCTCATTTTAATAGGGACTGCGCTTTTATTAGTTACGCATAAAAAATGGGGAAAAAAATTTATTGTGGTTGGGTGCGTTGGCCTCGTTTTTTTAGCGGTTGTACCTGTGGGCTTATGGACGCTTGAAAATCTGGAAAATCGTTTTCCGCGATTGGAAAAAATTCCGAGTGATGTGGGGGGAATGATTTTGTTGGGGGGAAGCTTTGATAAGATGACAACGCTTGCGCGTAAAGAAACAGCTTATACCTTGGCAGCGAGAAGATTCTTTAAGTTTGTTGAACTTGCCAAAGACAACCCGCAATTAAAACTTGTTTTTTCAGGAAATCCTTTTGAAGCAGAAACAGCCAAACAACAGTTTGAGGAGCTCGGCATTGATTCTGAAAAGGTTATTTTTGAAGGGGGATCAAAAGATACAAAAGAAAATGCAGCAAGGACCGCAGCGCTGCTTCATCCGGATGCGAAAGAGAAATGGCTCTTGGTTACGTCAGCCTACCACATGCCGCGTTCAGTTGGTTTATTTGAAAAAGCTGGCTTTCAGGTAGTTCCTTTTCCTGTAGATTACCACACGCCTGGAAACTATGAACCATGGTTCTTCATTGGGCTTAAGATGAATTTGGACGCTTGGCATGCAGCCTCTCGTGAGTGGCTTGGTATGGTCGCAAACTATCTTATGGGGCGGTCCGATGAGATCTATCCTGGACCTGAGGAGATACAATAGTTAAGTATGCGATTAGAAGAATTAACATCTGCTGAAGTTTATAAAGATCGGGGCAAGTTTACCCTTGTGGACGTTCGCGAGCCCTTTGAACTGAGTGGTTCAGATGGGTTTATTGAGGGAGCCATACTTGCCACTTTAGGTGAAGAGTTTACAGCTTTCATTGAAACCGCAGATCCTAAAAAAACCTATGTGTTTATTTGTCGAAGCGGCCACCGTTCCCTCCAAGCTACAGAATTCGCCAAGCTTTCTGGTTTGAGTCAATCCTATAACCTAAAAGGGGGGATGATTGCTTGGAACGAATATGTGAAAAGCTTGTGAAGTTCTAGGCGAAAACTACTCATCCTTTAATGTTAAGGAATTAATCATAGCGGTTACATTTTCAGACTTGGAACTTGGCGAATAAAAATTAATTCCTGCGAGCTCAAAAAGTCTCTCATAAAGACTGCCCTCCTGCTGATCCACAGCTGATTCAAGATACTCACGGAGCAAGCCTATATCTATAGTTGAAAACCTATCCATCCTGTCGCCTATCTCACATAAATGCAAATAATCTAAAGGAGCAGCTATACCGAAAGTTTGGCAGAAGGTCGGGTTTTGAAAATGGGCTCGATCCTGTCTGGACAAAAGCTGGCCTATTTTTCGAGCAGCCTGAATTCGTGAATCATTTTCACCCAATCCTTGTAATCTTTGATTAAGGCACTGGATGATAGCGACAAATGCTCTACAGCGTGCTTGGGTTCTATGAATGTTTTCACAAATGCTCATAAGTTCTGGATCAAAATCAAAAGGATTCGATAACCTTAAAGAACCTCTAGGCGTGTCATTCTCCATGGCTAAAGAAAAGTTAGGTATAAGAAAGCTAAAACTTATTAACATTAAAAAACACTTATAATTTACAACCATTTATTCATCCTCTAAAAATTTGAAATCGATACTATCAGCTGAAACTGACTCTAACTTTGCCATTCCATTCATATTTGCCCTTTCGATGGCAGGGCTTGATGTGGGGGTGGAGGGAGGCGCTGATGCACCAAATTTTTCTATAAATAGCACATTAAGGGACTCATCCTCAATATAAGCACCCAACAAGTCAACATCGTCTTGAGTGATTCGCGAGCTTGCATCTGCATCTCTCCATACAGGATTGTAAATGTCATGCATGGGCACGCCTACATCTGAGTATTTGCCGCTATTAAGGACCTCACGTTCCTTGGGCGACATGAGTTGCCCAAGTTTTTTAAATGAAGGACGAGAAACTTCATCCTCTCCAGCTCCAGAAAAGGATAGGCAAAGGTGGAGGGCATTGAACCTTTCGCAACGCCTATAAGTAAAACGTTTAGCCTCCGACGCATCAAACTCAGTTGTATTCATGCCATTGCATAAATGTGAATTTAAAACACTAACGAACAAAAAACCAAAAAATAACTTAACTTTCAAATTGACCTCTCATATCCCCCAATTCAATTTTATGGAATATATATATTGAGCAACTTTTTTTAAAGCATAAATTTTTTAAATTGGTAAAAAACTTTAAATGGAATTATTCTTTTCTTAAATTGCTTGATTTTAATACAGTATTGCTTTTCTCGGTTCTTCTTTGTATCCTTCGGCCAATTCAGGGGGAAGAGTGAATGTTCTATCGGTTTGTTTTCGTTTTTTTCATATTCTGTTCCTGCTGCGTGCCAGGCTGGTGCAATAAAGAAAAAGATGAATTTGATGCCTTTCTAGATTCTCGCTTAAGTAGAAGCCTGCGGAGGCAAGCTATAGACCATTATTTGGAAGAAAAAAAATTCAAGCGCGCATCTTTTGTTTATGATTGTATTTTGACCCATGATCAGCCTACGTGGGAAGATTATCGAAATGCTGGGCGAACGGCCTTAGAATTAGGAAAAAATCAAAAGGCCGCCGATTTACTTGAGAAAGCTATTAAAGATGCAAGTGAACCTGACTGGGAATCCCACTTCCTTCTTGGCAAAGCCTACTTGCGGCTCAAAAATTATCCGGGAGCCTATTGGTATGCAAATATGGCCCTTGATCTCAAACCTGATGCACCGTATGAGAGCCATCGTGTTGCTGCAAAAGCTGCCTACCAGATCAAGCGGTATGATGAGGCTCTCCACATTTTACAAAAATTTGAATTCCCCGAGCTTGAAAGAGAGGCAGCTCATTATGCAATCATGGGGATTTCCGCTTGTAATTTGCAGAGATATGAGGAAGCGCTCGAGCATTGTGGAAAATCAATGAAGGCTAACCCTCTTATTGATCGGCGCGTTTATGTGCGCGCAGGGAAGGCTGCGTTAGAGCTTGGGAAATACGAAGAAGCTCTTAAATACTACCAGGAGGTGTTCAAATCGTATCCCCACCGAAAATGGCGAGTCACCCGTCCTCAGGTCAGTGTCTCCTGGAATTGTTATGCGTCAGCAGCTCAGGCAGCCTTTCATCTCCGAAAATACAAAGTTGCTGAAAAATATTTTCAAATTGCTGAACGTCTAAAAGAGGGTAGAGAACTATCCCCCAGGCTCTATTGTTTATGGGCATGTACATTGGCGGAAAGGGTTGAAAATAATCCATGGAAAGATGAAGAGCTTAACCTTTTACATGATCGGTTTGAGCGGAAAAAAAAGGCGGCAGCGCATAAATATTTTTCTAAAGTCCTTGAGTTTAAAGACGATGATTTGAATATAGAAGAGTGGTATAAAGGAGCAACAACATTATTGCAGCTCAAGCAATATGACCTAGCAATTCGATATATTCAACGAGCTTGTCAGCTAAACCCCGATTCAAGCTTAAGTGTTCAACTTCTTCAGACTTTTCACAATTGCAGAAATCATGCGGATAATGTGGATTTTTCACTTGAAGACTTATTTTCGGTCAGGACTTTTTATGACTGTGCTATAAAATATTATGATTCGAATGAAACTAATAATGCCGTTGACCTATTTAAAAAAATTCTAATAAAAGATGCGTCGATTTTAAGTGTCGCTGAGTTATATAAGGCTGCATCAATTTTATATAATCAAACTCAATATGCCTTGGCTTTGCAATACATCACATTAGCTTATGCTGTTGATCATGAGGCGTATGGATTAGAGTTATGTGTGCTTGCGGGGCAAATTCATTTTGCGAAAGCGGATTATGCGGAGGCTGTCCTTTGCTTTCAGCAAGTTTATGAGACGAATCCAACGCAAGACAATCGGATAACAGTCATTGAATGCGAAATTATGAAAGAGGTCAAAGAATTAGGTCAAGAGAATGCGCTGCAAAACTTGAGTGCATTTTTTCAAAGTTCATTTGAAAGGCAGCAGGCTTATGATAAAGCCTTGGCTATAATTGCCCTCAAAGATAAATTGAGGTTAAAAGAAGATCATCCAGTCATTCAATTTGCAGCAATCGTTAAAACAAAAGCCGTATCATCGGAAGATCCTAAAAACCCTTACAATATTCGTTCCTATTTGCAAGAGCGCCATCAAGAGTATGTGGATTGGCTGTCTATTGTACCACGGGAAGAAGTCGTTGCAGGGCACACAGTTCGGCTTGTCCCCGCATATTTTGCTAACCAAGGGCCACGCATCTTAACATTTGGACAACTCCCTGATTATCCCTTGACCTTTTTTGAAGATGAAGTGTTTGCTCTTGAAGAACGGGTTAGTGCAGACAAAAATGTTAGCGAAAGGATATTTGAAACGACAGGGAAAACCCTGACTAATTTAAAGTTTAAGCTTTTTCAAGATGGTTACATCCAAGGTGAATTTAAAAGAAAAGGGGAAGCTGCGGAACGTGTGCCCCTCACTCAACTTCGCTTAATTGCCATTGTCAGTCATCTTTTAACTCTTTCAACGAATAGAGAGGAAGATTCTATTTTTTCAGAAAGGGAAGAAACATTTATCCGCATGTTGTATGGGCTTGCCCAATGTCACGTTGGTCAAGGTGAAAATATCGAGGCGATGTATCTTAACGTTGTTCCTCCAAAGAAAAGAAATCTTGATGTGTCACAGCAGGATTTTGTGGATCAAATTGTAGATCAGATCGCCTTGGAGTTTGGAAAAACACTATCAGGTAACCCTGGGCTTTTACGCGCCGTCCTTGAGCTTTCCTCTAAAAGAGACATTTATCAACCGCCCCACCAAGAGCGTTATTATCGGAACCTGATTGGGGGCGATCTCGCACTTGGGGGTTATATCCAGTTTGACCTTTATTCAAATACGGTTTTGTTTGATCTGTTTAAGTTGAATCGACAACATGCTCTGCAACATTTCTACAATCATATGTCCCCGGGGAAAATCGTGTGTGCCATTGCCGAATGGGCAGGTATGGAAGAGTTCGATGCGGTTGAGCGATTAGTTGAATTAGGCATTCTCAATATTAAACCAGGTTGGTCGAGTAATAACAGTTTTTGATAGGAAAGCGGCTAAGAACAAAGGGAGTTGATAGCTTAGTCCTGCCTCTTGAATCTTTCATCGCATGCACACCCCCATGAGTCGCATGTGCCCCTTGAGCAAGAAAGCCAAGGACAAGAGCCGCAATTGGATAATTTATGAGTTTCATAATGTTTCTTCCTTTTTGATGGAATAGAAATTAATATTCTTATTCTAAAACGTGAAAATTCCTTTGACGAAATTTACCATGGGTGGCAGTAGTACCAACTAACTTTTTAACAATCGTAAAATAAGGGTAGCCTTATGAGACACGTGATATTATTTTTTTCATCAATTCTTTTTAGTTCATTCTTTGCACAACCCATCCTTTTTGCCGATGAACCCCAAGTGAAGGTTCCTGCTGATTTTCAGTTTCAAGGAAAACCTATTCAGCCTGCTTGTGTTTTTGAGATTATCGATGGTGGTGGTGTGAATCTTGGTACACATCCTTGCCAGAGATACGATGCAAAAAATGAAGAAAACGATCGTACGAGTGCGGAAAGTTCTTTTGGATACTATCTTCCTGATGAGGGCTTTCCTTGGTGCGACTTTCCTGAAAGTGGATACATTTTTTATAAATATGTGGGGAAATACCCGTCTCAAAACCAAGAAGATCAGAATACGCACCTCCTTTTATGCCACTACAATACTGGCGGGACGGGCCAATTTGGGTCACTCGAAGTTGTGAAATTAGAAGGTGATAGGCTTCAGCATGTTCGTACACTTGATTCTGGGGATCGGAGTGAGGGCCGCATTATAGATGGGGATATAAAAGATGGGATTCTTACATATGAAAAGCAGATTCCTTTTGAATACCTTCATGGCTTAACGCCTGTAGAAGATTCTTCAAAAATTTTTATTCCTTTCCCATGTCTTGCTGGCCCGTGGTGTAGTGCAGTTTACTCAAATGGAAAACTAATTAAGATTGAATTTGAAAAAACACTTTTGGAAGATTTACCGCATAAAGATGTCTGTTATTTTCAATATTTGCTTGAACACACTATAAACAACGGAAAATATTCCTTCACTTTTGATGAGCTCACTGAATTTAATAAAAAGGCCCATGCAAAGTGTAAGGACGGAGATAAGGAGCTGTTGAAAGAGTTAGATATGTTATAGGTTATTTCTTAAACATAGATTGAGAGAAGTTCCTATTTGACGAATGCCTAGATCAATGTCAGAAATAGAGCTTCACTGATAACTAAGTATATAAGACGATGACGAAAGATTACCGATCGACAATATTTTTGCCGCAAACAGATTTTCCGATGAAAGGAAATCTTCCTCAAAAAGAACCTGAAATATTGAAGTTTTGGGAAGATATTGATCTTTACAAACTCATGCAAAAGGATGCGGAGAACCGAGAGCTATTCGTCCTTCATGATGGGCCATTGTTTGCCAACGGTAATATTCACTTAGGCCATGCGCTGAATAAAATTATCAAGGATATCGTTACAAAGTCCCAATACAAGATGGGCAAGAAAACGCCGTTGGTGATTGGTTGGGATTGTCACGGTCTTCCTATTGAAACCAAGGTTGAAGAAAAATTTAAGAAAAAGGGCATTCAAAAGGATCAGCTGTCTCCTCTTGAGATTCGCAAAGAATGTCGAGAATTCGCTGACCATTGGCTTGAAGTCCAACGAGAGGAAATGAAACGATTGGGTGTTTTAGCTGATTGGGAACACCCCTATTCAACCATGTCCTATGACGCGGAAGCCGAGATCGTTCGTTTGCTTGGGACATTCCTTATGAATGGGAGTCTCTATAAAGCCAGTGTACCTGTGATGTGGTCTGTCGTTGAAAAGACGGCGCTGGCTGAAATGGAAGTTGAATACTACGATGTTGAATCACCCTCCATTTATGTCCGCTTTCCGATTCATAAAACATCAATTCCAGAGCTGAAGGATGCTTCAGCGATTATTTGGACAACAACGCCATGGACGCTGCCAGGCAACCGGGCGATTGCTTATGGGAAGGACTTTGATTATCTCGCCCTTAAAGTTGAAGAGGTGGGCGAAGATTCCCTTGCGCGTGCAGGAGAAGTCCTTCTCGTTGCTAAAGAGCTTCGCGAGGCCATTGAAGAGCAAGCCAGTATTACGAAGAGTACGGTTCTGAAAGAGTTTAAAGGCAGTGAACTTGAAGGAACGCTCTCGCATCATCCCTTCCATGGTGAAGGTTATGATTTTGATGTGCCTCTTCTCCCAGGAGCGCATGTGGTTTTAGATACAGGAACGGGTCTCGTTCATACGGCGCCAGGGCATGGTGTAGAAGATTTTGCCATTGGAAAAGAATATGATCTCGAAGTGCCAGAAACAGTTGACGCTGACGGAACTTATTTTGCTCATGTGCCGTTGTTTGCAGGAAAGCACGTTTATAAAGTTGGGCCTGAGGTCATTGAAAAGTTGGTTGAGAAGGGGGCTTTGCTTCAGCAAGGAAAGCTTCTTCATAGCTATCCCCATTCCTGGCGTTCCAAAAAACCTCTGATTTATCGGACAACACCACAGTGGTTTATTAGCCTTGAAAAAAAAGGACTGCGCGCATCAGCGTTAAAAGCCATAGACAAAGTTGAATGGATTCCCAAATCTTCGAAAAGGCGTATTCAAGCCATGATTGAAAACCGCCCAGACTGGTGTATTTCCCGTCAACGGGCGTGGGGTGTTCCTTTGACTTTATTCGTGAATAAGAAAACGGGCGAAGTCCTTCGCGATCATAAAGTTGTCGAACGTATTGCAGAAGCCGTTAAGAAAGAGGGGGCTGATGTTTGGTATACAGCCGATCCTGCTATGTTTTTGGGGCCGGACTATGATCCGAAAGACTTTGAGCAAGTCTTTGACATCGTAGATGTTTGGTTTGATTCAGGTTCAACGCAAAGTTATGTCTTGCGACATCGAGAAGATCTTCGTTGGCCAGCAGATCTATACCTTGAAGGTTCAGACCAACATCGCGGGTGGTTTCAGTCCTCTCTTATGGTAGCTTGTGGGACGGTTCATGAGGCGCCTTATAAACAAGTTCTTACCCATGGTTTTATCGTGGATGAAGAAGGTCGGAAGATGTCAAAGTCCCGAGGAGATGCGGTTTCACCTCAAACGGTGACAAGCACCATGGGGGCAGATATTCTCCGTTTATGGGTTGTCAGTAGTGATTTCTATGAAGATTTACGCGTTGGGCCTGAGATTTTAAAGCGCCAGCAAGATATTTATCGTCGTTATCGGAATACCTTGCGATATCTGTTGGGGGCGTTGACGGGTTATTCAGAAAAAGAAAAACTAAAATATGAAGATCTTCCTGAGCTTGAGAGGTGGGTCCTTCATCGCTTGCATGAGCTTGACATGAAGGTTCGGGATGCATCGAAAGCCTATGATTTTCAAAGTCTTTATGCCGAAATTCACAATTTCTGTTCCGTCGATCTTTCTGCTTTTTATTTTGATATCCGAAAAGACGCGCTCTATTGCGATCATGAGAATGATGTAAAGCGACGAGCGGCGCGAATGGTGATGGATATTGCTTTTGAATGCTTGGTTAAATGGCTTGCGCCGGTTCTTTGCTATACGGCTGAGGAAGCATGGCTCACCCGTCATCCTGAATCGAAAAAAAGTATCCACCTTGAGTTGTTCCCATCCTTACCGTTCGAGTGGTCAGATCCCAAATTGGCTCAAAAATATGAAGGGTTAAGAAATATTCGTAAAACAATGACGGGTGCCCTTGAAGTTGCCCGCGTGTCAAAGAAAATAGGATCAAGCTTGCAAGCAAACATCGAAGTCTTTTTAAGCCCAAATTTAATTCCCTATATTTTGGATGCAGACTTAGCTGAGTTATCTATTACCTCTTTGGCTGAAGTTATTGAGACAAATAACATTCCAGAAGATGCTTTTGCTCTTGAGGAAGTGCCTGGCGTAGGGGTGAATGTTAAACTTTCAGATGGACAAAAATGTGCTCGGTGTTGGAAAGTTTTACCTGATGTAGGTACGCATAATGATCATCCCGATTTATGTGGACGCTGCGTGGGTGTTATAGAGAGACTCGGATGATCCAACGAATTATATATGCAATTTTGATCGTTGTTGTTGTTATTGGTCTTGATCAAGCTTCAAAGGCTTGGATACTTTATGATCTCATGAATCCGCCAACAGTTATTCCTATTTTACCTTTTTTGGACTTTGTTTTGACGTGGAATCAAGGTGTTGGGTTTGGTTTTCTTAAAGCAGGTACACTGCTGGGGCAATTGGGGCTCATCGGTCTTGCGCTAGCCATTTCTATAGGCTTAGGATTTTACTTAGTGAAATCAACGGATCGCTTATCGCTTATTAGTTTGAGCATGATCATCGGTGGTGCAATCGGAAATATCATAGATCGTTTACTATTTGGGGCAGTCATTGACTTTATATATGTTCATCTCTATATATTTGGATACCACTTTCCAGCATTCAATGTTGCCGACAGTGCAATTACGATAGGTGTCTGCCTTTTATTCTTAGAAATGTATATAAAGGAAAAACATGAGAAATCTAAATAAGCTAATTTTTACTCCTCTTATTGCGAGCTGCGTATTTGTGAGTGGTTGTAGCAACGTCAAAAAAACGCTTGGCATCGAAAAAGATGCTCCAGATGAATTTTCTGTTGTTCCAAGTATTCAACCCCTTGATATGCCGCCAGATTTTTATGATCTTCCTAAGCCCAAGCCTGGAGCGCCGCGTTCTCAAGACGTTCGAGCTGCCGAGGCACAAAAAGCAAAGTTAGTGGGAGCAGCGCCCCAAGGCGTTGAGTCTAGCTCAGGTCAAAATTCGATTCTTGAAATGGCTGGTGCTCAAGATAAAGAACAGGATATTCGCCGAACCATTGATACTGAATCACGTGTTGCAAGTGCCAAAGGCAAGCCTGTTCTTGAACAACTAGGCATAAAGAAAAGCAAAACGGGAGAAGTCATCGATCCTTATGAAGAAGTTGTAGGCCTGAATCAGAAAGGTGTCGCAACATCGAGACCTGTTAATCATTAAAAATACATTTTTGGTGGATAAATGAAAAACTTTTTCCTTGTTATTGCGTTTTTACTTTACCCGTTTACTTGCTTTTCAGATCCGTTGATAAAATACGAAACCTTTACGCTGGATAATGGGCTTCAATTTATTTTGATGCAAAATAAAAGAGCGCCCATCGTAAGCTATACAACATGGTTTAAGGTTGGGTCAGCAGATGAGGTTGAAGGGAAGACGGGACTGGCACACTATCTTGAACATCTGATGGAATCTGCTTTTCCAGAAGTTCAGATGGGGCAATTCCTTGAAGATTTTATTTCTTCGAATATGCATGCAAATGCCTTTACGTCACATGATTTTACCTATTACTACCGAATGGTAACTACCGATCACCTTGAGCTTGTTATGCGGTATGAGGCGGGTAGGATGCGAGGCGTTGCTTTTAACCAGGATAAATTTGACACTGAAAAAAATGTCATTCTTGAAGAGCGTCTAATGCGCACGGAAAATGACCCTGGTGAACTTTTTAATGAAAAATTTAATAGCCAGTTTTTCCAAGCACACGCATATAAGAATCCAATCATTGGCTGGGAAAAAGATATAAAAGGCCTGACTCTGGAGGATGCAAAAGCCTTCCACAAAAAATGGTACCACCCAAATAATGCGTTCGTAATTGTTTCAGGAGATTTTAACCCCGAGCAGGTGAAAAAATTGGCTGAATCCTTTTATGGTGAAATACCTGGCGGGCCGAAAGTTACGAGAGAACGTAAGCAAGAGCCATTCCCACCACAAAAAGTAGAGCCTGTTGTCGTGGAACACCCTCGTGCAACGCTCATCACATACAATGAGGTTTTTAAACTTCCACCTCGAACAGTAGAAAGCGAAAAAGATTACCTTGCTCTTTTTCTTTTAAGTCAGTATCTCGATGGTGCTTTCGAAGGAAGTCTTCAACAAATTCTCATATATAAAGAACAGCTTGCTGATGATTTTTATTCGGATTGCACTTATTTCAATTTTCTAGATCCCTGGAGTTTTCAACTTGCTGCAGTTACAGACTCCGAAAATAACCTTGAAAAAATTAAAAAGGTAATTCATGAGCGTTTAGACCAAATTGCAAACGAAGGTATAAATCTTGAGGATTTAGAAGGGGCAAGGAAGTATGTTTATAATAGTTGGGTTATGAGCCTTGACGGGATTTATGACAAGGCCGCTTTTCTTGGAACAGCCTTAACATCAGGTTTAACTGTTGAGGAAGTCAATCAGCTTCCTGAAAAGCTCAAACAAGTAACATCAGCTGACATACAACGCGTTATCAAAAAATATTTGAGTCAGGAAAAAGGTGTTATCGGCGTTCTAAAGGCATCTTCATCTGAAGGTGCTAACGAGAAATAGAGGGTTTAATGGCAAAAGTTTACTCATTAATTCAAAATTTATTTTTGTTGTTTTTTCTATTCGCATGCCCTGCCGGAGCAGATGTATTGCCCATTCAATCTTTTAAAACGCCCAAGGGTATGGAAGTTTGGCTTGTCGAAGACCATACGTCGCCTGTTATATCAATATATCTAAGCTTTGATAAAGGGGCCCCCAATTCACCATTCTCTCCTCTCTCTTTGCTCCTTCGTGAAGGGTTAAAAAATGGTGCCGGTATCCTTTCGCCGATCGAACTGCAAAGATTTTCACATGAAACACCTGCAAAAGTAGGCATTTCTACGGGTATATCTCGAAACAACATTTTGCTTAAAACGACAAAAGAGGGGGTAGGAGCCGCCTTGAAAATATGGTCCCAGCTTGTGAGTGATCCACAATTTCAAAAAGCAAACTTGAACTTTTTAAAGCAGAAAACGTTGACTTACCTCGCCCAAGCTAGAGAAGATATAGATACGTTAAACTATTTGAAACTTCTTGAAACCCTTTTTCCAAAACATTCCTTCGAATTTAATTATGAAAAAGCAAAAAAGACTGTAGAAAAGATTACGCCTGAAATGCTCGATGCGGAAACACGAAAAAATTTCCTCATCAATCAACCTAAAATTGTTGTTGTGGGAGATACGAATAAGAAAGAGATGACAGCGATTTTAGATGAGACATTTGGCGCTTTGAAAACCTCTAAGGCTTCAGAAATTCACCTAAAGCCAAATTGGAATGCAAAGGATGTATTGATCAAAAAAAATGTCCCCCAATCTATTGTGAATTTCGTACAACCAGGTGTCGCACCGAACGACAAAGACTATCCAAAGTTTATTCTCCTCCTCAATGTTCTATCCGGTCGATTTTTTGATGAGCTGAGAGCAAAACGGGGCTATATTTACTCCATATCATTTGATGAAAGTCACTATGATGGTGTTAATATTTTAAGAGGCGCTTATGCGTGTGAATGTAAACTTTCTCAGAAAGTCCTTAAATTCATCAAATCTGAATGGGAAAGGCTGAGGGACTTTGGAATTTCTCAAGCTGAACTTACGAGCGCAAAAAGAGGCTTTAGGCGTGGAAAGGTACTTAGTCTGACCAGTACGGAGGCTGTAGCGCGAGAATATATTGATGCGCTCGATTCAAAATTGGATCCTCGGGCAGCCGAATCTTTGATTGAAGATACGGAAAAAGTCACGCTTGATGAGATGAATCAATTCATGCAAGATATGCTGAAACCTGAGAAGCTTATATGCGTTCTCACAGGTCCCTCAGCTTAATGGGAAGTAGTAAGGAAAATAATGATATATGCTCAAAACCTAGAGGGCTGTTTTCTTGAAAGCCAACAAAATGAATTAGATAAGCGCCATCAGTCAGAGGCACTATCTAAATTTCGTGAGGCTTATCGAAGAGGGGACCTAGGCCCTCTTTCTCAGGTTGAGAACAGTTCAGATATTCAATCCTTTCAAGAGTCTATCCAAAAGCTAAGTGGGTTGGAAACGGTTATTATCCTTGGGACGGGTGGGTCAAGTTTGGGAGGCCAAGCGATTTATTCTTTGGCTTCACAAAAAAAACCACAGCTTTGTTTTGTAGATAATATTGATCCCCACACGTTTTCGAAGCTTTTTCAAACCTATGATCCACAAAGAACTGGAATACTAGCGGTCTCTAAATCAGGCTCAACGGTTGAGACGCTTATGCAAGTTTTAACATGCATGAAGCATTTTAAAACAGATCACTACATGGTCGTTACAGAGCCAACGGATAACCCTTTGCGCCGTCTGGCAAATGAAAACAATTGGCTGTGCCTTGACCATCCAACCAATGTGGGGGGGCGTTATTCATGCTTTTCCATTGTAGGTTTAATTCCATTAATTTTAGCAGGGCTTGATCCCTTTGCTTTTCGCAGAGGGGCAAAATCCATATTGTCCAATCATCTTAATAGCGAGGATCCCTCAGCTCTTCAGGGGGCGGCAACGGCTGTTTATCTTGAAAAGCACCAAGGTAAAACACAGTCCGTGATGATGCCTTATGCGGATCAGCTCAATCTGTTGTCCTCATGGTATTGTCAACTCTGGGCGGAAAGTCTGGGAAAACAAGGAAAAGGCACGACCCCGATTCGCGCCCTTGGAACCGTTGATCAGCACAGCCAGCTTCAGCTGTATCTTGATGGACCAAAAGATAAGTTCTTTACATTGTTGTCACCAAACTGGAGAGGGAAAGGGGATATGATCGACAGCGCATTCCTTCCTGAGTTCCAAGGAAAAACGATGGGAGACTTATTTGAAGCTGAGTTCAAAGCGACATACAAGACGCTTATCGCCAACCAATGTCCGACGCGTTTAATTACAATTAATAAAATTGACGAGGAAACACTTGGGGCTTTAATGATGCATTTCATGATCGAAACTATATTGGCCTCTTATCTTTTAGATGTGAATGCATTTGACCAACCTGCCGTTGAACAAGGCAAGAAACTCGCACGGGAATATTTAGCCGCATGACAATACGCAAGCTTGAACCTCATCTCATCAATCAAATTGCAGCGGGAGAGGTTATAGAGCGTCCCGCATCTGCGGTTAAGGAGTTGGTAGAAAATGCGATCGATGCCAAGGCCACATCTATTTCTATTCATTTGAGGGATGGCGGACGCAGCCTAATTGCCATTACGGATAATGGAATTGGTATGAATAATGATGAGCTGGAGTTGGCCGTTGAGCGTCATGCCACATCAAAACTTCCGACCAGTGATCTTTTCGATATCCATACCCTTGGTTTCCGCGGCGAAGCTTTACCATCCATTGGAGCTGTTAGTCGCTTGCATATAACCAGTCGCGCACGGGGCGCTGAGGAAGCGTGGATCTTAAAAATTGAAGGCAATGAAAAACAAGCTCTCATGCCAGCCTCCCATCCAGAAGGAAGCCGCATCGAAGTAAAAGATTTGTTTTATGCAACACCCGCACGATTGAAGTTTTTGAAAGCACCGACTACCGAATTATCCCATGCTGTTGACTTATTGAATCGTCTAGCCATGTCATATCCTTCAGTTGCTTTCAAACTTATTTCTGAAGAGCGAACCGTTTTTGATTACAAGGCTGTTGATTCTCTAAAAGATCGCCTAACCCAAGTCATGGGGACAGAGTTTGCGCAAAACGCATTAGCCCTTGATGTCATGCGTGGTGATGTTCATTTGAGCGGATATATTTCTCTGCCCACCTTAAATCGTGCATCGGCGACGCATCAATACCTTTTTGTTAATGGACGCCCCGTTAAGGATAAGCTCTTGCATGGTGCGGTCCGGGCTGCCTACCAAGATTTGTTAGCGTCGAACCGTTATCCCTTACTGGCCCTCTATTTGGATGTTCCTAAAGAAGAAGTGGACGTTAACGTTCATCCTGCTAAAACGGAAGTTCGCTTTCGAGATAGTGGGTTGATTCGAGGAACGATCGTTAGTGCGATTAAAAATGCACTTTCTGAGGCCAGCCAGCAAACCTCAACAACTGTGAGCCAACAAGCTTTCAAAGTTTTGCGTTCCGAGCCTTATACACAGCCTGCTTTGAAGAGTTCGGGTTATCGGCCATCCTATCCTCAATCTCAACCAATCATGCAACCAGCTCCCACTTACGCGCCAACTTCCTTGAGAGAAGATCCTGCCACCTTTCATGATGAATCGACCGTTCAGCCTGAAGAATCACTGGAGACGCCACCTCTTGGTTTTGCTAAAGCCCAAGTGCACAAAACCTATATTGTGTCCCAGACGGAAGAGAGCATGATTATTGTGGATCAACATGCGGCCCATGAACGGCTGGTTTATGAGCGGTTTAAAAAGGAAATGGGCCATGTGAAGCGCCAGCCCCTTTTGATTCCTGAAGTTGTGGAGCTTTCGGAACAAGAACTTCATGTTGTTAAAGATGCCATCCCAGACCTGGCTGAATTCGGTTTAATTGTTGAGCCCTTTGGGGAAAAAGCAGTTCTGGTGTGTGAGATTCCTGCACTTTTGGGAGAGATCAATACCAAGCAGTTTATTTTGGATATTGTGGATGAACTTAAGGAACTCGGAAGTGCTCTAAATCTGAAAGAGCGCTTGCTGGAGGTTCTCTCCACTTGCGCCTGTCACGGAAGTGTTCGTGCGGGGCGTCGTTTGACAGTCGAGGAAATGAACAGCCTCTTGCGCCAAATGGAATCCACAGCCCATTCTGGCCAATGTAACCATGGCCGTCCCACCTATGTGGAGCTCAAGCGAGAGGACATGGAAAAACTCTTTGGCCGTAGGTAATATCTTTCCTTGCTTTTTGAAGCCTAGGTTATTGCAAAGGGATGACAGACCCTTTGCTTTGTGGCATATTCTCTAAAATCATTTATTTCGGAGTCAAACGATGTCCCTAGATCAAGCGACTATTCAGCGCATTGCTAAGCTTGCACGGCTTAACCTCGGAAGCGAGAAAATGGGTGCTATGCAGAAAGACCTCAACCATATCCTTAAGTTTATTGATCAGTTAAACGAGGTGGATACCAGCCAGGTTGAACCTCTTGCTGGAGTCAATATCCCAACTATGCCCATGCGCCAAGATGTAATTAATGATGGCGAAATAGTCAAAAAAATCTTGGCGAATGCGCCGGAAGAAGCATGCCATATGTTTGTTGTCCCTAAAGTTGTGGAATAGAAAATGAGCGAGCTAATTAAACTAACAATGGGTGAAGCCAAAGATCGGCTTTTGAAAAAAGAATTTTCTGCGGTTGAGCTAACCCAAGCCTACCTTGATCATATGGAAAAGAATCGTTCCTTAAATGCTTATGTTTTGGAAACGCCCGAAATAGCTCTTAAGATGGCTGAAGAGAGTGATAAGCGTATAGCCAAAGGAGAAGCAAAAGATCTTGAGGGTATGCCGCTTGGGATTAAAGATCTATTTTGTACAGAAGGTATAACGACCACAGCAGGCTCTCATATTTTGGAGAGCTATGTTCCCCAATATGAATCAAGGGTTTCCCATAATTTAAAAGAAGCTGGTGCTGTTTTTCTGGGCAAAACAAACATGGATGAATTTGCCATGGGGTCTTCGAATATGACCAGTTATTATGGGAGCGTTATTAACCCTTGGAAGCAAGAAGGCGGAAAGGATTTAACCCCTGGTGGATCCTCAGGGGGCTCATCTGCGGCTGTTGCCGGGGGGCTTGCCATTGCAGCAACCGGAACGGATACGGGGGGTTCGATTCGTCAACCCGCTGCTTTTACAGGAATTGTCGGCATCAAACCAACCTATGGCCGATGCTCCCGTTGGGGTATTATGGCGTTTGCTTCATCATTAGATCAAGCGGGTCCTATGACCAGAGATGTGCGCGATGCGGCGATGATGCTTAAAGTGATGGCGGGATATGATCCCAACGATTCAACGTCGGCATCTGTTGAAGTGCCCGATTTTGAAAAGTTACTTGATCAAGGCGTTAAAGGACTGCGTGTTGGAATACCCAAAGAGTACCTTCTCGAGGGAATGAATGAGACAACCGTTCGTTTATGGGAGCAAGGCAAGAAGTGGCTACAAGAAGCCGGTGCTGAAATTGTTGAAATTAGCTTGCCTCATACCCAATACAGCTTGCCAACATATTACATTCTAGCACCTGCAGAAGCGTCCTCAAATTTGGCTCGTTATGATGGAGTACGCTACGGCTTACGCGTTCCTGGGAAAAATCTAGATGAGCTTTATAGAAATACCCGCAGTGAAGGATTCGGTGAAGAGGTTCAGCGGCGTATTCTGATTGGAACGTACGTTCTCTCATCGGGATACTATGATGCCTATTACCTAAAGGCTCAAAAAGTTCGCCGCTTGATTCGTCAAGATTTTGAAGTTGCATTTCAAAGCGTGGATGTTGTGTTGACGCCAACCACGCCTGAGGCAGCCTTTGCTTTAGATGAGGCGCCAACGGATCCGGTGGTGATGTATTTGAATGATGTGTTAACCGTTCCTGCTAACCTCGCAGGCCTGCCCAGCATTTCTGTTCCGGCAGGTTTGTCTCAAGAGGGGTTACCTCTGGGGTTACAGCTTATTGGGCCCGCGTTTAATGAAAACGTATTGTTTCAAGCTGGACGCGTTATTGAAAAATCTGCTAATTTTCAACCTTTTTTGGGGAGATAAATGACTGAGATGAGTGATCAATATTTTTATCAAGGAACAACAGGCCCTTGGGAACTCGTCATAGGACTTGAAGTTCACGCCCAAGTTATCTCAAATGCTAAGCTTTTTTCAGGAGCAGCAACGGCTTTTGGTGCGGAACCGAATGAGCAAGTTTCGTTCGTAGATGCAGCTATGCCCGGAATGCTTCCCGTTATAAATAAATTCTGTGTGGAACAAGCCGTAAAGACGGGACTGGGGATTAATGCCGAAATTAACCTAAAATCCGTCTTTGATCGTAAAAATTATTTCTATGCGGATTTGCCGGCGGGTTATCAGATTTCTCAGTTTCAACATCCGATTGTGGGCGAGGGGTATTTAGATATTGAACTTGAGGATGGGAAGTCCCGTCGGATAGGCATCACGCGTCTCCATCTTGAGCAAGATGCAGGCAAAAGTATTCACGATCAGCACCCCGAAAAGACTTACATCGATTTAAACAGGTCCGGCGTTGCCTTAATGGAAATTGTTTCCGAGCCCGATATGCGAAGTTCAGAAGAGGCGGCCGCCTATGTGCGAAAGCTTAGGTCCATTCTGCGTTCTTTAGAAACCTGTGACGGAAACATGGACCAAGGAAGTATGCGTGTTGACGTTAATA
This sequence comes from uncultured Alphaproteobacteria bacterium, assembly GCA_964474215.1. Taxonomy (GTDB): domain Bacteria; phylum Pseudomonadota; class Alphaproteobacteria; order UBA9655; family UBA9655; genus UBA9655. Next base: position 98,132 of record CAYYRQ010000004.1, read on the forward strand.
TTTCGGTGCGTAAGCCAGGAGGGGAGCTTGGGACCCGGGCGGAAATTAAGAACGTTAACTCCATCAAATTCCTAGCCCAGGCCATTGATTATGAGGCTGAACGGCAAGTAGCCTTATTGGAAGATGGGGGAGAGGTGGTCCAAGAAACGCGCCTGTTTGATGCGAATAAGGGAACAACCCGTCCGATGCGGGGTAAAGAACATGCCCATGACTATCGCTATTTTCCAGATCCCGATTTACCGCCTCTTGTGATTGATGCGACGTGGGTTGAACAAATAAAAAAGTCTTTGCCTGAGCTTCCTGATGCAAAGAAGGCTCGCTATATAGCTGACTATCAGCTTACGGCGTATGATGCCTCTGTTTTAGTGAGCGAAAAAGAAACAGCGGTTTATTTCGAAGAGGGATTGAAGCACTTAAAACCTCTAGATGGGAAAACAGCAAAAATGCTTGCCAACTGGACTATTGGAGAACTCTTTGGTGCCCTCAACCGGGAGAATAAGACCCTTGCGACTTGTTCCGTAAGTTCAGGGAACTTAGCAGGCCTTGTCAATGCGATTCAAGATGGGACCGTTTCAGGAAAGATGGCAAAAGATATTTTTGCGCTGATGTGGGAGTCGGGTAAAGATGCACCTACGATTATTGATGAGCATGGCTTTAAACAGGTTTCAGACGATGGAGCTATTCTCGAAGTCATTGACAAAGTCCTTAGCGAGAACCCTAAAATGGTTGAAGACTACCATGGTGGTAAAGAAAAGCTCTTTGGGTTTTTTGTGGGGCAAGTTATGAAAGCCATGCAAGGTAAAGCAAATCCAGGTTTGGTAAACAAATTGCTGCAAGATAAATTAAATAGGTAGGTGAGGTTTTTATGATGGGACCTTTTTACGTTTTCAGTTTTGTCATTCTAATGCCGCTGATGGCCTATGCGGATGGTGGACCAATTCCTCAAGTAATTAAAGAGCCCACACAGTTTGAGCTGATGAAGATAACTGATGAGATGAATATTAAAGTAGAGCTGAATGAAAAGGAAAAGTTTGCGAGGTTTGAGAATAGAGATGGGGAAGATGGAATAGGGGCCGAGAAGGAACCTAAGTCCAAAAGCCAGCTGCGTATGGAAAGAGAATTGATAGGAAATACTCTCAATACAAAACTGGGAGTGCCTGAAAGTGTAAAAGACCATACAATTATGAAAACTCTTTGGAAACATGAAAATTAATGAAGAAATGCTTTATGAAAGAACTTTTTAGGTCCCTTCTTTTAACATTTGTCCTTCTTTTGCTAACCTTGCAAAATCTTTCAGCTAAGCCGATTAAGCTTGAGATGTGGCATGCCCTGGAGGGCTTTATCAATGATAGGCTTGTCGAGCTTGTCGGTAAATTCAACCATTCTCAAGATCAATATGTAGTGAATTTAACACGTAAGGGTAACTACACGGAAACCTATAAAGCAGGCGTTGAAGCTGTAAAAGATAAAAAGAACCCGCCCCATATTCTTCAAGTATATGAGATTGCTACACCAACTTTTTTGACCCAGAAAGATTTGTATATTCCTGCTCATGAACTCTTAAAAAACTATGGGTATGCTTTTCCAGAAGGGCTCTTCCCAGCCATCATCGCTTTTTATTCCGATGACCAAGATCAGCTCATGGGGCTTCCCTTTAATGTTTCAACTGGTCTTTTGTATTACAATACGGAAGCGTTCGAAAAAGCAGGCCTAAAAGAGTCGCCGACCACATGGGAAGATGTCGAGGCTTATGCTGAGAAACTGAAAAAAGCGGGATTTTCGTGTGCCCTCACAACGGCTTGGCCCTCAGGTTATTTGCTCGAACACTTTGGGGCGCGTCATAACGTACCTTTTGCAACAGATGATAATGGTTTTACAGGCGAGAATCCAAAGCTTCTCGTGAGTGCTGAACCCTTTCTTTATAACATTGGCAAGTTTGCCGAGTGGCAGCAAAAGGGGATTTTTCAGTATTCAGGACGCTTTGTTCAAGAGCCTGAAAAACTCTTTACGAGTGGCAAATGTGCTATGATCCTGCAAGGAACAAGTCGTCTCGTGATGCTCCAAAAGCCAGCAGATTTTAAAGTCAGCGTTGGCCCCTTGCCCTATTGGAAAGTCTTAACAAAAGAACCTCACAATTTGGTCACAGGAGGGGCGGCTTTGTGGGCGATCAAAGGTCATGATGAGGTCCATGAAAAAGGGGTGGCTGAATTTTTTAACTTTATTGCCCAGCCTGAAAATCAACAATTCTGGGCAGAAATGACAGGCTACATGCCCCTCTCGAAAGCAGCCTATCAACTTATTAAAAAGTCGGGTTACTACGATAAAAATCCTCAAGCCCATATCGGAATAGAATCGTTGATGCTATCTCCCACAGCTTATTCAAAGGGGTTGCGGATTCCTGGATTTATTGATGTGCGTGAGGCTCTCATTGATGCTATGGAAGCCGTATTTGAAAAACAGAGACCTGCAAACAAAGCTCTCGATCAAGCTGTTCAAATCGGTAATGGTTTCATTCAAAAAGCCAGTTCTGAAACAAAATATAGAAATCAAGGTCTTTGATGTCCTCTTTGATTCAGTATCATCTGTAATTGCCTTCGAACAATTTGATATTTTTTATTGAGTTTCGCATAGCTGCTAAGGGTTATTGTCCGTGTGTCACCATCAAGGGCATCGGTGCCATCAGCATTTTTAATATTTATAGCACGAATGTATGACTGAAGCGCTTCAAGGGGATGTTTTTGATCCTTAAGGTGATCACCTAAGGCTGAAAAAATCATGGCTCGATTTGTTGGGAGAAGTTCAGGGTTTGATAAACAACTACAATAGTATTTAACAACTGGCGTCCTGGGAAGGCTCGCTAAAAATTCTTGTGCATCTAATTTTCTCTTATTTGGTTGAGGGAGTTGATCCGCAGGCTGTGAAGGCCTTTGTCTTTTTAGAGCTTGTTTTTCAGCGGGTGGAGATTTCTCCATCGCATGAGCAGAAAAAATAAAAATAAAAAATAGAAAAAAATATTTTATAT